>JAYTNX010000184.1:0-2093 GCA_043748075.1 Pseudomonadota bacterium
CCAACGAACAGGTCCGACATGATGGTGCTCTCGCCGGGAAACCCCACCTTGTGAGGATCCAGCGTCGTCGCATCGTCCGTGCCGGCGCGATGCACCACGCGCAGCGCGGCCTGGGCAGCGCAGGGGACCAGACAGGCTGCTAGCGCCAGGGCGCAGAGCACCGGCCAACGCGACCCCTTCACGTCCCCGACCGGCGACCGTCGCGACGCCGGGCCGGCTTCGCGCGCACACCCGCCGCGCGACCCTGACTGAGCTGCTGACTGCCGAACAGCGCCTCGCGCGCCTTCTCGTCCGGGTTGCCGATCTTCATCCGGTCCTCGAGCAGCGCGACGCCGCGCTGTACCGCTGGCCGTGCGCCGATCGCCTCGTACCAGCGACGCACGTGGGGGAACCCGTCGAGGTCGATCTTGTGCAACCAGCGCACCCGCACCCACGGCCAGGTCGCGACGTCGGCGATCGAATAGTCGCCGGCGAGAAAGGGCTCCTGCGCCAGCCGCCGGTCCATCACGCCGTAGAGCCGCAGCGTTTCATTGCGATACCGATCGATCGCATACGGGATGCGCTTCGGTGCGTAGCCGAGGAAATGGCCGCATTGTCCGAACATCGGCCCCACATTCGCCATCTGGAACGTGAGCCACTGGATCACGGTGAATCGACGTCGCGCGTCGCGTGGCATCAGGCGGCCGGACTTCTCCGCGAGGTACTGCAGGATCGCACCCGACTCGAACAGTGCGAATGGCTTGCCGCCTGGCCCGTCGCGATCGACGATCGCGGGAATCTTGTTGTTCGGGTTGATGCGCAGATAGGCCGGCTTGAACTGTTCGCCGCGTAGCATGTTGATCGGCTTCACGTGATACTCGAGCGCGCACTCCTCGAGCATGATCGGAATCTTGTGGCCGTTGGGGGTGGGCCAGTAGTAGAGGTCGATCAACGCGTACGCTCCGCAGGTGACGCGGCGTCGCGAACGCCGCTAAGATCGCTCGCCGCTCGGATAGCCCGAACATACCACACCGACCCGCCCGCATCGGGAGCCCCCCTGCATGCTGACTGCGATCATCGCCGTGACCCTGGCCGTGCCGGATCTGGCCGTCGCCGAAGATGCCTACACGCGCTGGCTCGGCTATCGCATCGTCGACCAGGGCCTCGTGTCTCGGGCGCTGGCGGCGGGGTGGAACGCGCCGCTTGCCGAGGGTCGCCGCCAGGTGCTGCTGCAGCCGGCCAGCGGTGAACCGACGTGGCTGCGTCTCGTGCAGAGTCCGGCGACGCCCGGTTTCGAGGTCATGAAGACGCACGGCTGGAATTCGAACGAGATTCTCGTCGAGGATCCCGATGCGCTCGCCACCCAGCTCGCGGCTGGTTCGCCGTTCCGCATCGTCGGCCCGCCGCGCCCGCTGTCGACCAGCCCCTCGGTGCGCGCGATGCAGGCGATCGGTCCCGCCGGCGAACTGAACTACTTCACACGCATCCCCGCCGCAGGTTCCGTGTTCATCAAGTCGCCGGCGAAGTCGTTCGTCGATCGCACCTTCATCGTCGTGCTCGGCGGCCCATCGATGGCCCGCATGCAGGCGTTCTATCGCGACACTCTGGGCGCCCCGGTCACCGCGCCAGTCCCGGCGAAGATCAACGTGCTGCAGGATGCCTACGGGCTCGGCCGCGAGGTCGACACACCGCTGGCGCTGGTGAATTTTTCCGACCGCTTCCTGATCGAACTCGACGAATACCCGGCGGCCGCCCTGCCCCGGCCGCGCCGCGACGGCGACCTGCCTCCGGGCATGGCGATGGTGACGTTCGCGGTGGACGACATCGACAGCCGGCCGCTGGCCTGGGTGGTGGCCCCCACCCTTCGCACGGAAGCCCCCTACGCCGGTCGGCGAGCGGGCATGCTGGTCGGCCCGGCGGGAGAATGGATCGAGCTGGTCTCCGCCCGGTGATCGCCTCAGCGCCCGGCAACCGAGAGATAGCGGTCGAGATGCACCCCACGTGGGTTGTCCACCCAACCGCGCACTCGCGGCGACACCAGCCGGCGCGCGACATAGAAGTACAGTGGAGCGATCGGTTGGCTCTGCATCGCCCTCGCCTCCGCCTGCGCCAGC
>JAYTNX010000185.1:0-5273 GCA_043748075.1 Pseudomonadota bacterium
AACTTGGCCTTCACGGCCCGCAGGAAATCCGCGAGGCCGATGAGGTCGTAGCCCGTGTCGAGGTTCGGCAGCGACTTCAAGATGCCCGTCTTGCGGTCAGCCACCTCGATGCGGTCGGCGCGGACGATGACCTCCAGTTGCAGGCCTTCCGGCAGATCCGGCACCGAGGCGTTCGGCGCCGGCAGGTTCAGCTCGAGAATCGTGGTCTTCGAGAACACCGCCGTGAAGATCAGGAAGAACACGAGGATCACCATCATGTCGATCATCGGCACGATATTGAGATCGTTGCGACCGCGGTAACGCGCATGATTTCTCATGGCGCGCTTCGCGAGCTTGGAGTGAGCCATGGGGCGTCCGCCCGTGGTCAGGCCGGGCTGCGAGCAGGCGCGCCCGGAGGAGCGGCGCGGGGCGGAGCCTGCGGGGCGACCGCCGCAGCCGGCACAGCCTGTTCGCCCTGGCGCTCGGTGATGGCGTTCAGGAACTTGACCACCGCGATCTCGAGGCTGTCGATCAGCGCGGTCGTCTTCGCCTCGAGGAACATGTGCGTCAGGAGCAGCGTGATGGCGACAAAAAGTCCCGAGGCCGTGTTGTTCATGGCAACCGAGATCGCCGCGGACAGCAGGTTGGCCTTTTCGGCGGGGTTCGCCGTGGCGACGGCCGAGAACGCGCCGATCAGGCCGATGATGGTGCCGAGCAGGCCGATCAGCATGCCGATGTTCGCGAGCGAGGACAGATAGTGTGTGCGCTTCTCGAGGCGCGGCACGATCTCGAGCATGCTCTCTTCCATGGCCTTTTCGATGTCTTCGCGGCGGCGGGCGTTGGCCAGTCGCGCGATGCCGTACTTCATCACGGTCGCCACCTGCGCGTCGGACCCCTGTGCCGCGGTCAGCGCCTGGCGGAAGTTACCTTGCTGCAGCAGCGGCGTGATCTCGTCCCAGAGGGAGCGGTTCTTGCTCGTCTCGCGGGTGAGATAGACGAAGCGCTCCACGGAGATCGCGACGCCGACGACGAAAATCAGCGCGAGGGGGTAAAGAAAGAACCCGCCGTCGCGAAAAAAATTGACGGCACTGTTGAAAAAATCCATGGACGGTCACTCCTCTAGCGGGACAGGGGGCAAGCAGCGCCCTGCCGGGACAGCAAGCAAGGAAAGCATGCCTTTGATCCTATGCAAAAACCACGACTCACTTCTCAGGACCACCCGTGGCGGGTGGCGCGGCGCCGGGCGCGCTGGCGCCGGCCGCCGCACCGGCGGTGACCTGCAAGGCATCGAAATAGCGGTTCTCGCGGCGGAAAACCTCGCGATCGACGGGCTTCGTGAGCTCGTACAGCAGACTGTTGACCGGACGCCCCTCGATATCGCCCGCAGCGGGGGCTCGCCAGGGGACGATGTAGAGCACGCGCGGCAGCTCGCGGTTGCCGGTGATCTGCGACGCATCGAGGTTCACCCGGTCCATCGCACGGCCACCACGCCTCGCGGCAAGCGCGGGCGTCGTGCCGGCGGACGAATCGCGCGCCGCCGACGTCGTCGTCGCCGGGTCGCTGACTGGCGCAAGGCGCGGCGCGACCGCCGGCATCGTCACCGGAGTTCGCGGCGCCGAGGTGTCGACACCGGGCTCGATCGACGCGGCAGGCGCGACCCGCGGCGTGGGCGGTGACGCAACGGGTGAGCCAGGCTGCTGCGACCAGGCGAGGGTGGCGCCCAGCACGAAAACGGGCCAGATCACTCGCCCGATGACCGCCCGTCCGAGACCATGGATCAGGATCATGACGACCTCCCGGGTCGAGAGTGACGCAGCGAAGCCTGCGGTGGCGGTGCAGCCGCCGCAGGTGCGCCCGGGGGAGGCGGGTTGCTTCCCTCGCCATCGGCCGACGGCTGGCCCGCCGGCGCCGCAGGCGCCTGTCGGCCCGCCCGCTGTCGAACATCGGCAATCCAGGCGTTGAGCTGCTTGTCGTCGGCGCTGACCGCCTTGAGCTGCTCGAAATACGGCAGCGCGCGGACCGGGTCGTCCATGTAGAGGTCGAGCAGCACCGCGATATTGCGCAGTGCCGGCACGTAGGCGGGACGCGCCTCGAGCGCCTTGAGGTAGGACGCCATCGCATCCTCGAGCTTCGCCTGCTGCCGTTGCGTCAGGCCGAGTTCGGTCCACAGCGCCGGGTCGTTGCCGGCTTTCTGCGCCGCCTCCTGCAGTCCCTGCTCGGCCGCAGCCAGGTCACCCCCCGCACGCTTCGAGAGCGCTTCCGTGGCCTGATCGCGAATTCCGGCCTCGGCTGACGCCAGCGTCGCGGACACCTCGGTTCCGGACTCGGTCTTGCCGTAGCGAGCGGGCTTGAACTCGGCCAACACCGCGTAGCTCTTGCGCACGGACTCGTCGAAATAGCCGTCCCGCACGCGTGCTGCGTTGACGCCATGTAGCTCTATTGCCTGCTCTTCGAATGGGAACGCCTGCTCCTCGAGCAGTGTGTCGTATTGCTCACGCTCGTCGCGACTGAGGCCCTTCGGCCGCTCCGACGCCAGCACATCCTTGCCCAGGGTGCGATACAGCTCTGCCATTTCGTAGGTGGCTGCCGCCGTCACTTCGCCGACGCGGTAGTCGACCGCGTCCTTGTAGGCCTTCAGGGCGACATCGAGCGCCTTGCGCTTGCTCCCCAGGCTCTTCTTGAGCGGCGCCACCAGGCGAACGCCGCGGAACGCGTCGCGTGCCGGCGTCGCCAACGCGAGCTGGGATTTCGCGGCCAGGTAGCGCGTGCGGTCGGTCCGCTCCGCGCCGGCGCCCGCATCGGCCTTGATGATCTCGCGCTGCCACGATTCCTCGCGGGCACGGTTGCCGCCCCGCGCGGCGAACTCGGCGAGTTTCTGCCGCGCCTCGACGGCTGGCCCCAACGGAGTCGGGAACTCCCTGACGAATTGCTCCAGCACGGCGGCCGAGCGCACGCTCTCGTTCGCCTTCTGGTAGAGGTCGGCCGCAGACTGCAGGGCCTCGCGACGCACCTCGCGCTCCTCGACGGGATTGTCCGCGATGCGTTCGAACTCCGCAGCGGCCTCGGCGGGTCGACCGGCCTCGGAATAGGCAACCGCCAGATTGCGCGTGACGTCGGGTTGGCGGGAATCCTTCGGGTAACTGCGCCGATACCCTTCCAGCACCGGGATCGCACGATCCCACTGTTTGAGCGTCAGCAACTGCGCCGCGGCGTCGAATTCGGCGGTGGCGCGAACCGCCGGATCGGGTGACAGCGCAGCCACCCTGAGAAAAGCGTCGACGGCACCCGCACCGTCACCCTCCGTGCGCCGTGCCTCGGCCTGCTTGTAGACCGACGCTGCGAGCCGCGCCGAGAGATCCTTGCGCAGCGGGTCATTGGCGGGCGCCAGTTCGCGCGCCTTCTGGAACGCCGCTTCGGCGCGTTCGAAATCGCCTTGGTCGAAGGTGGACTGGCCGATGATCGTCCAAGCGATACGCTGCCGCGGCGGATCGACGGCCGGCTGGTGCGCCAGTACCAGGTTCGCCACCTCGATGGAACGCGCGAGGTCCTTGCGGTCGAAGACGTCCTGGGCCGCGCGCGTGATGACGCCGCCACTGTCGGGATGTTCCGGGAAGGTCTGCGCGAAGCGGATGCCGGCGTCGATCTGTCGCGCCACCACGTCCGGCTGCTGCGCGGCCGGCGTCGCGGTCCGTTGCTTCTGCAGCGCCCCCAGCCCCGCGTAGGCCGCCGCCGCCGATCGGGGCCCGCGCGGATACTGATACGCCGTGCGTTCGTACTCGGCCGCGGCATCCGCGAAACTGGCGCTCTCGAAGAGCGTCTCGGCCAGCAGGAAGTTGGTGGCCGCCGATTCGGGGTCGTCGGGGAAGGAGGCGAGATAGTCCCGATACCAGCGCGACGCGACCTGGTAGTCGTCCGCGCGCTTCGACTTCTGCGCGGTCGCGTGGTAGTAGGTCGCGACATCCTTCATGTTCGTCTTCAGTTCGGAGACGACCTGGGAATAGGCGGCGCGTTCGCGACCCTGCCAGAACCCACCCGAGAAGTTGTAGCGCTCGATGTAGTCGCGCTTGCCCTCGAGCACGAGCTGGTCGAAGCCGCCCTTGCGGTAGGCCTCGATCGCCTGCATCGCCAGGATCGGCGCGTTCTCGTCGACGGGATCGCGAACCACGAAGGCACGATAGGCGTCCGCCGCGTCCTGGTAGCGCTGCTTTTCGACGTAAAGGTCGCCAAGCCGGGAGTACAGCAGGTAGGAATACGGGGTGTCACCGCGCTTCGTGACGAACCGGTCGAGCGATTCCGCGCCCTCCAGGTACGAAAAGGTGATGCTCATCACCCGCAACGTATCCTCGACCAGCTCGCGATCCGGGCGTGACATGCGCTCGATCGGTCGCAACCGGTTGCCGTCGGCCGGATCCACGAGGTTGCGGTCGAGCACGCGGGCGAACGACGGTAGCGACTCGTCGTTCCTGCCCTGCTTGAACAGCGACCAGCCGTGCTTGTAGAGGCTCTGCGAATGGAACGCGCCCGCCGTGCCGCGGTCGAGTGCCCGCTGGTAGGCTTTCTCGGCATCCGCGTAGCGCTTGTTCGAAAACAAGATCTCGCCGCGACGGAAATCGACTTCGTCCATCTGCACGAGTTCGGGGTATCGCTTGACCACCTCGTCGAGTGTGGCGAGCGCCTTCTCGGGCTGCCCCGTGGTCTCGTAGGCGCGGGCCAGCTGATAGAGCACCTGGTCGTTGCGGGGGTAGTCGGGGTAGGCCTCGAGCAGCGAACGGTAGAGCTCGATCGCTTCGGCCCCTGCCACATCGATCGCGGCAGCTTCCTTGTCGATTCGCTCCACCTCACCGACCTCGAGATTGAGGTCGCCGAGCCGTCGCAGCGCCTCGGCGCGCAGCTCGGGGTCCGCGTCCTTCAGCTCCAGATAGCGACGGTAGTTATCGATCGCGCGTGCGGCGCTCGCATCCACCTTTTGCTCGGGGCGGATCTCGACGCTGCGCGGCTTGAGGTCGCCGATCGTCGACGGCACTCGGGCGGGCTTGCCCGCCGCCATCGCGCCGCAGGACAGCGTCGACGCCACCAGCCAGGCGACGAGGGAGCGAACCGGGGCGCGACGTCGTGTCATGGCGTACCCCCACCCGCGCTGTCGCCGGCGTCGACGCGTCCCGGTGTGGCCTTGGCCGGACGCGCGGGGGGAGCCGCCGCGCGATCGTAGATCGCCGCGAGGGCGAAACGCGCCTGCACCTGGTAGGCGCCGAGGCGTTCCTTCTGGACATTCAGCTCATCGATCGCAATCTGCG
>JAYTNX010000186.1:0-2151 GCA_043748075.1 Pseudomonadota bacterium
GTTGCAGGCCTCGACGATCACCGCCTCGTTGTCGGTGAGCCGGCGCAGCAGCAGGTCGGAGCCGATGCCGCGCACCAGCCGATGGGTGGCCGCGAGCTCGCGCCCGTGCTGCTCCATCTGGTCCGCATTGAACAGCTCGGATCGCAGCGGCAAGGCTTCGTGACTGGCCGGCTGATCCAGGGGGCGCGCTCCGCGTGACGAGATCGGGAACCCGGGCGCGGGGCCGGGTGCGGGTGCGGGGTTTCGAGACGAAACGCCCGGCGCACAGGGTGCGCGTTGGGCGCCGCGCCGTCGGTTCGCTGCCGCCCATACCGCAGGGCCGGACGCGCGCCGGGATTGGCGCGCGTCAGTCTCCGACAGCCTCCGTTTCGTCCTGTCGCGAGGTACACAGGGGCATCCCGGCCCAGCTCTGCTCGAACTCGACGAGCGAGACGAGCCCGGCCGCAGGCATCGCGCCGCGTTGCAGGAGTGCGGGCCCGGCGCGACCGAGCAGGCGCTTGGCGAGAATGACGGCGGCCGTGGCGGGAATCTGCGGGCCTGCGCCGTGAGTCGCCACGACCGTCCAGAGACGGGAACGCGCCGCGCCCGCCGTGGTGTGCCCCACCACGCGCACGTGCATCGCGCCGGTATCGCTGCCCCAGGGATTCAGCAGCGCTGCGACGCGCTGCGCGAAACGGGCGTGGGTCTCGAGGTGGCGCAACCCGAAATGCCGGACCAGCCATGCAATCCCGCCCAGACCCCGATGTGCCAACGGCACTTCGAGCCCGGCGCGAATCTCCAGCGTGCGCAGCCTCGGGAAGCGCGCCGGCAGCAGCGCCATGTCGGGCACGTCGACGCGCGACAACAGCCGCGGACCGACCGGCGCCGGATAGCGGTGGCGGATCGTGCCGCTCCAGCCCGGCGCGACGCTGGCTTCGCCCTCCTGCCATTGCGGAATCGGCCGCCCGACATAGCTCAGGATGGACTGGATGGTCGCCAGACCGCGCGGCCCATCGTAGCCGGGCGCGATACCGATCTCGATCCGCTCGACCGTCGCGAGATCGCGAGCCAGTTCGTCGACGACGGCGATGGAGAGTGCGGGGACCGTCGAAGCGCCGCTGACCAGCAGCACGTCATGCGCCCGTGCTTCAGCGTCGAGCGCGACGATGCCCAGTACGGCGGCGGTGTCGTCGGCCAGATCGATGTAGTGGACGCCGCGGCGTGCGCAGGCGCGCGCCAGCTCACGATCCGCGTGCTGGAACGGCCCGGCCGTGTCGATGACGACGCGCGGCGCGCTCGCGAACAGCCGCTCTCGGCCGGACGGCGTCTGCGCATCCAGCGGCAGCGGCTGTGCGGCCGGCGAGCCCAGCGCAGCGCAGCAGGCTTGCGCCGCGTCACCACGACGGCCGGCGACACCGATGCGCAGGCGCGGCGCACCTGCCGTCGCGTCAGCGATGAGCGCCTGCACGATGCGACGGCCGAAGCCGCCGTAGCCACCGACGACGACGACGTCGAAGCGAGAGATCGTATCCGGTGCCGCCAACTTGGTCAGCCGGGCGATCTCGGCATCGACGCGCCCAGCAGCTCGGGCAAGCGACGCATGTCCGTGAACGTCCGCTGCGCACCGGCGCCTTCGAGCCGTACGGCCGGCGTCAGCCGCGCATAACCGAACACCGTCATGCCCGCCGCCACCGCGGCGGTGACGCCGATCGGCGTGTCCTCGACCACCGCGCAGCGCGCCGCCGACGCGCCCATCGTGGCAGCCGCATGCAGGTAGACGTCGGGATACGGCTTCGCGCGGGGGACGTCGGCGACGCTGAAGATGCGGCCCGCGAAGCGCGGCCACAGGCCCGTGTGCCCGAGCGTGAAGCGGATCTTTTCGTGATCGCCGCCCGAGGCGACGCAGGTCGGCAGGGCTATGCGGTCCAGCGCCTCGACGACGCCGTCGACGGCGGTCAGCCCGTGGCGGAACGCGTCGAAGGTGCGGCGCTGCAGCCGCGGCAGGAAATCCGCGGGTGGTGCTCGACCGAGCATGTTCTCGGCCAGCGCCATGCAGTACGCCAGCGAATGTCCGACGAACTGTTCGAACATGTCGTCGAACGTGATCTGGAGGCCGATCTCACGCAGCATCAGCAGGAACACCTCGTTCTGCAGGCGCTCACTGTCGACCAG
>JAYTNX010000187.1:0-2072 GCA_043748075.1 Pseudomonadota bacterium
GCGCCGTCGCGCATTGCTTCACCGGCAACCGCGACGAACTGCTCGAATGCCTGGACCTCGGCCTCTATGTCGGTATCACCGGCTGGATCTGCGACGAGCGACGCGGCGCTCACCTCCGGGACCTGGTCCGACTGGTGCCGGCCGGCCGCTTGATGATCGAAACAGACGGGCCCTACCTGTTGCCGCGAGACCTGGTGCCGAAGCCGGTCTCGCGCCGCAACGAGCCCGCCTACCTGCCGCACATCGCGGCGGTGATCGCGCAGGCGCGCGGCGAGAGCCCGGCAGAGCTGGCACGACATACGAGTGCGACGGCCGAGGAATTCTTCGACCTGACGTGAGCCCCTGCGATCGCCGTTCGTCGCGGCGTGGCAGGCCGCGACGTCAGCTCTTCGCCAGCGGGCTCGGCGCGAACTGGCTCTTGAGATTCTCCCAGGACGGGCGGTACGGTCCGGCGGCCACTTCCGCGGTGTGCCGGTCGCCGAGCGGATAGTCGCTGACCATGGAGTCCTCGCCCAGCGTGAAGCGCGGCAACCCCTTCGGAAACGCGGCCCGCCGCGTGAACACGATCCGCCCCTCGACGGGTACGCTCGCCGCGATCGCTCGCACCGCGGCAACGCGGTCATAGAGCGCGCTCTGCGGATTGGTGAACGTGAAGCGCTGGGCACCGTCCATGACGGTCCAGTCGCTCATCTGGTCGGAGCCGAAAACGTTGCCGCCCACGTCCCGCAGGTCGATCACCAGGATCCCGCGCGGGGTCAGCAGCACGTAGTCGAGATGCAGTACGCCGCCATTGCCGTCGGGGACGAGCACGTCGCGGGCATGGTCGACCGACACCGAGGTGATCCTCGCGACCAGTGCCAGGCGTTGGCGTCGCTGGCGATACCAGCGCCAGGTCCACGCCAGTCCCAGGCCGATCGCGATGCCCGACAGCACGGCGACCACGGCAACCGCGGTGTTGCTCATCGGTGCACCGCGAGCGCGGCACGCAGCGCGGGCAGGCTCGCATCGATCTCGACAAAGTCCGACGGCCGGTCGAAGAGTTCGCGCAGCGACTCCGGTACCGCGACCGGGCGGCCGATCAGCGGTTCCACGACCTCGGCGAACTTGGCCGGATGGGCGGTGGCGACGATGCTCCAGCTGCGAGCCTCGCGGCTGACCTCCGGGAGCCGGGCCCAGGCCTCGGCCGCCGTGGCCGTGTGCGGGCACCAGATCTGGCCGTAGCGGGCGAAGTCCGCCTTGATCCGGCCCGCGATGGCGCCGTCGTCGATGCTGCAGGCACTGAGCGTACCGCGCATCGCCTCGACCTCGGGAAACAGGGCCAGCAGCCGCTCCATGTTGGAAGGATTGCCGACGTCCATCGCCGACGCAAGCGTCGCGCGGCTCGGCTTCGGCCGCCACTCGCCGGTCTGGAAGTAGTCGGGCACGGTCGTATTCGCGTTGTGCGCCAGCACGATGTCGCCGATCGGCAGGCCGATCTTGCGCGCCCAGCAGCAGGCGGCCACGTTGCCGAGGTTGCCACTCGGTACGATGTACGACATCGGTTCGCCTTGCCGACGCCAGGCAGCGAGACTGCTGGCGGCGTAATAGACCGCCTGCGGGAGCAGCCGACCGAGGTTGATGCTGTTCGCCGACGACAACTCGAATTGCGCGCGCATCGAGGGGTCGACGAAGGCCTGCTTGACCAGCGCCTGGCAGTCGTCGAACGTTCCCCGCACGCCAATCGAGAGTACGTTGTCACCCCAGCAGGTCAGCTGCTGCTGCTGGGTCGGAGACACCAGCCCCTTCGGGAACAGCACGGTGACCGCGATGCCGGGGCGGCGATGGAAGGCCGCCGCGACCGCCCCGCCCGTATCGCCCGACGTCGCCACCAGGATGTTCACCGGCCGCGCCTCGGGACGTCGCAAGCGCTGGAAGCAGGCCGCCAGGAAGCGCGCGCCGAAATCCTTGAACGCGGCGGTCCGGCCGTGGAACAGCTCGAGCACGCCAAAGCGCGGATCGCCGCCGATCGGCACCGTCGGCGCCGGAAAACTGAACGCCTCGGTGACGATGGCGCGCAGTTGGGGCGCCAGGGT
>JAYTNX010000188.1:0-24694 GCA_043748075.1 Pseudomonadota bacterium
CCCCCCCCCCCCCCCCCCGCCCCCCCCCCCCCACGGCTCTTTCGCGTGACCGGCGGTGCGGTCCGACTCAGGGACCGGTGCCGGTGTCAGCGACCGGCGGATCCGGGGCGACTCGACAATTGATGATGCCGCGGTTGGCGCCGGTGAACAGCGCCTGCAACACCCGCGGCATCTGCTCGAGCCCGTCGAGCACCTGCTCGCAGTTCTTCAGCAGACCCTCGCGATACCATTTCTTCAGCACCCGCTCGGCCTGCGGGTAGCGCTTCCAGTAGTCGAAGACGACGAAGCCTTCCATCCGCGCACGCTTGTAGAGCAGCTGGCGGTAATTGGCGGGGCCCGGCGGCATGCCGCTGCCATAGTCGCTGGAGATCCACCCACAGACGACGATGCGCGCATGCATCGCGAGGTTTGCGAGCGCCGCCTCGAGGACGCTGCCGCCGACGTTATCGAACACCACGTCGAAGCCGCGCGGATTCAGCGCCGCGAGACGCGCGGCGACGTCCTCGGACCGATAGTTGACGGCGTGGTCGAAGCCGAGTTCGTCGACGAGCCAGCGACACTTGTCGTCGGTGCCGGCGATGCCGACCACCAGCGACGCGCCGCGGATCCGCGCAATCTGCCCGGTGACCGACCCGACCCCGCCCGCCGCGGCCGAGATCAGCACCGATTCGCCGCCGCGGAACTGGCCGACCTCGAGCAGGCCGAACCAGGCCGTCATGCCGGCATTGCCCAGCACGCCCAGCTCGGTGGTCAGCGGCAGGATCGGGTCCTCGATGCGCTTGGCGCTGAACACGAAGTCCGCCTCGCGCGGCCGCTGGATCGAATAGTCCTGCCAGCCGAGCGGGCCGACGAACAGCTCGCCTACGCGAAACTCAGGGTGTCGGGACGCGGCCACGACACCGACGCCGCGGCCGCGCATCACGGCCCCAAGCGGCACGGCGGGCAATAGCGGACTCTTCCTGCCGGCCGACACGTAGCCCCGCTGAGCGGGACTGGTGGAGAGGCAGAGCGTGCGCACCAGGATCTCGCCCTCGCCGGGCTGCGGCGCCGGCTCCTCGTGCCAGGCGAAGTGCGCGGGCGAGATCAGTTCGCCCGGCTCGACCAGCCGCGCGGCGCGCCACTGGCGATTCATGGGCGCGGGGCTCATCGGCGGCGCACGCGGTTCACGGCGCGGGCGCCACCGGGATCCGTCGCAAGTCCTTGAAGACGTCCTCGATGAAGCGCGCGCGTTCGGACTTCAGCGCGGCGGCCTGCGCCGCATCGGGCTTGAAGCCCTCGATCGCGTCGACGCCGACGACGCCACGCGCGGCGAGCACCGCCTCGAGCGCAAGCCTGCGTTCGCGCTCGATCCACACCTGGGCCGCGAGCTCGACCACCATGCGCACCGTTGCATCGAGCACCGGATTCTCGAGATAGATTGGATCGGGCCCGACGAGCGGCGCGCCGCCCTCGGGCGTCTGCGCAGAGAAGAGCTCGCGTGGATCAGCCACGGGTCGCGAACCAGTTCTTCATGTAGCCAGCTCCGCCCGCGCGCTGCGCGAGCGGTTGCGCGGCGACACGGAACCCATGGCGCGTCAGGATCGCGTCGAAGTCGCAGTCGCAGAAGTCCTGCGAGTACGGCTCGCCGTTGTGCGCGGCGTCGAAGTCGCGATGGTAGAGCTGGAACGGCGACATCGAGGGGGTTGGGTTGAAATCGTAGATCGCGAACAGGCCGCCAGGGCGCGTCACCCGTGCCGCCTCGCGGACCGTGTCTTCGATGATGCGCAACGGCAGCTCATGGAAAACGATGAACGCGAACGTGAGGTCGAAGTGCGCGTCAGGAAAGCCGGTGCCCTCGATCAAGCGCTGCGCGAACGTCACGTCGTCGCCGAGCATCGCGGCGCGGCGATGCGCGACGCGCAGCATCGGTGCGGAATAGTCGACGCCGATCACCTCGGCCTGCGGGTAGCGGCGCTTGAACGCGGTCGCGCTCTGGCCGATGGAGCAGGCGAGGTCGAGGATGCGGCTCACCTTCCCGTCGGCCGGTGGCGGCACGAGGCCGACCAGCTTGTCGTGCAACTCGTCGCGATCGTTGTCGCCGCGGAAGAAGACCTTGGTGCCGTAGTGATACAGGAAGCCCGACAGCTCGTCCTTGTAGTAGCCGCCGGGCTGCAGGTGGAAGTGCACGTTCAGGTAGGGCGGATAGGTGAAGCCGGGCTCGAGCTGAAGCTGGCCCGGGCCGCGCGAATCCCAACGCTCGAGCTCGGCGCGCAGCGCGTCACGCTGGCCGTCGAACGAGCGCCACAGCGCGTGCCACTTCATCTCCTGCTGCGTGCGCGCGAGCCGGTCGCGAAGGCGGCCGAGCGGCAGGCTGCGCAGGTAGTCGCGCACCGGTGCGATCTCGTTCATCGGCTGGCCGCGGCGCTCGCCCTGCGCGAGCAGCGCGAGGTTCAACCGGTCCTCGAAGTCGGCCCCCTTGCCGAGGATGTACTCGCGGAACCCCTCCACGAAATCGAGGTAGGACGCGTCCGAGCGTCGATCGAGCTTCGGCATTGGGTCGGGTATGGCGCTCATCGGAACCTCACTGGATGCATGTACAGCCGGCGTCCCTGCGCGGCTGGCTTTCAATGCGGGCTTTCAATCTAAGGCAGGCGCCGTCGACGTGCCAGTCGCCGGGTTGCGATGGCCGGACCTGCAAAGTAGTCTCGCGCGACCTCACGCACAGGCGGCCGAATGACCTTGCTCGAACTCGTCCAGGCCCAGCTCTCCGACGCGCGGCTCACGCGCCTCGCGGCGATCGTCGGCGAGAGTGCCCTGGGCACGCGCAAGGCGCTGTCAGGCGTCGCGCTGCCAGCCGTGCTCGCGGGCCTCTCGGGCGAATACGCCGGCGACGCGGGCGCCGCACGACTGCTCGAGCTGATGCGCGCCGGTGGCCACGATGGCGCGTTGCTGGCCAACCTCGACGGCGCTCTCGCCGGCGGCGCGCACAGCGATGCGTTGCTGAACCTCGGCAAGGGCCAGCTTGGCGCAATCCTCGGCGATCGTGTCGATGCGGTCGGCGAGCTGATGGCGGCCGACACCGGCATCCGGCGCCCGTCCGCCGTCGCCCTGCTCAGCCTCGTGGTCCCGGTGGTCCTGGGTGTGCTCGGAAATCAGCTTCAAGCCGGTGGCGGCGCCGCGCGAATTGCCGAACTGCTCGCAGGTGCCCGGCCGGGGCTGGCCGCGATCGCGGCGCCCGGGCTGCCGGCCGCGCTGGGCGTGGCCCAGATCGGTGCGGCGGCGGTCGTCGCAAGCCCCGCCAGCGCGGCGCGTCAGGGCGCGGTCTGGCCGTGGCTGATCGTGCCTGCGGTCGCGTTAGCGATGTTCTTCGGCCTGCGCAGCTGCCAGCAGAACTCGATGCGCGGCGAGGCGAGCTCGGGAATCGAGACGGTACGCCCTGCGGCCCCACAAGCGCCCTGATCACGCGCGCCGGCGACGCCCGATCGAGCGCCGCGGCTGCGATCGCCTCAGACGGCCTGGGTAACCGGGTTATAGGAAAAGAGGCCGATGCCCTCGTCGGCCGCCTTGCCGCCGGAACGTTCCGTGTAGGTGTGGGTGTCGGGCGAGTGGTACTGCTTGCCGGCCTTGCGCGACTCGTGGACGACGAAGGCTGCGCGTTCGCGGCGCGCGCCCTCGTAGCGCTGCAGTGCCTCGGGCACGGCCGCGGCCGCGGCAAACGCGCGCGCCAGCACGACGCCGTCTTCGATCGCCAGCACGGCGCCGTGGCCGAGGAACGGCAACACCGGGTGCGCGGCGTCGCCGAGCAGCGTGACGCGGCCCCGGGTCCAGGACGACAGCGGCTCGCGGTCGAACAGGCCCCACTTGAACAGCAGGTGCGGCGGCACTTTCTCCATGAAGCGCAGGACCCACGGACTCCAGCCCTCGAACTCGGCGAGCAACTCCGCGACGGTGGAGCGGATCGACCAGCCCTCTTCCGACCAGGCATTGCGCTCGGCGAACGCGACGAAGTTCAGCAGCTCGCCATTGCGAACCGGATAGCGGTTCACCATGTGGCCGGGACCGAGGAAGATGCCCGACGGCGGGTCGAGGATTTCCTGCGGCACCTGGTCCATCGGAATCAGGCCGCGCCAGGCGATGTAGCCGGTGTATTGCGGCTCGAGCGCGCCGAACACGGCGTTGCGCACAGCCGAACGCGAGCCATCGGCGCCCACCAGCACGTCGACCCGGACGGTGGTGTCGTCGGCGAAGCCGATCGTGACGCCATCGTCGTCCTGCGACAGCGACACGCAGCGCTTGTTCAGCGCGATGGCCTTCGGATCGTTGGCGAGAACGCACGCGGCGAGGCCATCGTGCAGGTCGGCGCGATGGATGAGGTAGTAGCGTTCGCCATAGCGCTCCACCAGCGACTTGCCACGATTGATCCAGCTGATCGGGCGCGCGTCCTGGTAGTGGCGGACGCACTGGTCTTCCGGCTTGTAGGCCTTGGCCTCGAGCACGCCATGCAGGCCGAGCCAGTTGAGGCCGTGCACCGCGGTCGGGCTGAGCGAGAGGCCCGCGCCGACCTCGCCGAGCTGCGGCGCCTGTTCGTAGACGGTGACACGGAAGCCGAGCTTCTGCAGCGCCAGCGCGGCGGACAGGCCGCCGATACCGGCTCCAACAATCGCAATATTGAGGTCTTTCATGGAAGGGTCTATTCAGCCGGTCCCGGCGACTTAAAAGAAGCCGAAGGTCCGGACAGGACCGGAGAGTGGACATGGTGTCTGTCGCTGGGAGAGCATGCGCGGTCAATGTCCCTCAAGAACCCCAAAGTCGGCTTCGTCAGCCTCGGCTGCCCCAAGGCACTCGTCGATTCCGAGCGGATCCTCACGCAGCTGCGCGCGGAGGGCTACGCGGTGGCGCCGGACTATGCATCGGCCGACGTCGTGGTGGTCAACACCTGCGGCTTCATCGATTCAGCCGTGGATGAGTCGCTCGACGCGATCGGTGAAGCGATCGCGCAGAACGGCCGCGTGATCGTCACGGGCTGCCTCGGCGCCCGTCCGGAGCGGATCCTCGAGCGGCATCCGCGCGTGCTGAAGGTGACGGGCCCGCACGCCTACGAGGACGTGCTGTCGGCCGTGCATGAGCACCTGCCGCCAAAGCACGACCCGTTCCTCGATCTGCTGCCGCCGCAGGGCGTGCGCCTCACGCCGCGCCACTATGCGTACCTGAAGATCTCCGAGGGCTGCAACAACACCTGCAGCTTTTGCATCATCCCGTCGATGCGCGGCAAGCTCGCGAGCCGCGGCATCGACGACGTGCTGCGCGAGGCGGAACGGCTGGCGAACGCGGGCGTGCGCGAGATCCTCGTGATTTCGCAGGACACCAGCGCCTACGGCGCCGACCTGCGCTACCGCAAGGGCCGCTGGCGCGACACCGAATACGCGACGCGCTTTCTCGACCTCGCGCGCGGGCTCGGCGAGCTCGGCGTCTGGATCCGCCTGCACTACGTCTATCCCTATCCGCATGTCGACGCGGTGATCCCGCTGATGGCCGCAGGCCGGGTGCTGCCCTACCTGGACGTGCCGTTCCAGCACGGCAGCCCCAGCGTGCTGAAGCGCATGCGCCGGCCCGCGCACGCTGAGAACACGCTGGAGCGCATCCGCGCCTGGCGCGAGGGCTGCCCAGACCTCGTGATCCGCAGCACCTTCATCGTGGGCTTTCCGGGCGAGACCGAGTCCGAGTTCGACGAACTGCTCCACTGGCTCGACGAGGCGCAGCTCGATCGCGTCGGGGCGTTCATGTACTCGCCAGTCGAAGGGGCTGCGGCGAACGCCCTCGGCGAACACGTCGCGCCGGCGATCCAGGAAGCGCGGCTGGCGCGCTTCATGGAACGTGCGCAGTCGATCAGCGCACGGCGGCTCGAGGCGCGCATCGGTCGCGAAGAGCCGGTGCTGGTGGAGTCGGTCGACGGCACCACGGCGATTGCCCGCAGTCGCAGCGACGCGCCGGACATCGACGGGGTGGTACGGATCGCGCGCGGCGGCAAGTTGCGCGTGGGGGAATTCGCGCAGGTGAAGATCACCGGTGCGGACGCCTACGACCTGAAGGCGAGCCTGCTGCCAGGCTGAACAGCGACCCGCTCGTGCGCCGTCGTAGCTGCCCCCGCCCGCGGCGGTGGCCGCGGCGGTTGCCGTGGCACCGGCCGCGCGGTCGGCTGCCGCCGCGTCATTGAAACGCGGCGCGGCCGACGCACGCGGTTCAGAAGGTCAGCCGGCGGCGGCGGTCATCCCGAGCGTTGACATCACCTCAGTGCCCTTCGCCTTGACGGCTTCGGCGCGGCTCACCGCTTCGACCGCGTTGCCGGCCGCGCCGGCCGCCGTGGCCTCGGCCCAGGCGGCCTTCATTTCCTCGAGACCGGCTTTCGCCGAGTCGAGGCTGGCCGCCATCATGCCCTTCGGCAGTTTCTTGGATTTCGACAGGATGTCGACGCGGCTCTGGATGGCCTCGACCATCTTCGGCAGGTCGGCGGACATTGCCGCCCAGCTCGTCTTGGCCGCCTCGTTGGCCGCTTCGGCCTCGGCCTTCTTGGCGGTGACGGCGGTACGCAGCGCCTCGAGCTGCGACGACAGCGCGGGCGAGCCAGCGACCACGGCCTTGTAGTCGCCCTTGTCGAGGCTCGTTTTCAGTGCGGCGATGGCCGCCTCCGCGGACTGCAGTTCGGTCGAGGCGTAGCGCGATGCCTCGTCGCGGAACGTGGCGAGCGTCGCCTCGGCATCGGCCAGCGCCTTGGTCGCGGGTTCTTTCTGGTTGGCGCAGCCGACGGCGATCAGGGTCGCCAGCAGCGCAGCGGCCAGCGCAGAGGTCTTGATGGTCTTCATGGAGCGTCTCCTCGGTAACGGGTGTCGTTGGGTTCGGGCCAGGCGCGGATCAGGGGATCCGCAGCTTCTGGCCGGGCTTGATCTTGTTCGGATCGGACAGCACATCGCGATTCGCTTCGAAGATCTTCGGGTAGAGCATCTTGTCGCCGTAGACCTCGTCGGCAATCTTCGACAGCGAGTCGCCCTTCTTGACGACGTAGAACTGCGCATAGGGATTGTCGACGGGACTGCCCTTCGGGGCGGTGCTGGCGGCAGGGGTTGCTGCCGCCGGCTTCGTGACGGGCTTCGGGGCGGCGGTCTTGCTGCGGTCTTCGGGGGTCGCCATCGTCATTCCTCCAAGCTGCCGTGGGTTGCGCGGGTGCTGAGCCTAGCAGAACCCGGCGACGGCAAATGTCAGCAAACATCGCGGCGTGTCGCGGCATCTTCTGTTCGCCGCCGCACACAACTCGGCCACCCCATCCGCCGGCAACTGAGCCGGCCGCGGCGCGGATCGCCTGTCAGACAATGATCAAATATCTAATTCGATAGATATATTGACTATATCTTTTTTTCGAGATAATTTTGACCTATCTGGAAAAGGAGATATTCCGTGGACTACGTGGTACGTACTCCGCAGCAACTGGGGCAGGTTCTGAAAGCCTGCCGGAAGAAGCGCCGCCTGACGCAGAGCCTGGTTGGCGCGAAGGTTGGCGTGCGCCAGGGCCAGATCTCCAGCATCGAGACGCATGGCGCCGACATCACCGTAGATACCCTCTACCGGCTGATCTCCGCACTCGGCCTGGAACTCGTACTGCGCGACATGCGGGCCAGGGACGCGCGACCCACGGAGTGGTGAGTCGATGGGGCGTCCCGCGACGAGTCATTCGCTGACCATCTGGATGAACGGCGTGCGGGTCGGCCGCTGGACTGCAGCACCACGGCAGCACCAGCAGTTCAGCTATGACGAGCAATGGATCCAATCGATTGCCGCGCGCCCCATCTCGCTTTCCCTGCCGCTTGGGCCCCCGGGCACGATCCACCGCGGCGACAACGTCGAACACTACTTCGACAATCTGCTGCCCGACAACCGCGGAATTCGCGACCGCATCCGGCAACGTTTTGGGGCCCGATCGAGCCGCTCATTCGACCTGTTAGCCGAGATCGGTCGCGACTGTATCGGGGCCATCCAGATTACGGCCGACGACGCACCGCGACCGGATATCGCGCGGATCGACGGAATGCCGCTCGATGAAAACGGCGTCGTTCGGGTGCTGGACGACGCCCTGGCCAGGAACCCACCGGGCCGGGCGGAGGACGACGACTTCCGCATCTCGCTCGCCGGCGCGCAGGAGAAGACCGCCCTGCTGCGCATCGGCACACGGTGGCACCGGCCGGCTGGCGCAACACCCACCACCCATATCCTCAAGCTGCCGCTCGGAGCATTCCCGCAGGGCATCGACATGAGCCTCTCGGTCGAGAACGAATGGCTCTGCGTGCAGCTGCTCCGCGCCTACGGTGTTCCGGCTTCCAACTGCTGGATCGAGCGGTTCGGCAGACACAAGGTACTGGTCGTGGAACGCTTTGACCGGCGCCACTCGGCGGATGGCAGCTGGATCATGCGGCTCCCGCAGGAAGATTTCTGCCAGGTCACCGGCACGTCGCGCGAGGGCAAGTACGAGGCCGACGGCGGCCCTGGCATCAGGCGGATCATGGAGCTGTTGCTGGGCTCAACGGAAGCCGAAGCCGACCGGCTCGACTTCTTCCGCACGCAGGTGCTGTTCTGGATGCTCTGCGCCATCGACGGGCATGCCAAGAACTTCAGCATCTTTCTCGAGCCCGAGGGCCGCTTCCGGTTGACACCGCGATATGACGTCCTCTCGGCGTTGCCGGTACTCGGCACGAAGGCCGGCAGGTATTCTCCCCGCAAGGTGAAAATGGCGATGGCCGTACACGGCGAAAGGAGTCGCCACTATCTCTGGGCGCAAATGCTCCGACGACACTGGTTGCACACCGCCAGGCTGTGCGGACTGGCCTCCCGGGCCGAATCGGAACTCGAGGCCCTCGTCGCACGTACTCCAAGCGTCGTCGCGGAAGTGGCCGGTGCGCTGCCCGCAAACTTCCCCGCGAAGATATCCGGGCCGGTACTGGAAGGACTGATGGATTCGGCGCGGCGCCTGGCAGGTCGGTAGTTTTGCGTCGCGTCTCGCCGCACGGTGGTGACGCTCGGCAAGCGCGGCTGGGCCTGCAACGAGGGCGGGCCTATTCGACGGTGACGCTCTTGGCGAGATTGCGCGGCTGGTCGACGTCGGTGCCCTTGAGGATCGCCACGTGGTACGACAGCAGCTGCATCGGGATGGTGTAGACGGTCGGCGCCTGGAAATAGCTGACGTGCTTGGGCAGGTGGATCACCGTCACGCCCTCGCTCGGCTCCATGCCGGCCTCGGGGTCGGCGAACACGATCAGCTCGCCGCCGCGCGCGCGCACTTCCATCAGGTTCGATTTCAGCTTCTCGAGCAGGTCGTTGTTCGGCGCGACCGCGATGACGGGCATGTCGGCATCGACCAGCGCCAGTGGACCGTGCTTGAGTTCGCCGGCGGCATAGGCCTCGGCATGGATGTAGGAGATCTCCTTGAGCTTCAGCGCGCCTTCCATCGCGATCGGGTGCATCGCGCCGCGGCCGAGGAACAGCGCGTGATGCTTGTCGGCGAAGCGCAGTGCGAGCTTCTGGATCACGGGATCGAGGGTCAGGGTCTTCTCGACCAGGCCCGGCAGCTCGACGAGCCGCTGCACCAGGCCGCGTTCGCGCTCGGGATCGGCGCCATGGTGTTTGGCGATCGCGACCACCAGCATCGACAACGCGGTCAGCTGCGTGGTGAAGGCCTTGGTCGAGGCGACGCCGATTTCGGGCCCCGCGCGTGTCAGCATGACCAGCTCGGACTCGCGCACCAGTGAGCTCTCGGGCACGTTGCAGATCGCCAGTGACGAGAGATACCCGGCCTGCTTCGCGAGACGCAGCGCGGCGAGCGTGTCGGCCGTCTCGCCGGATTGCGAGATCGTGACGAACAGGGAATTCTTCGGCACCACCGGGTTGCGGTAGCGGTATTCGCTGGCGATCTCGACCGAGCACGGGATCTTGCAGATCTGCTCGATCATGTAGCGCGCGACGGAGCCGGCGTGGAAGCTGGTGCCGCAGGCGACGATGTGCACGTGCTCGGTGCGCTTGAAGATCTCGCTGGCATCGGGACCGAAGGCTGCCTCGAGCAGGCGGCCATTGGCGACGCGCTCCTGCAGCGTGTTGGCGATCGCGCGCGGCTGCTCGTGGATCTCCTTGAGCATGAAGTGCTTGTACTGGCCTTTCTCGGCCGCATCGGCCGACAGCTCACTGTCACGCGCCGGGCGCTCGACCGAGTTGCCGTCGCGATCGATCACACGCACCGAGCGGCGGCGCACTTCAGCGACGTCGCCTTCCTCGAGAAACATGAAGCGGCGCGTCACGGGCAGCAGCGCGGAAACGTCGGAGGCGACGAAATTCTCCTCGACACCGAGACCGATGACGACCGGGCAGCCCTCGCGCGCGAGGATCAGCCGGTCCGGGTCATGCTCGCTGAGCACGACCAGCGCATACGCGCCCTCGAGCTCGGCGACGGTGGCGCGGACGGCCTTGAACAGGTCGCCGAGCGTGCCCAGATGATGATGGATGCGGTGCGCGATCACCTCGGTGTCGGTTTCCGAGGTGAATGCATAGCCGAGGCGCTGCAGGTCGGCGCGCAGCTCGTCATGGTTCTCGATGATGCCGTTGTGGACGATCGCGAGACCGTCGTTCGAGATGTGCGGATGCGCGTTGCGCTCGGAAGGCACGCCGTGCGTCGCCCAGCGCGTGTGCGCGATGCCGAGCTTGCCGTAGGTCGGCGACAGGTCGATCGCATCCTGTAGCGCCTTGACCTTGCCGACCGTGCGCACGCGCTTGAGATGTTCGGTGCCGTTCAGGACGGCGATGCCGGCCGAATCGTAGCCGCGATACTCCAGCCGACGCAGGCCTTCCATGAGGATAGGGACGATGTTCCGTTCGGCAACGGCTCCGACGATTCCGCACATGCAGGGGGTCCTCTCTAGAGGGCGCTAGTTTGCCTGATCCGCCCGCGAGGCATTCCGTTTGACTTATCGATTCGTGACCGCCCTCTCAACGGAGTTGCGTTTGGCCCTTGCGATTCAAGGCGTTGAGACCTTTCACGCCCCACGCGAAGCGGCCTTTGGGACTACGCGCCCGGCAGTCTGGCGCGCAGTGTGCGCAGCTGCCGCTCCAGGTCCTCGATCCGCTCGAGCAAGGCGAGCGCCACCGAGGCACCGTGCGCGTCGAGCTCGAAGTCCTGGCGCAGGCGTCGCACTGACCGGATCTTCACCAAGCACTCCACCGCGAACCGTGGCTCGCGGTCTTCCGGCGCGGAACCCGGACGCGCCTGCGGCCGCAGCACACCGAGCTCGATCAGCTCCCGCAGCTCCGCTTCGGACAGCTGTGAAAGCTCGGCCAGGTCGGGCAGGGAACACACGGCGTGTTGCTCGGACCAGTGCACCTCGGTCACGGCGATCTTCATGAGGCTCCCCCTTCGCGCGGAAAGTGGCTGCGAGGATCGAACTTCGACGCCGCGCGCAACTCCTCGAACAGTTGCTTCTCACGCTCGTCGAGCACTGTGGGCACGACCACCTGCACGATGGCGAACAGGTCACCGGCGCCGCCGCGCGGGTTCGGCAGGCCGCGGCTCGCGAGGCGCAGGTGACGGCCTGCGTGTGTGCCGGGCGGGACTTTCACCCGCAGCGGACCCGCCAGGGTCGGCACCTCGACCGACGCTCCGAGCGCGGCTTCCCACGGGGCCACCGGCAGGTCGAGATAGAGATCGTGGCCGTCGGCTCGGAACAGGGCGTGCGGTCGCAGCGCAATGTTGAGGAACAGGTCGCCGTCGCGACCGCCGTTCCAGCCACGCCCTCCTTTGCCGGCGAGGCGCAGGCGCTGGCCATCGACGGCGCCCTTGGGGATGCGCGCCTTGAACGGCCGAGACGGACGCGTGAGGCGACCGTTCGCGTCGTACTCGGGGATCGCGAGATCGAGTTCGATGACGGCACCGTGGAACGCGTCCTCGAGCGAGATCTGCGCGGTGGCTTCGTAGTCCTCGCCGCGTATCGGCCGCGCGCTGCCGGCGCCGCCCGGCCCCGCACTCCCGGGTCGCGCGCCACCGGATTGCGCACCACCGGCACGACCGCGCGACAGCTCCGCAAACAGATCGGCGAGATCCAGATCCCCGAACGAGAAGCCACTGGCGTCATCCCCGCCACGACCACCGCCCGCGCCACCGCCCGCACTGCGCGCGTCCGAACCGCCCGCTGCGCTGCCGCCGGCGCCGGCGCCGTAGCGACGCGCCCAGTCGGGCGGCGGCTGGAACTCCTCGCCCGGTCGGTGTTCGCCGAGCTGGTCGTAGGCGGCGCGCTTCTCCATGTCGCGCAAGGTCGCCCAGGCCTCAGCGACCTCCTTGAACTTGCTTTCCCCCTGGGGATCCTTCGAGACATCGGGGTGAAACTGGCGCGCGAGCCGACGATAGGCCTTCTTGATCTCGTCGACAGGCGCGTCGCGCTTCACGCCGAGGGTGGCGTAGTAGTCGGTGTACTTCATGGCGAGACGACCGGGAAGGTGACGGCGATCAGCCACGAGAATGATACGGCGTTCGCGATCGCCGCCGCCCAGGGATGCCCGATGCGGCGAAAAACCCAGCGGCTGAACAGGCCGTAGATCACGAAGGCGATCAGGATCGCGGGCACCACGATCGCCAGGAAGAACAGGCGCTCCGGGTTCAGCGCGATCGCGAACGCGAGCGACAGCAGGAACATCAGCTTGGTGAACGCGTAGGCGCCGCGCGCGCGGCTGGCGCCGCGCACCAGCCACTCGTCGGCGAGGAAGTACGGCAGCGTGCCGCAGAACAGCGCGACCAGCAGGCCGGCGCGAATGCCCACCGGCGCGAAGCTGGTGACGTAGCGATCGAGCGGCAGCCCGATGGCGAACACGCCGTAGACCGCCGCGGCGATCGCCGCGAATGCCAGCGCCATCGGGCGTACACCTGCCAGCGGCGACTCGCGCTGCCGGGCGATCCACGAGCCGGCGGCGGTGAGCACGCCGTAGAGCGCGAAATGCAGCAGCAGGTAGTCACCGAGCAGGATCGGCAGGAAGCCGCCGGGCACGCGCCACAGCAGCAGTGGCGTCAGCATCGCGGGCAGCAGCGCCACGGGCCACAGGCCGCGCCAGCCGAGCGGCGCGGGTGCGGCGCTCGCGTCGACGAGGGTCGTCGGGGGAGCATGCAGATCCGGGGCAGGCGCGCGCGCCAGCACGGCGCGGGGGAGCAGCGCGGCCAGCGGCCAGGCGAGCGCGACGATGCCGAGGTACAGCAGGGCGAGCCACCGGCCCCGCGCATCGAGGAAGCCGCGCGCCGGCGCGCCGGGCAACGGTCCGAGGCTGCGCTCGAACCAGTCCAGCGCTTCGAGCAGCGCCTCGCGACTGTAGAGCACCGAGATGTGTTCGACCCCGTCGGCCAGCGCGAAGCGGCGCGCGGTGCCAGCCGCGAAATCACCGTAGGTTTTCGCCTCGACCGCTTCGCCGCCGCCGAGCGCGAGCCCGGCAATGCGCAGCCCCTCGGCGTGCAGCATCGCCGGCTCGAGCGCGCCGTCGACGATCAGCAGGTTGCGCGGCGAGGTGGCCGTCACGACGGGCGAGTAGGCAGACAGCGCGACCGTCGCTCGCACCGCGTCGTCGGCCATCGCGCGCCGGATCACGATATCGGACGCCATGGAGTGCCCGAGCAGCACGACGCGACCGTCGCCCCCTGGCCAGCGACGCGCAGCCAGGGCCACCTCGCCGAGGGCGTCGAGCAGCGCGCGCGTGCTGGCCGCAAAATCGGCGATGCCCCCCGCCATCGGCACGCGATTGCGGCCGTGGCCGGGAAAATCAAAGGTGAGCACGAGGTAGCCGTGGCGGGCGAGCGTCAGCGCGAACGGCAACATCAGCTGCTGCGACCCCGCAAACCCGTGGGCGATCACGACCACCGGGCGTGCCGCGCCTGGGCCGTTCCGCGTCGGCTGGAAGGACGTGACCGGGATGCTGCCGATCCGCCCGTGGGTGACGGTGAGGCCGAGTTCGGCCGCCTCGAGCTGCAGCAGCGAAACGACGATCGAGGCCGTCGCGACCAGAGCTACCGCCAGCCGCGCGAAGAAACTTGCAGGCATGAGCGAAGTCTAGCGGCAAAGCCGCCGTCCGTTCCGTCCCGCGCCGCGCCTGGCCCCGCGCGAGGGCCCCGGTCAGGTGCTCGCGCCCGGCAGGCCCGCCACCAGGTCGGAGAGCTCATCGGCATGTTCTTCCTCGACCGCGAGGATGGACTCGATCATGCGCTTGGTGGTCGGATCGTCGTCGCCGAGGTAGCGGGCGATCTCGCGATAGCTGTCGATCGCGATGCGCTCCGCGACCAGATTCTCGCGGATCATGTCGAGCAGCGTCGTGCCCTCGACGTACTCGGCATGGCTGCGCGCCAGCAGCGTCACCGGCGAGAAGTCGGGCTCGCCGCCGAGCTGCACGATGCGGTCCGCGATCAGATCGGCGTGCCCGAGTTCCTCGGCCGCGTGCTCGCGGAACTCCGCGGCGACGGTCGCCGCATGGATGCCGCGTGCCATGAAGTAGTGGCGCTTGTAGCGCAGCACGCAGACCAGTTCGGTTGCCAGCGACTGGTTCAGCAGCCGCAGCACCTCCTTGCGGTCGCCGGTGTAGCCGGCCGTAACGGCGCCTTCCTCGATGTGGTGCCGCGCGCGGGCGCGCAGTGTCGCCACGTCGGTCAGGGGGCGGTCCTTGCGGGAGATGTCGTTCACGTCGGAGCTCCACCATCGATCGATCGGGGATCGAAGGATCGTCGCTCCATGGAACGGGGTCGGTGCGGTGGAGTACGGAAGTGCGCAGCGACGGCGGACTAGCATCCGGCACCCCGGAGGCCAGCCGTTGCGTCGAACCACCGTCCCTCGGAACGCCAACCGGATGCTCGCTGCGCTGCCGCGCGCCGAGCGCTCGTCGCTGCTCGCGGACTGTGAACCGGTCGCGCTGGCATTCGCGGAGGTGCTCGCCGAGGCCGGCGATCGCATTCGCCACGCCTGGTTTCCGCTCGCCGGTTCGATCGCGCTGGTCGCCCAGGTCGATGGCGATAGTGCGCTGGAAGTCGGCTCGATCGGCGACGAAGGGCTGTTCGGCTTCGCGCCGACCGCGGTCGGCCCACGCCAGCCGTTGCGCGCGATCGTTGCATTGCCCGGGGCGGCGCTGCGCATCGACGCGGCGCGACTGCGCACGCACCTGGCCGCATCGTCCAGCCTGCAACGGGCGGTGCAGAGGCAGCTGGCGCGGCTTCTGTCGCAGTTCGCGCGGGCCGCCGCCTGCAACCGCTTCCACGTCGTCGAGGCGCGCCTCGCGCGCTGGCTGCTGCTGGCGCAGGATCACGCGCAGGCCGACGAGCTGGACCTGACGCACGAGTTCGTCGCCTCGATGCTCGGCGTACGGCGTGTCGGCGTGACGCAGGCGGCGGGCGCGCTGCAGCGCCGAAGGTTGATCCGCTATCGTCGTGGCCACGTAACGATCGTCAGCCGTGGCGGGCTCGAGGCGGCGGCGTGCAGCTGCTATGCGGCCGTACCTCGAGCCTCTGGCGCCTGAATCGCGCATACTTTGCGCCTCGCAAGCGCGCGGACATCGACTCATGCGACGGGCAGCATCGCGAATTGGCCGACGCCAGGCCTTGCGGCAAGGGCTCGGCGTCGTCGCTGGCCTCGCGCTCTGGCCTGTGACTGGCGTGTGCGCGGTGGCGCGACCGGCATACACGCGCGACCCGTTCACGCTCGGCGTTGCGTCGGGCTATCCGACCGAGGGTTCCGTGGTGCTATGGACGCGGCTGGCGCCGGAGCCACAGTCACCGGACGGCGGCATGCCGCCGGGGCTGGTGCCGGTGCTCTGCGAACTGGCGCGCGACGAACGCTTTCGCGACATCGTCCGCTCGCGCATCGAATACGCTGACCCCGACTGGGCACACAGCGTGCACTGCGAGTTCGCGGGCCTGGATCCGGGGCGCGACTACTGGTACCGCTTCACCTCCGGCGATGCACGCAGCCCGGTCGGCCGCACGCGGACCGCCCCGAAGACCGATGCGATGCCATCGCGGCTGCGGCTCGCCATCGCGAGCTGCCAGATGTACGAGCACGGCTACTTCACGCCCTACCAGCAGATCGTGGCCGACGATCCGGACGTGGTGGTGCACGTCGGCGACTACATCTACGAAACGAGCTGGGGTACCGCGCGCGTGCGTAGCCACGACGCCCCCGAGTGCTACACGCTCGACGACTATCGTCGGCGCCACGCGCTGTATCGCGGTGATCCGGACCTGCAGCGCGCGCACGCGGCCTGCCCGTGGCTGCTCGTCTGGGACGACCACGAGTTCGACAACGACTACGCCGGCGACGTCTCGGAAGACGCTGACGCGCCACGCCTGACGCTGGCGCGCCGCGCGGCGGCCTACCGCGCCTGGTACGAACACCTGCCGCTGCCGCGCCGCGCCATGCCTTTCGGTCCTGACCTGCGCCTGCACATGACGCGGCGGTGGGGCGGTCTAGCGACACTGCACCTGCTGGACACGCGCCAGTATCGGGATCCGCAGCCCTGCCCGCCCGCGGGCCGTGCCGGCGGCAATGGTGTGCGGACCGATGACTGCGCGGCGCTCACCGATCACGCTCGCAGCATGCTCGGCGCGCCCCAGGAGGCGTGGCTCGAGGCGCAATTGCGCGCCGACGGCACCCGCTGGAACCTGCTGACGCAGGGCGTGGTGATGGCGCCGGTGAACACCGCGGTCCTGCCGACCGTGCGCCGCCAGACCGACGACTGGAACGGCTATCCGACGGCGCGGCATCGCCTGATGTCGCAACTGCAGCAGACACGCGCCGCCAATCCCGTCGTCCTGAGCGGTGACTTCCATGCGTTCATGGCCGCCGAGCTGCACGCGGACCCGCTGGATCCCGCCTCGGCGCCGTTGGCAACGGAGTTCGTCACGACCTCGATCAGCGCCGAGCCCTGGCCGGAGGCCACGGTGAGCGGGTTCGTCGTGAACAGCCCGGGTTTGAAGCTCGCGACGGGCGCGTCGCGGGGTTACCTGCGCCTGGACATCGGCGCCCAGTCGCTGCGTGCGGATCTCGTCGCGGTCGATACGGTCGCGGAGCCGCGCAGTGCGTCGCGAGTGATCGCCTCGTTCGCCGTCGCCGACGGGCAACCGACGCTGCAGCGCGCCTGATCCGAACGCCTCCGAGCGTCGCTACGTCGTCGGTACGGACGGGTTCCCGGTCGTCGCTCGGGCCACGACCCGGACGACGCTGCACACCTCCACGCGATGCGGCTGCCCGTCGTCGACGAGGGGCACGCGCGCATCGTCGCGCGCGACGCCGTCGAGCACCAGTCGCGCCGAGTCCCCGGTCGTGATCACGATCTCGTAGATCGTGCCGCCGAAACGGTAGCGGATCGTCGCCGGTCCCCACCCCGCCGGCAGACAGGGCGCGACTCGCAGCAACGCGTCATGGCGCGTGAGTCCGAGCAGCGACTCGAGAATCAGCCGATACATCCAGCCAGCCGAGCCGGTGTACCAGGTCCAGCCACCCCGCCCGACGTGGGGTGCGACCGCGTAGACATCTGCGGCGACCACGTACGGCTCGACCTTGTAGACGGCGACGGCCGTATCGGTCGTCGCGTGATTGACGGGGTTGATCATGCGGAACACTTCCCAGGCGCGGGTCGCGTCGCCCTGCGCGGCGAACGCCATGGCGGCCCAGATTGCCGCATGCGTGTACTGGCCGCCGTTCTCGCGCACCCCCGGCACATAGCCGCGAATGTAGCCGGGATCGAGATCGGACTTGTCGAAGGGCGGATCGAGCAGCTGCACCAGCTGCGACTCGGGACGGACCAGCCGTCGATGCAGCGCCTCCATGGCCAGCGCCGCGCGTTCCGGACGATGCGCGCCCGACAGCACCGACCAGCTCTGCGCGATCGAGTCGATCTGGCATTCGTCGTTGGCCGCCGAGCCGAGCGGGCGGCCGTCGTCGAACCAGGCGCGGCGATACCACGCGCCGTCCCAGCCATGCTCCTCGAGCGCCGCACGCAGTCGCGCCAGCTCGGCCTCGCACAGCGAGACGAACTCGAGGTCACCCTGCGCGCGCGCCAATGGCACGAAGCGCCGCAGCACATCGCAGAAGAAGAAGCCGAGCCAGACGCTCTCGCCCCGACCCTCGCGGCCGACGTCGTTCATGCCGTCGTTCCAGTCGCCGGTGCCGATCAGTGGCAGGCCGTGGGGTCCGGAGGTGAGGCCTCGGCGGATTGCGCGCACGCCGTGCTCGTAGAGTGTCGCGCTCTGCGCGGACGGCGCCGGCAGGTCGAAGTACGACTCGGCGTCCAGGCTGACCGGGCGACCCTCGAGAAACCCCGCGGACGCGGCGAGCACCCCCGTGTCGCCGCTCGCCTCGACGTAGCGCGCGATCGCCAGCGGCAGCCACAGGAAATCGTCGGAACAACGCGTGCGTACGCCACGCCCGGTCGGCGGGTGCCACCAGTGTTGCACGTCGCCCTCGATGAACTGGCGGCCCGCGCAGCGCAGCAGCTGCTCGCGCAGCAGTTCGGGTCGCGTATGCACCAGCGCCATCGCATCCTGCAGCTGGTCGCGAAAGCCGAAGGCGCCGCCGGACTGGTAGTTGCCGCTGCGCGCCCACATCCGGCAGGCGAGGGTCTGGTAGAGCAGCCAGCCGTTCGCCAGCACGTCGAGCGCCGGCTCGCCGGACTGCACTTGCACGGCGCCGAGCGTGTCGTTCCAGTGCCGATGGACCCGCGACAGGGCTTCGCGCGCGGCGCTGGCGCCGCGATGGCGCGCCACCAGCGCGGCGGCGTCCGCGGCATCGCGACCCGCACCTAGGCGGAATACGACCTCGCCGCTCTCGCCGGCGGCGAGCTGCAGCGGCACCTGGATCGCCGCGCAGGGATCGTAGCCGGCACCGACGCGACCCGACAGCCGCGTCCGGCGCAAGGCCGCCGGATCGTCCAGCGAGCCGTTGCGGCCGATGAACTCGGTGCGGTCGCCGGTCAGCGTGCGCGCCGGCGAATCGACGTCGAAGAAGGCGACGCGCCCGGCGAAGTCGGTGTTGTAGACGTTGCGCGCGAACAGCGCGCCGCTCACCGGATCGGCCTGGGTCGCGACGTGCATCGCCGCGCGCGAACGCAGGTCACCGAGCAGCCATTCCACATAGCCGGTGACCGACAGCCGGCGTTCGCGGCCCGAGCGGTTGTGCACCTTCAGCACCGAGAACTTCACCGCCGCATCGAGCGCGACGTAGACCCAGAGCTCGCAGTGCAGCCCATCGCAGCTGCGCTCGAACACGCTGTAGCCGAAACCGTGGCGCGCGAGGCAGGCCTCGGTGCCGCGGATCGGCAGCGCCGTCGGCGTCCAGACGCGGCCGCTGTCCTCGTCGCGCAGATAGACGACTTCCGCGCCCGCGTCGCCGACCGGATCGTTCGACCATGGGGTCAGTCGGTATTCGTGCGCGTTCTCGCTCCAGGTGTACGCCGAGCCGGATTCCGAGACGACCGTGCCGAGCTGCGGGTTCGCGATCACGTTGGACCACGGCGCCGGTGTGGTCTGGCCCGGCGCGAGCGTCACGACGTATTCGTGGCCGTCCCGCGTGAAGCCGCCAGTCGCGTGGCGCAGCACCAGGTCCCGTGCCCCCGGCAGCCCGTCGACACGCGCTCCGCCCTCGGCGCTCCGCGGCGCGGCGAACGCCGACGACGCCGCGGAGCCGCCGAGCACCGCGGGCAGCCAGCCGCCCGCCTCCACGGTGGGCACCAGCGGCGGCGGCAAGCGCAGGTCGCTGGCGCCGCGCCGCGCGAGCTGCTCCGCGAGCGTGCCGTTGCGATCGATCAGCACGACGCGCGCCACGGCCTGCATCAGCACGCGATCTTCGTCGGCGATCTGATCCCCGGGACGCACGAAAATGCCGCCGGGACGGTCCAGCGAATGCGGTTCGCCACCGGCGGCGATCAGGCCCAGGATCTGGTCGTTCAACTGTTGTCGATAGCCCGCGCGATCCTCGTTCCAGATGACGAGATCGACCGCCAGGCCCTTGTTGCGCCAGTAGGCATGCGCCTGCACGACCTCGCGCAACAGCTCGACGTTGTCGGAGTCCTGGATCCGCAGCAGCACGATCGGCAGGTCGCCCGAAATCGAATAGCCCCAGAGGCCGGACTGGCCACGGCGGTTCGCGAGCAGCACCTTCTCGTCGGCGCGCAGCGCACGGTTGGCGAAGATCACGTGGCTGGCGAGCCGGCTGAAGAGCTGCGTGTCGGCGGCGTTGACCTCGAGCTGCCGCAGCACCACCTGGCCGTGGATCCACGCGAGATCGAACACGCGATCCGCGAGCCGCCGGTCGCGATACTTCGAGGCCAATGCGATCGCGCCGTCACGCGTCTCGCTGACGCCGGTGACTGCGTCGATCGTCGCGCCTTGCTCCGGCTCGAGCGTGATCCGGCGACGGATCGCGATCACCGGGTCGAGCACCGAGCCGCTGGTGCCCGACAGCGGCCCCATCGCGCGCATCGCCAGTGGCGCCGCCGTCGTACCGCCGCGGCCGATGAACCGCGCGCGGTCGGTCTCGAAGGTCGGTTCGCCTGCGGTCGCGCCGTGTACCGCGAGCAGGTGCACCAGGGTCGGTGGACGTTCGCCCGCCGAGCGCGGCCGGCGCGTGCACAGCAGGGCATGGGACTCGCCGAGGATCTCGGTCTGCACGAACAGGTTGCTGAACGCCGGATGCATGTCGTCCGCCACCGCCGGCGCGAGCACCACTTCCGCGTAGGTGGTCACCTCGATCGTGCGCGTCCGGCCGGTGACGTTGACGATGCGCAGGCGGCGCAGCTCGATATCGTCCTCCGGCGAAACCACGACCTCGAGATGCGTCTCGAGCCCCTGGTCGCGGCGGCGCACCTCGAACCGGCCTTCGGTGAAGAACGCTTCGTAGTGTTCCGAGGGTGCGCGGGTGGGCTGGAAGGCAGCGGACCACGGGGTGCCGCCCTGCACGTCGCGCAGGTAGAGGAAGCTGCCCCAGTGATCGCGGGTGCCGTCCTCGCGCCAGCGGGTCACGGCCAGGTCGCGCCAGCGGCTGTACCCGGCGCCGCCGTTGGTCAGCATCACGTGGTAACGGCCGTTCGACAGCAGCTGCACTTCGGGCAGGCGCGTCGCAGCGGTGCGCAGCACGCGCGCCGGCGTGTCGACGGAGCCGGCGGCGGCGCGGATCTGGTCGAGCGCGACGCGGTGCGACGCAGGCGCCGAGACGCGCGGTACGCGCTCCTGCAGCAGCAGCATCGCCGCCTGGAACAGCGGGTCGGCGGCGAAGCGTCGCTGCATCGGCTCGCCGGCGAGCACGCTCACCAGCGACAGCAGCGACATGCCCTGGTGATGCGCCATGAACGACTGCACGATCGCGTGCGACTGGCCGCGCGCGAGGCGTGACGGCGTGTAGTCGATGGCCTCGTACAACCCATAGGCGCCGCCGAAGCCGAGCTGCTCGAGGCGCTGCAGGTTGTCGCAGGCGGTTTCAGGGTCGACCAGCAGCGCGAGCGCCGAGGCGTAGGGCGCGATGACGGTGTCGTCGGCGAGCCCGCGCTTGAGGCCGAGTCCCGGCACGCCGAAGGCGCGGTACTGGTAGTTGCCGCCGGCATCCACCGCGTTGTAGCCGGACTCCGAGATGCCCCAGGGCAGCCCGCGTCGCGCCGCGTAGTCCACCTGGCCGGCGACCGAGGCGCGTGCGGTGGCCTCGAGCAGCGTGTTCGGGAAGCCAGGCATCACCAGCTGCGGCATCAGGTACTCGAACATCGAGCCGCTCCACGAGATCAGCGCGTAGCGTCCGGCGATCGCGGTCAGCGGCCGGCCGAGCGCAAACCACGCGTCCTGCGGCAGGCGGCCGAGCGCGATGCCGACGAACGCGGCGAGACGCGCCTCGGAGGCGAGCAGGTCGTAGAAGCTCGCGTCGCGCCGCCGGTCGGCGACGTCGTAGCCGATCGCGAGCAGGTTGCACGAGGGGTCGTAGAGGAAATCGAATTCGATGTCCGCCAGGGCCTCGCACTCGGCGCCGAGCGCGGCCAGCTGCTGCAGCCGTGCGCGCGCCTGCGCTGCGCCCTCTGCCGCAGCGCCTTCGGCTGCGGCCAGCTCGCGCAGGGTCGGCAGCCGATCGTTGAACGGCGCCGCATCGCCTTCGGCGCCGGCGTCGGGCGTGGCGATCCAGGGCGCGAGCTGATCCAGGTCGCCGAGCAACTCGGCGCAGTCCCTCTGCAGTCGGCGCAGCCACGCGGCGTCGACACCTCCACCGGACCCGGCAGTAGGCGCAGACGCAGGCGAAAGCGGAAATGCCGCCACGGCGGCCGCCACGGCGATGCCGATCGCCACCAGTTCCCGACGCAGGTCGACGAGCGTCGGCGGCGGCAGCGCAATGGCCGTCGAGATGGCCTGTCGCAAGAGACGCAGCGTCGGCTCGTCGCGCCCGCTCGAGGCCTCGTCGAGCCCGGGTCCGAGTGCAGCACCGAGCGTGTCGCGCAAGCCCTGCAAGCAGCGCGGCGGCAGCACGGGCTGGTCGGCCAACCCCAGCAATCCGGCGCGCAGCGTCAGCAGGTGGCCCGCCAGGTTGCCGCTATCGACGGTGGAGACATAGGTGGGCGGCAGCGGCTGCAGCGTCTGAGTGTCGTACCAGTTGTAGAGATGGCCGCGAAATCGCTCCAGTCGCCGCATGGTCGCCAGCGCGTCGCCGCAGCGTTGCAGCACCCGGCCGGCGCTGGCGTAGCCGAGGTCGAAGGCCGACAGGTTCGAAAGCAGCGACAGGCCCATGTTGGTCGGCGAGGTGCGATGCGCCACCTTCGGCTGCGGCGTCTCCTGCCAGTTGTCCGGCGGCAACCAGTGGTCCTCGGGCCCGACGAAGGTCTCGAAGAAGGCCCAGGTGCGGCGCGCCAGCGAGCCGAGATAGGTGCGCTGCGCCGCGGTGAGGCGCGAGGCCGAACGGTGCAGCGGCTCGCCGAGCCACCACGCCAGCAGCGGCGCGGCCGTCCACGCGAGCAGCAGCGGCAACGCCGCCGGCATCGCCTCGGGTTGTCGGGCCGAGACCAGCACGGCGACCGCGGCGGCGAGCAGCGGTGCGCCGACCATGCGCCGCAGCACGCGCGCGGCCGCGTGCGGGCGGCCCGAGTCGGGCCCGCGATCCGCCGAAGCGCGCCACTCGAGCAATCGTCGCCGCGTCACGAACACCCGCCAGCCGGTGCGCAGGATTGCCGCGACGCTCCACGACGCCTCGTACGGCAGGCAGGCGACCGTGAAGGCGGCCTGTCCGAGCTGCAGCACGGCGGACTGCGTCGCGCCCACGACGTGATCGAACCAGCGCACTTCCTCGCCCGGGCGACCGGCTGCGTCGCCGAGCCAGTGCAGCAGTGTCGGCACGATGAACACGCCGATGACCGCGCCGCTCCAGGCCCAGGCGAGCGCCGCCGGCAGCAGCAACCAGCCGATCACCAGCAGCATCAGCACCGCCGCCGGCACGAGGCTGCGTCGCAGGTTGTCGAAGAGCTTCCAGCGCGACAGCGCCGATACGGCGTTCGGCGTGCGCCGCCCGTCCGGGCCCGGCACCCGCGGGCCGACCCAGGCACCGACCTGCCAGTCGCCGCGAATCCAGCGCGCGCGACGCGCGACGTCGAGGTCATAGCGCTCCGGATAGTCCTCGGTCAGTTCGACGTCGGCCAGGAGCCCGGAGCGGGCATGCGCGCCCTCGAGCAGGTCGTGACTGAGGATGCGGTCGGACGGCAGCCGCCCGTCCAGCGCGACACGGAACGCATCGACATCGTAGATGCCCTTGCCGACGAACGAGCCCTCGCCGAACAGGTCCTGGTAGATGTCGGAGACCGCGCGCGTGTAGGGGTCGATGCCGGTCTCGCCCGAGAACATCCGCGCGTAGCGCGAGCGGCTCGCACCCGGCAGTCCCGGCGACACGCGCGGCTGCAGGATGCCGTAGCCGTCGACCACGCGACGACGCTCGGCGTCGTACACGGGCACGTTCAGCGGATGCGCCATCGCCCCGACCATCCGGCGCGCCGCGCCGAGCGGCAGGCTGGTGTCGGTGTCGATCGTGATCACGTAGCGCGTGCCCTGCAGCACCCCGACGTCGCCGACCACGGTGGCGAACGCATCGTCGGATTCATCGCGCAGCAATGCGTTGAGGTTCTCGATCTTGCCGCGCTTGCGCTCCCAGCCCATCCAGCAGGCCTCGCGCGGATTCCAACGCCGATCGCGGTGGAACAGGAAGAACCGGTCCTCGCCGTCGCGGTCGCGATAGCGGGTGTTGAGCGCCTCGATGCCTTCGCGGGCTACCTGCACCAGCCGCTCATCGCCCGGGAGCTGCGCCGTAGGGGCATCGCGAAAATCCGTCAGCAAGCCGAACGCGAGCGCACGATCGCGATTCGCGAGGTAGTGAACCTCGAGCGTTTCGACCAGCGACGCCGCGGCGCCCTCGTCGAGCAGCAGACTAGGCACCACGACCAGCGTGCGCGCCGAATCCGGGATGCCCTCGCTGAAGTCCATCTTCGGCAGCGGGGTCGGTGTCACCAGGCGGCCGGCCACGCCGTTGACGACGGCGATGGCGAGCTGGCTGCCGGCGATCGCTGCCAGCACACCGATCAGCAGCAGCGGCCGGAAGCCGACCCCCGCGGTGACCGCGAGACCGACGAACCCCGCCACCACCAGCGCCGAGACCGCCAGGAAGCC
>JAYTNX010000189.1:0-6943 GCA_043748075.1 Pseudomonadota bacterium
ATCGCGACCGCCTTGCCGCCCTGCGCCGCAATCGCCGCGACCGTCTCCTGCGCCGCCGGGGCGGACTTCGAATAGTTCACGACCACCGTCGCGCCATCACGCGCCAGCGTCTCGCTGATCGCCCGGCCGATCCCGCGCGAGCCTCCCGTGACAATGGCCACCTTGCCTTCGAAGCGACGGGCCGGCGCGGGAGTTGCCGCGGCGGACATTCTGGCATTCCGCAGTTCCGCGGACGATGCCGTCCCGGGAATCGTCGCGGCGATCAGTGCCGCCAGGGTCGCAGCGCACAGGGCGAGGGACAGGGAACGGGAGACAAGCGTCATGAGTGGGCTCCAGGTTGAACAGGCGGCGATCGCCGGCAGTGAGCGCGTAGGGCGAAGCCATGGTTTCTGCAATTCCGCAAATCGTCAACAGCCTGATTGTGGCAAATCGCCGAACCGGTCGACCCTGTCGAGAACTGAGCGTGCATTGCCTGCTCGACACCGACATCCTGGCGTCACCGGCCTGAACGTCGAAACCAGGTCACGTGAGCCCTGATCGTCCGCCCGCTGCCTGCATCAGCAGCAGGAGTGCCCCGCTGCCCGGTGCGCGCAGCGTCGCTGCCATGACGCTCAGCCCGGGCGCCAGTTCGAGAGACTCGGGATCCTGCCGTGGCACCGCGCCGCAGTCGGCGGCAATCCGCAGCGCACGCGCAAGATCGTGCACTGCGAAGCCCTGCGCCAGATAGCCGATCGCGGGCGCTGCAGCCTCGCTCGCGCGATCGACGAGCGGGTAGTTCAGCGCCTGCGACAGCGCCACCTTGCCGTAGGGATGATCGCCCCGCATCCACACCACGCGCGTGCGCGCATGCGCTGGCCGGCCGGTCAGCGCGTTCACCTGCGGGGACTCGAGGATAGTATCGATCGTCGGCCGCATTCCGAGCACCTCGCGATGGAACTCGATCGCGGCCTCGATGTCTCGAGTGGCATGCGCCGAGGTCGCGACCTGGCTGAACCCGGTGCGGCTGCGCGGCAGTCCGGCGGTTTCCTGCCGCAGTTCGTCCACGGTCGAACCGGATGCGCCCGCGAGTTCGACGAGATTGATCGCGACGTGGTCGGGCCCGAGGAAGATCGCCTCGATCGGTGATCCCGCGCCGGGGGCAACCACGTGGCTGATCGGTCGCGACCAGAACGTGATGCCGCGTTCGGCCAGCGCCGCGCATCGCGCCACGATGCCATCGACGTAGAAGTTCAGGTTCCAGTAGCCGATGAACGGGCCCGGTGCGCCATCGGAGATCGAGCGCCTTTCGCCACCGTGGAATTCCAGTCCGAGTATGCGGCCCACGTCCGAGCCGCCCACCGACATCAGCACCGCGCGGGCGGTGCAGCCTGCGGGCAACCCCCAGAACCGCTCGAACGTCGCGCCGCCGAGGCGCGTGACCGCTGAGGCGTCCATGCCGAGATCATCGCCGCAAAAGGCCAAGAAGCGCTCCAGCGACGCTGTGCCTAGGATCGCCATTCCCAGAGCGGAGGCTGGCGCGCGTGCGGATGCGGCCCCGCTCACCACTGTGCCGCCGAACTGCCCAGTGCCGTCGCGCCGCGATCCCATCGGATCGGGCACCCGGCGATCTGCAGCGGCGGTCGCAGACGCTGCGCCGGTCCGAACGACGTCTGCTCCCGTTCGTCGCTCCAGTCGCCCTCGCCCGCGGGCTTCCACGCGGCGGCCATCGAACCCGTGGGACCGTCGATCAAGAGCCGGGCCACCCGCGCGAGGGACAATCGCGTGCGACAGCCGCCGCCGCCGGTGGCGCGCAATGCCAGACCGCGCAGCGCCGCAGCCGCCATCAGGTACCCGGTGGCATGGTCCAACGCTTGCACCGGCAGCGGTCGCGGCCCCTGCGCATCGCGCGCCCGCATGCCCGCTTCGGCGATGCCCGCGGACATCTGCACCAGGCTGTCGAAGCCCCGCCGATCGCGCCACGGCCCGCTCCAGCCGTAGGCGTCCAGGCTCACGTCGACCAGTCCCGGCCGCAGTTCCTGGCGACGTTGCGCCGCAAAGCCAAGGCGCTCCAGCGCGTCGGCACGATAGCCATGCACGAGCACGTCTGACTCGCGTAGCAGCGTCTCGAGCCGGTGGCGGTCCGCCGCGTCGCGCAGGTCGAGACGCGCGCAACGTTTGCCGAGCGTCACTTCCGGCGCCAGGGCCGGCTCCTCCCAGTCGGGCGGATCGATGCGCAGCACTTGCGCGCCGAGCCCGGCGAGCAGACGAGTCGCGACCGGGCCCGCCAGCACGCGCGTCAGGTCGAGCACGCGCAGGCCCTGTAGCGGCCTCTCTGGGACGAGTGCCCGCGCGCCGAGGTCGGTGTGGCCGACCGCCTGCGCGTCGGTCGCCTCGATCGCCACCAGCGGCTCGGCATCGACACATCGCCCCTGCGGATGTTGCCGCCAGTCGGCGACCGAACGCATCGCGGCGGCGCAACCGCCCGCAGCGACGACCGCGTCCTCCAGCGCCTGGGCCTGCCAGCCGGCGACCTCGCGCTCGACGTCGGCCTTGACCGCTCCCACACCCAGGACCCGCAACGCCGCATCCCGGTGGCGCGGCGCATTGGTATGCAAGCGGATGAATCCGTCGCCCGCCGCATAGTCGCCGGCGATCGGATCCCAGGGCGACGGCGAAGTCCAACCGAGCGGCCGGATCGAGTAGGCAAACCATAGCGACGCCAGACGCCGATCGACCACGACTTCGGGACGCGCGCGCCCGCGGGTCGAAATCAGCTCCGCCGCCGCCAGGCCAGCCGCCGCGATCGACGCCGACGCAAAGTCCGAGACCGCGAAAGCCGACGGCAGCGACCCGCTCCCCGTCTCGCGGCAATCCGCGAGCGCTGCGGATGCCCCACCGAGGCTCGCCCACATGGACCGCAGGAAAGGTGTCGTGCCCAACGATTCGTCGTCCATCATGCCCCCTTGCCGAATGCCTGGTCGGATAGCAGGATCATTCGATCGAATTGCGGGAGCGTCAATCTTGATCGAGCCGATCAACCCGTCGCGAGTTGCCACGACGAGTGTCGCGACACCGCCGGCCAAAACGGCCCATGCCGCCGAACTGGCGACCTTCTATTCGTCGTGTGATGCAGCAGCGCGGCTCGGAATCCGGCGCGCGACGCTGTACTCATACGTGAGCCGCGGCCTGCTGAAAGCGCACCCCACGATCAACGCGCGCGAGCGCCGCTACCGTGCCGGCGACGTCGCCCAACTCGCGCAGCAGCTCTCGAGTCGCCGCAATCCGCACGCGGTTGCCAAGCGGTCGCTGGATTTCGGATTGCCGGTCGTCGACTCCGCAATCGGACTGATCGCGCGAGGCCGCCTCTACTACCGCGGCGCAGACGCCGTTAGCCTCGCGCGTACGCAGTCGGTCGAGGAAGTTGCCACCTGGTTGTGGCAGGCCCACGCCGAAATTGCGTTTCCCGACCGCGATGCGTGGCTCGCGACTGCCGGCCTGCAGGCCGCGCGGCAATCGGGCGTTCGCGCTGGCACCCGGCGATTCGACGCATCGATCGATTCCGCGTCATCCCTGCTTTCGGCGTTCGCCGTTTCCGGGACGCGAGTGCCAATGCTCACCGCGTCCGAACGGGAGCAGCGTCCACACCTCGAGTACGGGCGGCTGGTGCGGGTGCTCGCCGCCTGCCTGCTGCGGCGTCGCCCATCGACGGCGCCGCTGCACCAACAATGCGCTCGCGCCTGGCGGCTCGACCCCCACGAGGCCTCGCAAGTCCGCACGGCGCTGGTGCTGTGCGCGGACCACGAACTCAACGCGTCCACATTCACGGTACGCTGCGTCGCTTCGACAGGCGCCAGCCTGTCCGCCGCACTGCTCGCGGGACTCGCGGCGTTATCGGGCGATCGGCATGGCGGCGTGACCGAACGCGTCGAGTCGATGCTCGACGCTCTGCCTTCGGCACGCGCACGAACGATGCCGTATCTGCGTTCCGCCGTCTCGCGTGGGGTCCTGCCGGGCTTCGGGCATCCGCTCTATCCGGAGGGCGACGTCCGCGCCGCAGCGATTCTGGACGGCATGAGCCGGCGGAACGCGATCTGGCGCCGCGTGTCCTCGCAGGTCGAGCAACTGACCGGGCTGCAACCCTCGCTCGACTTCGCGCTGGTGGCACTGCGGCGCGAACTCGGAATGCCCCGCGGCAGCGCCTTCGGATTGTTCGCCTTGGGCCGCTCGCTGGGCTGGATCGCCCATGCGCTGGAGCAGCGCACGTCCGGACAACTGATCCGGCCGCGGGCTTCGTATTCCGGACCACTCCCGAACCCCGAGCAGAAGACGACCGAACGCCCCCAAGCGTTCGGCTCCGAACGGAACGTCGCCGCAGGTGAAAGCACAATTCCGCCCACCTGATTCGGGTGACAGGAAGGACGGGTGCGACATGCAGATCGAGACCGCGGAGCACGCAACCCTGGAGTCGATACTCCGCGCCACTGGATTCGCCACGGCGTTCATCGCGGAGGACCTTCCGGCGGCGCGAAAACTCGAACGCCGCGCCGAGCGCGCGCAGAACGACCCCGTGGCACGAATCTACTTTGCCGACGCCGCACTGGGGCACGCCATGGCGTCGGGTGAGCCGCCACGGGGCGCCCGACTCGCCGGCAGCGCGACCCGCACGGCCGCGACCTGCCGATAGATCCCCGCGCTCCCACTGACCGCGGACGTAGCGGACCCGCCTTTCCCGCCGGTGGCGCGGCGCCCGGCAGAACGGCAGCGCCAGGGTAGACCGTTCCAGTCCGATTGCGATCTACAGGAGATTCCACTGTTCACCGTTTCGAGACGGCGTTTCATCTCCGGCACATCCGCCATCCTCGGCGGTGCGTCGATGTCGACCGGATGCTCGGGCGCGTTCGGGCGCGAGGGCTATGAGGACCTGGCCGCGCAAACCTGGCGCGGCGATACGCGGGTCGCTGCGGGTGCTGCGGGTGCTGCGGGTGCTGCGCAGCTACTCCATGAACTCGTCCGACTTGCAACGCTGGCACCGTCCAGTCACAACACCCAATGCTGGAAGTTCGCGCTCGACGAGAGCGCGATCACGATCCTGCCAGACCTGTCGCGACGCTGCCCTGCCGTGGACCCGGACGAGCACCACGTTTTCGTTTCCTTGGGCTGCGCTGCCGAGAACCTCGTTCACGCGGCGTTGGCCCACGGACTCAAGGCCGAGCCTCGCTTCGACGTTACGCTGGACGCCATCCGTGTGCCATTGGCGCCCACGCAAGCCCAGGAATCGCCCTTGGCCAATGCGATGTCTGCGCGGCAATGCACGCGAGGTGACTACGACGGCCAGCCGCTGACCACCGAAGAGCTTCGCCTGCTCGAACGCACAGGAACCTCCAGCGGTGTGCGCATCCTGCTGTTGACCGAACGCCCCGCGATGGAACGCGTGCTCGACTACGTGGTGCAAGGCAACACGGCGCAGATGGCGGACCCGGCGTTCGTCAAGGAATTGAAGACCTGGATTCGCTTCAACGGCACCGAAGCCGTCCGCACGCGGGACGGACTGTTCAGCGTGGCCTCCGGTAGCCCGGCGATCCCCACCTGGCTGGGGGATCTTGCCTTCGGCGGGTTCTACAGAACTCAGGGTGAGAACGACAAGTACATGCGCCAGATCCGCAGTTCGGCCGGCATCGCCGTCTTCGTGGGCCAGACCGCCGACAAGGCGCACTGGGTCGAGGTCGGCCGCTGCTACGAGCGGTTCGCGCTTCAGGCTGCGGCGCTGGGCATCCGCAACGCGTTCCTGAACCAGCCGGTGGAAGTGCCGGCCGTTCGACCGCCGTTTGCGGCAGCACTGGGTCTGACCGGACAGCGCCCCGACCTCGTGTTGCGTTTCGGTCGCGGGCCGACCTTGCCGCGCTCACTACGACGGCCGGTACAGGCCGTGCTGATCTGATCGACACGGTCCAGACGCGAAGTACTGCAATGACATGGCTCCTGTGGCTGGGTGTGATGGTGGTCGTGCTGGTGGTCGTCGTCGGTGGATTGCGGATTGTCGGTGCCAGCCGTTGGGACGATCTGATCCGCACGAAAACGGCACAGCTCGAATCGACCCGCGTCGGGGTCGAGGGGCGTCTGCCGTCTGCGTCTCACTACGACCCGCGTGAGCTCGATGGCCTGCCCGCGCCCGTGCAACGCTATTTCCGCGCGGTGCTGACCGACGGCCAGCCGATCATTCGCGCGGCCACCATCGAGATGGAGGGCACGATCAACATGTCGGCCGCCGCTCATCGGTGGAAGCCATTCACGTCGCATCAACGGGTCGTCACTCGTCGACCCGGCTTCCTGTGGACTGCGCAAGTGGCCATGTTCCCCGGCCTGGCGGCGAGCGTCGTCGACAGCTACGTCGCAGGCCAGGGCCAGTTGGTTGCCAGGCTGCTGGGGCTGTTCACGGTGGCCGAGGCGCAGGGCGGAGGCGAGCTGGCCCGCGGCGAGTTCATGCGCTACTTCGCCGAAGCGGCGTGGTACCCCACTGCGCTGTTGCCCAGCCAGGGCGTGCGGTGGCAGGCAGTCGAAGACGATTCGGCCAACGCCACCATTGTTGACGGCACGATCACGCTGACCTTGCTGTTCAAGTTCAACGACACTGGCTTGATCGCCTCGGTACGCGCCGAGTCGCGGGGCGCTGGCGTGGGCAAGGGCATGGTCATGTTGCCCTGGGACTGCGGCCTGTCCGACTACCAGCCGCAAGACGGCATGCTGTTGCCGATGACGGGCGAGGCCGCCTGGATGCGGCCCGGGGGCCGCGAGGTGTACTTCGTCGGGCACGTGCAGAAACTGAGCTACGAGTTCCGACCATGAGGCTCACCCTACGGCCCCGCAGCAGGGTCTTGCTGTCAGTAGCTCTGACATTCGTCGTTGCGGCATTCCTGACCGGATGGCTCTTCCGGGGCGACATGCGGCGTGCCCGCGCCCACGCAGC
>JAYTNX010000190.1:0-9481 GCA_043748075.1 Pseudomonadota bacterium
CAGGTCGAGCCCGAGGCGAGGCGCCTCGACGAAGCCGATCACCGTCGCGACCATCGTGTCGAACGCGGCGTCGCCGGGCTGCAGCTGCGCCTTGGGGAAGCGGTCCTGCAGGTCCTGCACGAGCGGCTCGGGTGCGTCGCCGAGCAGGATCGCGCACAGCCCCCGCTCGCTGCGCGCCACGAGGATCGAGCCGAGCGAACACTCGCCCACCGCGAACCGGATGCGTACGTCGGGGCCGCCGCCCCGCCAGATCGTTGGCGTCATGCCGAGCACCGCGTCGACGCTCTCGTAGGCGCGGCCACCGGAGTTGAAACCGGCCTCGAAAATGGCGTCCGTGACCGGCCGCGCACCGCCGACGCGCGCCAGTCCGTCGCGCAGTCGCGAGCCCCGCCGCGCGGCCGCATAAGCGTGCGGCGTGATGCCGGTGAGCGACTTGAACACGCGGTGGAAGTGCCACGGGCTCAGCCCGGCCTGTCGGGCCAAAGTCTCCAGGTTCGGCATCGACTCCGCGCAATCCATCGCCCGGCAGGCTTCGATGATCGCCGCGGCGTGTCGTTGCGACACCGAGAGCTCGCCGGGGCGGCACCGCAGGCAAGGGCGGAACCCGGCGCGCTCGGCGTCAGCCGCGGTGGCGTAAAACTGCACGTTCTCCGGTCGCGCCTGTCGAGCGCCGCAGGCCGGCCGGCAATACACGCCCGTGGTGCGCACGGAATAGAAGAACTGGCCGTCAGCTCGCGGATCGCGTGCGCGCACCGCCTGCCATCGCGGGTCGCTCTCCGTTGCGGTCGCTCGAACTCGTGTGTGGGAACTCATGGCCTTGCCTGCGCGGTCACCGGGACTGCCTGCGATCCTGGGCCGAGGTCCGGTCGCGCGCCATCCGGAACTTGCGGTCGAATTCCGCGCCTCACCCGGGAGCCCGCGAGCAGCGCGGGCCCGCATGGTCAGCCCCCGCCGGTCGGCTGCGGACGAACCCCGAGCAGCCGGTCGACCAGCCGCGTCGTGTATTGGGTCGAGCGCGTGTTCCGCGCCACCAGCGAATAGACCGCCGGCACGACGATCAGCGTCAGCAGCACCGACAGCAGTGTGCCGTAGAACACCACGACGCCGATCGGCCGCCGCTGCTCGGCGCCGGCGCCGGTGGCGAACAGGAATGGCACCGTGCCGAACGCAGTGCAGAGGCTGGTCATCAGCACCGGGCGCAATCGCGTAGCCGCGGCCTGCACGATCGCCTCGCCGAACTCGATGCCACGATCGCGCAGCTGGTTCGCGAACTCGACGATCAGCACGCCGTTCTTGGCCGCGATGCCGATCAGCATGATCACGGCGATCTGGCTGAAGATGTTGATGCTCAGGCCCGAGACCTCGAGCCCGAACACCGCCCCGAGCAGCGCCAGCGGCACGGTGACCATGATGATGGCCGGATGGATGAAGCTTTCGAACTGCGCTGCCAGCACCAGGAACACGATCACCACCGCGAACAGGAAGGTGAGGTAGAGCTGCCCGCCGCTGCGCACGTAGTCGCCCGACTCGCCGTCCCACATCAGGATCGCGCCCGGCGGCAGCTCTTTCCTGACGGTGGTCTCGAACCACTTCACCGCTTCGCCCATCGTGTAGCCCGGCGCGAGCGCGGCCTTGATCTCGACGGCGCGCAGCCGGTTGAAGCGGCTCAGCTGCGTAGCGCCGGCCATTTCCTTCAGCTCGACGATGCTCTCGAGCGGGATCAATTCGCCCGTGCGGTCGGACCGCACCTGCAGGTTGGTGAGGTCGGTGACGGTCGCGCGCTCGTCCTCCTTGCCCTGCAGGATCACGTTGTACTCGCGCCCACGGTCGATGAACGTCGTGACGATGCGCGAGCCGAGCACGGTCTCGAGCGTGCGGCCCACGGTCTGCAGCGAGATGCCGAGGTCGGCCGCGCGGTCGCGGTCGATCGCGACGCGGATCTGCGGCTTGCGCGCCTTGTAGCTGTTGTCGACCGCGATCAGGCCCCGGTTCTGCTCCGCCAGTTGCGTCAGCTTCGCCGACCACTCGGCCAGCTTCTCGTAGTCGGGCCCACCGATCACCGCCTCGATCGGCGACCCCCAGCCGCTGCGCAGGCCGCCCGGCGTCATCGCGTTCGCGCGCACGCCCGGCAGCTTGCTGAGTTCGGCCGAGATCGCACGGGCAACGTCCTGCGTCGAGCGCGTGCGGTCGCGCCAGTCGACCATGGTGATGATCAGGCGGGCGTTGTTGACCGATCCCGAGCTGCCGTCGAGACCGCCGGGCAGGCGCAGCGTGACTCGCCGGATGTCGCCCTTCTCCGCCTCGCGCGCCGCGATGTCCTCCAGTTTGCGGCCGTACTCCTCGGTGTACTCGAAGCTCGCGCCCTCGGGGGCCTCCATGCTGACGAACAGCCGTCCGATGTCGGTGGTCGGCGTGAACTCCGACGGCAGGGCGCGGAACGTCAGGCCGCCGACGAGGCTCAGCACGACTACGCCGCCGAGGATCAACCAGGGGCGCCGGTTCACCTGCCGCAGCTTCGCTTCATAGGCCGCCGCCAGACGGTTGAAGAACCGCTCCGTTGCCAGGGCAAACCGGTTCGGCTTCGCGTCCTCCGCCGCCGGCAGCTTGGAGGCCATCATGGGGGTCAGCGTCAGCGCGATCAGCGAGGAAAACAGCACCGCCGCGGCCAGCGTCAGGCCGAACTCGCGGAACAGCCGGCCGATGTCGCCGGGCAGGAACGAGATCGGCACGAACACGGCCACCAGCGTCAGCGTGGTCGCGATCACCGCGAAGCCGATCTCGCGGCTGCCGTTCACCGCGGCGACGACCGGCCCCTCGCCGAGCTCGGCCCGCCGGTGGATGTTCTCGAGCACCACGATCGCGTCGTCCACCACCAGGCCGATCGCGAGCACGATGCCGAGCAGGGTCAGCACGTTGATCGAGTAGCCGAGCAGGTACATCGCCATGAACGCGGCGACCACGGACACCGGGATCGTCACCGCCGGGATCAGTGTGGTGCGCAGGTTGCCGAGGAACGCGAAGATCACCAGCAGCACCGACAGGAACGCGAACACGATCGCGATCAGCACTTCGCGCAGCGCCGCCTCGATCGCGATGCCGTTGTCGACGTTCACCATCAGCGACGAGCCGGCCGGCAGCTCCGCCTGCAGCTTCGTCACTTCGCTGCGGACGCCCTTCACGATTTCGAGCACGTTGGCCTTGGACTGCGCCTCGATGCCGATGCCGACGCCCGGTCGGCCGTTGGTGCGCATCATCGAGCGGGTGTTCTCGGCGGCGAGGCGCACGTCGGCGACCTCGCCGAGCCGCACCAGGTGGCCGTCGGCGCCCCGGCCGATCGCGAGATCGCGGAAATCCTCCTCGGTATCGAGGCCGACCTCGGTGCGCAGCGAGAACTCGCGGGTCCGCGACTCGATCCGGCCTGCGGGCAGCTGCACGTTCTCCCGCCGCAGCGCCGCTTCGATGTCGCCGACCGTCAACGCACGCGCCGCAAGTGCCTGCCGGTCGATCCAGACCCGCATCGCGGCGCGCCGCCCGCCCGACAGCGCCGCGCGCGCGACACCCGGCACCGTCGAGAGCCGGTCGACGATGTAGCGTTCGGCGAAGTCCGTGACCTCGAGCTCGGTCATCTTGTCGGAGTTGAAGCTCAGGAACATCACCGCCTCGGCGGTCGCGTCGGTCTTCGCGACCTGCGGCGGTTCCGCTTCCGGCGGCAGCTGGGCGAGCACGCGCGAGATGCGGTCGCGCACGTCGTTGGCGGCGGCGTCGATGTCGCGCTCGACGTCGAACTCGATGCGGATGCTGGAACGCTCGTCCTCGCTGTCGGACTCGAGCTTGATGATGCCCTCGATGCCGGCGATCCGGTCCTCGATGGCCTGGGTGATCTTGTTCTCGACCACCGTAGCCGAGGCGCCCCGATAGATCGTCGTGATCGAGACGACGGGGCGGTTGATGTCCGGATACTCGCGCACCGACAGCCGCTGCAGCGCCACCAGCCCGAACAGCACGAGCAGCAGGCTCAGCACCATCGCGAACACGGGGCGGCGGATGCAGAACTCGGAAATGTTCACGGCCCGGCCCTGCGGGCGCCGCCCGCCGCGCCGTCGTTCGTCGGGGCGTCGTCGCGCTGCGGCATGGCCTCGGCCACCAGCGCGCCGTCGCGCACGCGCTGCGTGCCCTCGACAATGACGCGCTCGCCGTCTTCGAGGCCGGCGAGCACGGCGACGCTTCCCGGCAGGCGGCCGCCGGTGCGCACCTCACGCCGTGCGGCGTGGCCGTCCGCGACCACGTAGACATAGGCCTTGCCCTGCTCGGGCACCAGCGCCTCTTCCGGCAGCATCAGGGTCGGCGCTTCGCGGCCTTTCACGGCGACCGACATGAACATGCCCGGTCGCAGCGCGCCGTCGGCGTTCGGCAATTCGGCGCGCACCGCGATCGAGCGCGTCACCGTATCGACGCGCGAGCCAATCGTCGCCACCTTGCCGTCGAACACGCGATTCGGCAGGCCCTCCACGGTGGCCTGCACCGGCAGCCCGCGCACCAGCTCGCCGAGGAACCCCTGCGGCACGGTGAACTCGAGCTTGATCAGCGAGGTGTCGTCGAGCGTCGTGATCACTGCGCCCGAGTTGACCAGGCCCCCGACGCTGACGCGCCGGAACCCGGTGCGCCCGTCGAAGGGCGCGCGAATGACCGTGTCGCTGACCCGCGCGCGCGACGCCGTGACCTTCGCCTCGCCAGTCTTGACGGCGGTCTCGAGCTGGTCGAGCTGCGCGCGAGACAGGGCCTGGGTCACCGAGAGGTCACGGCCGCGATTGAACTGGTTGCGGCTCTCGGCGAGGTTCGCTTCGGCCTCGGCGAGCTCGGCCGCGACGGTTGCACGATCGAGCTCGACGAGCACGGCGCCGCGTCGCACGCGCTGCCCCTCCTCGAAGCGGATCGCGGTGATCGTATTGGTGATCTTCGAAGTGATCTCCACCGACTCGTTAGCGAGCGCCGTGCCCACCGCTTCGAGCTGCACTCCGAACGGACGCCGCTCCGGCAACGCGGTGACGACCGGCACTGCCATATTGCCGCGGCTCATCGGCCGGTCGCCCGCGCCGCCGCCGCCCACCAGCGCCTCGGGCGAATCCGAACAACCGCCGGCGAGCAGTACGGCGCCGACCAGGGAAAGGATCGCGGGATGGGAAAGGGGAGAACGTGGGGTCATCGACAAGGACCGTTCGATCGGGCTCGACAGGATAGGCGGTCGGGGCGCCCTTTGTCTGTCAGCGGCGCACAGCCGAAGAGCTTGACACTTCTTCATGACAGCCCGATGAGGAATCCGGCGATTGCCGCAACGGCGTCGTGCGCCGTCGCCGCGGCGACCCGCCTCAGTCGACACGGCCCCGCCGCCCGCCGGCGAGGAAGTCCGCGATATTTTCCGCGATCTCGTCGATGCAGCGCTGCCGCGATTCGCGCGCGGCCCAGGCAACATGCGGTGTGACGATCAGGTTGGGCAGGTCGGGCGCAAACAGCGGGCTGCCGTCGACCGGCGGCTCCTGCGGCAGTACGTCAATCGCCGCGCCGCCAAGCTTGCGCATGCGCAGCGCCGCGGCGAGCGCCGCGAGGTCGATCAGCGCGCCCCGCGCGGTGTTGACGAGCAACGCGTCGGGCTTCATCAGCGCGAGCTCACGCACGCCGATCAGGCCGGTCGTCGCCGGCGTCAGCGGGCAGTGCAGGGTCAGCACGTCCACCTGCGGCAGCAGTTCGTGCAGCGCGACACGTCCGGCCTGTGGTGGCTCGCCGGCGCGGTTCGCGATCAGCACCTTCATGCCGAGCGCCGTCTCGCAGGCGCGCGCCGCGGCCCTGCCGAGCACGCCCCAACCGACGACGCCCAGCGTGCGGCCCGAGAGCTCGCGGATCGGCCAGTCGAGCACCGTGAACTGCGCGCTGCGCGCCCAGGTGCCGTCGATCGCGGCACGCGAGTAGTCGGGGATGCGATGCGTCAGCGCCAGCACCATGCCGAGCACGTGTTGCGCCACTGACGGCGTGCAGTAGTCGCGGATGTTGCAGACCCCCACGCCGTGCTCGCGCGCGGCCTCGAGGTCGACGTTGTTGGTGCCCGTGGCCGCCAGCGCGATCAGCTTCAGGGTCGGCGTCGCCGCGATCAGCGCACGATCGATGCGCAACTTGTTCAGCAGTACCACCTCGCAGCCGGCGATGCGCGCCGCGACCTCGTCCTGCGTCGTCGCGGCGAGCAACTGCAGGCCCGGGGCGGCGCGCTGCAGGCCGCTGGCGTCGAGATCGCCCGTACTGACAGTCTCGTAGTCGAGGAAGACGGCGTTCACGGCCCGGCGCTCCGGCACGTGGAGCCTAGAACGCGAGCCGGAACAGGCTCTCGGCAATGCAGGCGGGCTTCGTCTGGCCTTCAACCTCGACCAGGTACTGCTCCGACACCTGCAGGGCGTTCGCGGCTACCGGCTCGACGCCGACGAGCGTGAAGCGGCCACGTATGCGCGAGCCGACGCGCACCGCGTTCGGGAACCGCAGCTTGTTGAGGCCGTAGTTGACCACGCTGACGACGCCGGGCGCGTAGGGCTTGTCCGCCGAGACCAGGCCCCGCAGCAGGATGTGCAGCGAGAGGGTGAGGTAGCCGTGCGCGATCGGTGCCTTGTAGGGCGACTCGCGCGCGGCGCGCTCGGGGTCGACGTGGATCCACTGCTGATCGCCGGTGGCCTCGGCGAACGCGTCGACGCGCTGCTGCGTGACGAGCAGCCAGTCGCTGACGTGAACCTCCTGGCCGACGCGCTGCGTCAGTGCCTGGTGTGCGGCGGCCGCGGCGCCAGTGGGCGCTACTCCCGGTCCTTCAGCCATTGGGCGATTGTCTCCGGCAGCTGCTTTTGCGACTTGCCGCTAACGTACATCCCGATGTGGCCGACGTCCATCTCGAACGCGGTGTAGTCCTTCGACCCGATGTAGCGCTCCATCGGAATCGACGCCGACGGCGGCACCAGGTGGTCCTGGCGCCCGTAGATGTTCAGCACCGGCTGCGTGATCTGCTTCAGGTCGACCTTGCGGCCGCCGAGCTCGACCGTGCCCTTCACCAGGCGGTTTTCCTGGAAGAACCACTGCGTGAACTGGCGGAAGGCGTCGCCGGCCTGGTCCGGGCTGTCGAAAATCCACTTCTCCATGCGCATGAAGTTTTCGACCTGGCGCGGATCCTCGAGGATATCCACGAGGCTGACGTACTTCTGCTGCATCAGCCGGAACGGCATCAGCGACACGTAGGCGAGGTTCAACATCTCGCCCGAGACGTTGCCGCTGGAGTCGACCACAGCGTCGACGTCCATGTCCTGCGCCCACTTCGACAACAGGTTCTCCGGCGTGCGGAAGTCCACCGGCGTGACCATCGTGACGAGGTTCTTGATCCGCTCCGGGTTCAGCGCCGTGTAGCACAGGCTGAAGGTACCGCCCTGGCAGACGCCGAGCACATTGGCCGCGTCGATCTTGTGTTCGTCTAGCACGTGCTGCAGGCAGTTGTGCAGGAAGCCGTTGATGTAGTCGTCGAGATCCAGGAAACGGTCCGCGCCGTTCGGGTATCCCCAGTCGATCAGGTAGATGTCGAGCCCCTGCTCGAGCAGGCGGCGGATCAGCGAGCGGTCCTGCTGCAGGTCCATCATGTACGGGCGGTTGACCAGTGCATAGGAGATCAGCAGCGGCGTCACGCCGGCCGGCTTGGCGATCGGCTTGTAGCGGTACAGCGTGACCTTGTCGTCGCGGAACACCGCTTCCTTCTCGGAGCAGCCGACCTCGACGCCCGAGGCGGCCTGCAGCGCCGGGATGCCCTGTGCGAACTTCTGGCTGAAGTCGATCAGTTCCCGCATTGCCACCTGCGGATCGACGCTCTTGTCCGACATCACTTTGCCTTCCTGGTAGTCGCTTTCCCGATAGGGGTAGCTGTCTTCTTCTCTCCGGCCTGGGCCTCGTGGGCAGCCTCGAGCGCCTTCTGCGTGTCGTCGAGCCGCGCGTTGACGCGCCGCAGCTCGGACTTCAGGTCTTTTAGCCGCCGATGCACGGTGTTCAGTTCGTCACGGGTCGGCAGATCGTACTGCTTGCTCGTCGATTCGATCGCGATGCGCTGCTCGGTGCGCAGCTTCGCGACCGTGTTGCCGAGCTCGGCCTGCGCCTTCGCGTAGGCCGGGCTGTGCGCCGCCTTGGCGAACACCGACTCGGCTGATTCGATCCACAGATCGTACAGCGCCTTGCTCGAGGCGATCATCTCCCCCGCCTGCAGCTTCTGCGCGACGCGCTCGCCCAGCAGCTTCAGCGCATCGCCGATGATGCCGCCCCAGAGCTGCATCAGCTGCGCCTGCTGCTGCAGGAACTCGCCCGTCAGCTTCTGCATGCGCTGCATCGATTCCTGCTTTTCGCGCGTCAGGCCCAGCGCCGGCAACTCGACCCCGCTGCCGAACGCCTTGGTCATCGACAGCGGGGTCATCCGCTGCAGGAAATCGGCACCGCCTTCGGCCCCCGGCAATCCCGGCATGCCGAACATCGACGCGGACTGCGACCAGATCTGCGTGAACGGTTGCTGCAGCGTCTGCAGCCCTTCGGTGAAGGCGCGCGCACGTGCCGTCGGGTCGGGATTCACCATCGACTTCGTCAGCACTTCCCAGAGGCCGCGCGTCGCGCCGAGGTACTGGTCGTAGAAGCCGAAGTAGCGCTTCGCGAGATCGCCGGCGGGGCCGGGGAACTGCGGCTGGAACATCGCGAACCAGTTCTGGCCGCCGTGGCCGCTGAACGGCGACGCGCCGCCCGCGGTGCCCTGCGTGGCCTTGCCGGCCATCTCGCTCCAGCGGCGCATGAACTCTTCCTGGCCCTTGAAGTAGACGTCGGTCCAGTTGAGGGAGTCGTCAGGGGTGTCGGTCATGCAATCCTCCGTCGCTAGTGCGACGCAAAAATAAAAACGGCGTGGCGCTGGCGAAGCCGCGAATCATATCAGGTTAGCCAATTGATTTTAAACATGTTTAGCAGATTTCCCGATGAAAGCAGACGCGGTCGATAGTTATATTGCACTGCATACAAAACCCCGCTATGATGCCCCTACACCACTGTTCCGGAGGAAGTCCCGATGACGCAGAAGGCCAAGGATTTCAACGCCTATTTCGATTTCCAGAAGCGCGCCATGGCGCCCTTCGTCGACCTGAACGAGTTCGCCGTGCGCACCTTCGAGCGCGCCGCCCGCCACAGCTACGAAGCCGCCGGGGAAGCTCTCGAGTTCAGCATTGCGCAGGCCAAGGCGGCGCTGACCGCCAAGGATCCGCAGCAGTTTGCCGCCAAGCAGGCGCAGTTGGCGTCCGAGTTCGTCGGCCGTCAGACCGCGCGTTCGAATGAGTGGCTCGAGATGGCCTCGCAGGCTCAGGCCGAGATGGGCAAGTGGGCCCAGGCCGCCAACGAGGAAATCACGGCCGCGGTCCGCAAGAGCGCCTGATCGTCAAAAGCCAGG
>JAYTNX010000191.1:0-19128 GCA_043748075.1 Pseudomonadota bacterium
GTCATGCGGGAACGGGGCAACGCGCCTTGCGGCATCTGCCGTGCATCATACCGCCGGGGCGTACCGCGGCTTCGTCAACCCGGCTCTCCGCGCGCAGCCGCTGCGCGCAACTTGTCCTTCTTGCTTCGGCGACGGCCCTTGACGCCACCTTCCGCCGGCGAAGCCGGCACGACGGTTTCGCGAGGCTCAAAGCCTGCGACCTGCTCGCGTGGCACCCGCCTGCCATGGCGCTTCTCGATCAGCCGGAAGTGGGCCTCGGTCGCTGCACTCACGAAGCTGACGGCCACACCGCTCGCACCGGCGCGGGCCGTGCGACCGATGCGGTGGGTGTAGTCCACCGCCGAGCGAGGCAAGTCGTAGTTGACCACCACGGGCAGCTCCGGGATGTGCAATCCGCGCGCGGCGAGGTCCGTCGCCAGCACGACGCGCAGCGCGCCACTGTGCAGGTCGGCCAGCACCTGGGTGCGAGCGCCCTGGCTGAGGTCGCCGTGAAACGCGGCCGCCGCGAGGCCCGTGCGGCGCAATTTGTCGGCAACGTGTTCGCTGGTATACCGCGTGGCCACGAAGACCAGCACGCGTTGCCAGCCCGACTCGTGGATGAGTTGGCGCAGCAAGGGCGTGCGCTGCGACACATCGACCTCGATCGCGCGCTCTTCGATGGCGGGCCCTTCCGACTCGGAAAGGACTGGCATGTCGATTCGCACCGGATCGCGCAGCAACGACCGCGCAAGGTCCTGCACCAGCGGCGGGAACGTGGCCGAAAAGAACAGACTCTGCCGGCGCCGCGGCAGGAGCGCTGTGATTCGGGAGACTTCATCGGCGAAGCCCTCGTCCAGCAGCCGATCAGCCTCATCGAGCACCAACACTTCGAGCGCCTCGAGCGCGATCGAATTGCGCCCGACGAGATCCAGCAGTCTGCCCGGCGTCGCGACGACGACCTCCGCACCACCCCGCAGTCCCATCATCTGCGGGTTGATCGAGACGCCGCCAAACACGACGACCACCTTCACGGGGTTGGCAAGATGGCGGGCGAGCGCCTCGATCGATTCACCGACCTGAATCGCGAGCTCGCGCGTCGGCACCAGCACGAGGGCATAGGTCCTGCGCCACGCCGGACGCACGCGGTCGAGACGCTGCAGCAGGGCCAGCCCGAAGGCAGCCGTCTTGCCGGAGCCCGTTTGCGCGCAACCGATGACATCGCGGCCCTGCAGCGCCGGGGGCAAGGCGGCGGACTGGATCGGCGTGGGTTCCGTGTAGCCGCTCTCCTCCACGGAACGTAGGAGAGAGGGACCCAGGCCCAGCGCAGCAAAAGACGAACTCATGATTGTCAGACTACGTTGAAGGATCGATACGGCGGCAAATATGGGGCCAACTGACAGACCGTCCGGAATGGAGTGGCTGGGCTCCCCATCGCCGAACCGACGCGAATGCTCTACGGCAACGCGTACCAGGTCGAGCGACCTCCGCCGTGACGCACGAGTAGACCCTTCTGAATCAGGCCACCGAATGTTGACTTGAGCGTATTGGGACTTGCGCCATGCTCGCGCACCATTTCGCGCGTGGTAACACGCCCCTGCGCCCTGGCGTAGTCAAGAATCTTCGCGGCCAGATCGGACAAGGTGACGGCAGACTTCTCACGCTCAATCTTGATAGCCAGGCGACTCTTCTGCTGCTGCAACACCCGCAAGAAGAACAGCAGCCAGGGCTGCCAGTCCGGGATATCGCTCTCCAGCGTGCTCTGGGACTGACGCAGGGCAAGGTAGTACGCCTCCTTGCTGCTCTCGATCACACTCTCCAGAGAACTGTAGGGCACATACGCGTAGCCGGCCTGGAGCAGCAGCAGCGTTGTCAGAATCCGGCTCAGTCGGCCGTTGCCATCCTGAAACGGATGGATCGCCAGAAACACGACGGTGAACACCGCGACGATCAGCAGCGGATGCTGCTTCTTGTTTGCTCGCACATCGTCGAGCCACGCCAGCAGCTCCGACATACGCCGCGGCGTGTCGAAAGGCGTCGCCGTCTCGAACACGATGCCGATCATTTTGCCGTCGCCATCGAAGGCAGCGACGTCATTGCGAAGAGTCTTGTACCTGCCACGATGGCGCTCGTCCTTCTCGCTGAATCGCAGCAAGTCGCGATGCAGTTGCTTGAGGTGGCGCTCGGTCAGGGGAATATCGGCCCATGACTGGAACACGGTCTCCATGACCTCGGCGTACCCCGCCACTTCCTGCTCATCGCGGGTCGCAAAAGCCTTGATGCTCAGTCGGCCGAGCAAGGCTTCCACCTCGCGGTCGGTCAACTTGCTGCCTTCGATGCGCGTGGAAGATCCGATGCTCTCGATGGTCGCGACGCGCCGCAGGGCATTCAGTCGCTCGGGCGCGAGGATTCCGAGCGCCCGCCAGGCTCCCTTGAACTCGTCCAGTTCCGACAGCAGGGCCAGGAGCTGAGGCGTAATCTGGAGGGTGTCAGTGTTGACCATACCCGAATATAGACCGGATTAAACCGGAATACACACCGGATTCTTCACCGGAAAAGACCGGAACTACCCAGCTCGCTTCCGTGTAGTCCCTCACCTCTACGGAACGCGGGAGAGAGGGACGCAGGCCCAGCGCAGCAAAGGACGAAATCATGATTGGCAGGCTACCTTGCCGTATCAGGTACGGATTCCTGCCGCGTGAATTTCGGCGCCGACGAGTGGCTGTCCGCGACGACGTTCGAGGCATTCGAGGAACATCGCAGCAGGCGCAGAAATGGCCTGCCACGATTGAAGTGCGAGAACGGTCCTCCGAGTCGTGACAAACATTGCGGCACCGCAGCTCGACAAGGCCAATGCGTTCCACGCAAATGTCCTGGGAATGCGTTCCGTCATGAACCTGGGCTGGATCTTGACGTTCGCATCGGATTTCTCAACCGCACCACAGATCAGCATCGCAAGCGAGGGTGGATCGGGCACCGCAGTTCCCGACCTGTCGATCGAAGTCGACAACTTCGACGAGATACATGACCGTGCCGTTGCAGGGGGTTTCGTGGTGGAATACGGGCCCACAACGGAGCCTTGGGGCGTACGGCGTTTTTACGTCGGAGACCCGTTCGGTCGCCTGGTCAATATTCTCTCGCACGCCTGATCGCTCGCACCGTCGGCGCGGCTGTCGTGTTCTGGCGCCTTTCGGGCGAACCATGGTCGGTGACTGATGAGCACTGGACGATGAGCCCCACATGACCATCAGCAACCGCATCGTCCTCTCCAGCGATCACACCGCCATTCAACTCCGCAGCGCCATTGCCGTTCATATCGCGGCACGGGGCTGGGTGGTGGTAGACATCGGACCAACGACGCCGGAGAGCACACACTATCCTCGGCACGGCGAAGCGGCGGCGCGGCTCGTCGCCTCCGGCAATTGCCGGTTTGGCATTGTTCTGTGCGGCACCGGCCAGGGCATCATGATGGCGGCGAATAAGGTCAAGGGCATCCGCTGCGGCGTCTGCGTCGACACCTTCTCAGCCCGCATGATCCGCCAGCACAACGATGCCAACATGCTTTCGATGGGCGTGCGCGTGGTGGGCGAAGGGCTGGCGCTCGATATCGTGGATGCGTTCCTGACCGCCCATTTCGAGGGCGGTCGGCATGCGACGCGGGTGGAGATGATTGAGGCGCTGGAAAGGTAGCGACGTTCTTTGCCTACTCTTCGGGAGAATGCGGCAGATCTCAGCAATTGCCGGGCCTCCTTCGATACCCGCCGCACCAAGGGGAGCGGGAATGTGTTCCTCGATCGCGGCGTCGATCGGACCGAGGCTAAGGTCATGGCGCTGCGCGCCGAAGTGACAATCTGCATTCAACAGCACCTGAAGGCGACGAGCTGGGTCCAGGAACAAGGGCCCAGGCGTGTTGGCATTGCGCGGCCGCGCGTACCGCGGCCCAGCAAGGGGCAGTGGCAGTATTTCAGCTTGGAGGACATGCTGCTGACGCGGGCTACGCGCGCCGGACTGACGCCAGACCTGCGGCTGGCAGCCTTATCCGGCCGCCTCGGGAGCAACGCCGTAGACCACAACCGCATCGAACTGGGAGATAGAGCCGCCATCGCGGGCGCCGCAATCAAGACTGGATGTCCCGGCAGCGCCTGCGATTTTCCGCAAAGGATGGGATTCGAACCGATACGTCACCAAATGCTTCGCCGCGCTCATCCCCGCGGGTATTTCCTCCGCCATGACCTCAGATGTCGCGCGACGTGTGCGCGATGGCATCCTGCTCGTCGAGCTGACGGATCGTCTCGATGATCTGGTCAAACAGGCGTGGTGGCAGCAATCCGTAGTCCACGCGTCCATTTTTCTCCCTAATGGGGCGCAGGTCGTACCCCGGCCATGCGAACACGTTGAATTCATCCAGAATGACCCAGAAACGCTCGCCGTCGAGGCCCAGGTGTTCCTTGACCCGTCGCGGAATCTCGATGGCAGCGCCAGGATCGTGTGGCGGCGAGTGAGTGATCGGGACCACGGCGACCTGCTTCGGCTTGGCGGGTTCGGTGGCATCCAGTGCGACGACAATCGCACACGGCCGATCCTTGCGACCTTCAACCAGCCCCTGCTCGGCTTCCTCGCTCCACAGGAACGAGTACGAAATCACGAGACCTGGTTGCGGTTCGGGCAGACCCAAACCTTACTTCTCGTCGAGCAACGCGTTGAGATGATCGTGTGAAGCATCCATCCGCGCGTTCTTGATGGCTTCCCGAACACCCGCCGGCAATCCCTTGAGTCTGTAGACGCGGCGCTCGAACGCGCGCAAGCGGCGCAGTTCCTCGTACTCATGGGCGGACACGAAATACCCGCTGATCCGCCCGTAGCTGGTAATCGCCACAGGCTCACGCTGGGCCTCTTCCTTGAACCGGCCAAAGCCTTTGGCGAACTCGGTTGCGGTAACGGCGCTCATTTGATCTCACCACGTAAATTACGGAACACGAGTAACTTACGTCTTTTGAGCTTCTCAGTCAATCGTTGCTCCGCATACACGCCCGCTGGCCGCTCTGATCTAATTGTGCGTTGCAGCAAGTAGCACAACACAGCGGCGTACTCTAAATTTCGGAGGTCAGGTGTCCTGTCCACTATTGGCACAGAGGGAAGCGATCTCGGCCCAGCGCCTTGCCGCCATTCGCAGTGGCAGTGCGCCGTATCTCTTCGAGGATGTGCTGCTTATTCAATGGGCGCGACTATGCGGGAGGGTTAGAGGTGCCACACAGTGGCAACATTTCCCAAATAGCGGGGCAGTAGAAGTACGCGGCTTCTTGTTGCCGATCTTCACACGCAAGTTCCGCATTTGTACCCGCATTTGATATTAATAATCCGCGCTAAGTTATTGTTTTATGGCGGAAAGGGTGAGATTCGAACTCACGAACCCCGTAAGGGGTCTCCGGTTTTCAAGACCGGTGCATTCAACCGCTCTGCCACCTTTCCATAAACAACGCTCCACTAGTTTCAGACTGGAGCCCGAAACCACTCGGCCACCTTTCCACGCCGGTTTTCAAGACGCGAGCATTCAACCGCTCTGCCACCTCTCCGATGGACTCAATCGTACGCCACGTCGGCGCGGCCGGCGGCGTCGCGCGGGCACGAGGCCCTCACGTCGCGCGCGAGATGCGTTCGAGACCACCCAGGTACGGTCGCAACACCTCGGGCACCGTCACCGACCCGTCGGCATTCTGGTAGTTCTCCAGCACCGCCACCAGTGCGCGCCCGACGGCGAGACCGGAACCGTTCAACGTGTGCACGGGCTCCGGCTTTCCGGTCGCCGGATTGCGCCAGCGGGCCTGCATGCGCCGCGCCTGGAAGCCCTCGCAGTTGCTGCACGAGGAAATCTCGCGATAGGCCCCCTGCCCGGGCAGCCAGGCCTCGAGGTCGTAGGTCTTGGCACTGCCGAAGCCGACGTCGCCGGCGCAGAGCGCGAGCACGCGATAGGGAATGTCGAGGCGCTTCAGCACTTCCTCGGCGTGTGAGACCAGTTGCTCGAGCGCGGCATAGGACTGGTCGGGCTTCACGACCTGCACCAGCTCGACCTTGTCGAACTGGTGCTGGCGGATCATGCCGCGGGTGTCCTTGCCGGAGGCGCCCGCCTCGGAGCGAAAGCACGGGGTGTGTGCGACGAAGCGCAGTGGCAAAGCTTCGGCTGCGACGATCTGCTCGCGCACGAGGTTGGTGAGCGAGACCTCGGCGGTCGGGATCAGGTAGAGCGGCTTGTCGCCGCGCAGCGCAAACAGGTCCTGCTCGAACTTCGGCAACTGGCCGGTGCCGATCAGCGCCTGCGACTGAACGAGATACGGCACGTAGCACTCGATGTAGCCATGCTCGCCGGTGTGCAGGTCGAGCATGAACTGCGCCAGCGCGCGATGCAGCCGCGCGACGCCGCCACGCAGCACGACGAAGCGCGCACCGGAGATTCGGCCCGCGGCTTCGAAGTCCAGGCCACCGAGCTTCGCACCGACGTCGACGTGGTCGGCGGGCGTGAAGTCGAAGGCACGCGGCGTGCCCCAGCGGCGCAGCTCGACGTTGGCGGATTCGTCGCGGCCTTCGGGCACCGACTCGTGCAGCAGGTTCGGCAGGCTCAGCAGCCACTGATCCGACTCGGACTGCACTTCGTTGAGTCCTGCTTCGGCCGCCGCCAGTTCGCCGGTCAGCTGCTCGCCGCGTTTCAGCAGCGGCGCGGCGTCCTCACCCTTGCCCTTGGCCATGCCGACAGCCTTGGCAGTCGCATTGCGTTCGGCGCGCAGCGTGTCGGCGGTGACCTGCCAGTGCCTGCGCCGCTCTTCGAGCACCGCAAAGGCCGCGAGGTCTAGCGTGTAGCCTCGTCGCGCGAGGTTCGCGGCCGCAGCGGCCGGATCGGATCGCAAAGTCCTGGAATCGAGCAACTCAAGTCTCCCCGGCGATCAGGCCGCCGATCGCCCGCCCGGCGAGCGCCGCCGCGAGGCAGCCCAGCACCGTGACGAGCACATAGCCGAAGGCACGCAGGTTGGCGCCCGCGCCGACCAGCAAGGTCGTCTCGAGCGCAAACGCGGAATAGGTCGTGAACCCGCCCAGCACGCCCGTGAGCCAGAAGAGTCGCAAGGTGTCGGGGCCGGCGCCGCGCGAGCCGAGTGCGACGGAAAAGATCCCGATCAAGAGACTGCCGGTGAGGTTCACCAGCATTGTAGCGATCGGCCAGCGGCCCGGCAGCAGCGGGAACACCGTGGCCACGCCGTAGCGCGCCACGCCGCCTATCGCACTGCCGAGCGCGACGAACATCCAGGCCGGCAGCGCAATCACCCCCCGCCCTCGCGCGACCCGGGCGGCTTGCCGTGATCGGCGGGCGTCGAACCGCCTTCCGTCGCTGCGGCCACGGCTGCGGCCGGGTGGGGCAGCGCCACGCGGCCGCGCAGCCGTGCGAGCGCCTCGCCGATTTTTATCTCGAGCCCCCGACTCACGGGACGGTAGTAGCGACGATCGGGCAACTCGTCCGGCAGGTAGCGCTCGCCGGTCGCGTAGGCCTCCGGTTCGGCATGGGCATAGCGATAGCCCTGGCCGTATCCCAGGTCTTTCATCAGCTTCGTCTGCGCATTGCGGAAACGCAGCGGAACATCGAGCGTGCCGAACTTCTCGACGTCGGCCATCGCCTCGCCGTAGCCGGTATAGACGGCGTTGCTCTTCGGCGCGCAGGCCAGGTAGACGACGGCGTTGGCCAGCGCGAGCTCGCCCTCCGGACTGCCGAGCCGGTCGTACGCCTCCCAGGCCTCCATCGCGATCTGCAGGCCGCGAGGATCGGCGAGGCCGACGTCTTCGACGGCCATTCGCGTGATGCGCCGCGCGAGATAGGAGGGGTCGCAGCCGCCGTCGAGCATCCGGCACAGCCAGTACAGCGCCGCGTCCGGATCGGTGCCGCGCACGCACTTGTGCAAGGCCGAAATCTGGTCGTAGAACTGCTCGCCGCCCTTGTCGAAGCGTCGGCGCGTGCCGCCCGCGACTTCGACGGCCTGCGCCATCGCAATGGTGCGGAGGCCATCGCGCGGCTGCGCGAGGTCCGCCGCGATCTCGAGCATGTTCAGTGCGCGACGGCCGTCGCCATCAGCAGCCTGCGACAGCAGTGCCAGCGCATCGTCGTCGATCACGAGATTGTCCTCGCCGAGACCGCGCTCGGTGTCGGCGACCGCGCGGCGCACCAGTGCGGCGAGATCCGTCACGGTCAGCGACTTCAGCACGTAGACGCGGGCGCGCGACAGCAGCGCGCTGACCACCTCGAACGACGGATTCTCGGTGGTCGCGCCAATGAAGGTCAGCGTGCCGTCCTCGAGGTAGGGCAGGAAGGTGTCCTGCTGCGCCTTGTTGAAGCGGTGCACCTCGTCGAGGAACAGCACGGTGCTGCGGCCGGCGGCGCGCGCCTGGCGCGCGGTCTCGACCGCGGCGCGTACGTCCTTGACGCCGGCCATCACCGCGGAGAGTGCGATGAACTCGGCGCCGGAGCGTTTCGCGATCAGCCGCGCCAGCGTGGTCTTGCCGGTGCCCGGCGGACCCCAGAAAAGCATGGAGTGCAACTGCCCGCTCTCGATGGCCTGGCGCAGCGGCTTGCCGGGCCCGAGCACCTGAGACTGGCCGACGAACTCTTCGACCGTGCGCGGTCGCATCCGGTCGGCCAGCGGGCGGGTCAGGTCGCGGGCAACCACTTCTCGACCCACGCCAGCCACGACTCGCGGCTGAACACCGCGAGGAGCAGGCCGGCGCCAATGCCGGTGCCGTTCGCCACGACGTCACGCCAGTCGCTCTGGCGGCCGAGCGCCATGAACGCCTGGGCGAACTCCACGCTGACGCCGAGCAACAGCAGCAGCAGCGCCAGCAGCCAGTAGCCGCGCCTTTCGAACAGCGCGGCGAACCAGAGTGTCAGGCTCACGTAGGCCGCCGCGTGTTCCCATTTGTCCATTCCCGGATAGCTGGGAACCGAGCCTTGGGGCGACAGCGACAACGCCAGCATGAGCAGGACGCCCAGTATTCCGAGCGCGAGCCAGACGGTGCGGTATCGCAGCGGTCGCAACACGGCCGCGTCAGCCGACCGGCTTGCCGATCACGTCGACGCCGGGCGGCGGCACGAAACTCGTCTCGGCGGGCGCCACCGGCGCATTGCGCACGGCCGTGCCGAAGATCAGCACGGCCTTCTGACCGAGCTTGTCGTCCAGTTCCATGCGCCGCAGCTCCGTGCCCTGGAAGGCCAGGCGCGCCTCGCGGAATTCCGCATCGCCGCGCTTCGGCCGCACCGTCACCCAGGACAGCCCCTGCCGTTTCCCCGCGTCGGCGACGTCGAACGCGGTGCGCAGGTCGACCGAGCCGGAGAGCAGCATCGCGGGCGTGGCCGTCAGGGCGTTGCCGGCCGGCTTCACTGTCACCTGCTCGAGTTCCCGGTCGAGGAACCAGACATTGCGACCGTCGGCCACCATCAGCTGCGTCGGTTCGGCACCGGCCGCGCCGACGCTACCGGGATCGGCGGCCGCGCGAACCTCCCAGCGGAACCGACCGGGGCGGACGACGACCAGCGAACCGCGCACCGACTCGACCTGGCGACCGCGACCGTCGGTCAGCGTCTGGTTGAACTCGACCCGCAGCGTGGCGAGGCCCGCGAGATACCGATCGAGCGCCGTCAGCGTGGTGGCGGCCGTCGCGGCGGCGACCACTGTCGCGGCGACCGCCGTGCCTGCGAGCACCGCGGCGGAGACTGAGCCGGCCCGCCGCAGCGCACCGAGCGCGGCGACACCGCAGCGGCGGAGGCGCCTGCCGCGCACGAGGGCGTTCGCACCTCGCAGCCTCGACGCCACCCCATCACTCACGCGCGTCACTCACCCGCGGGTGCGGGCACGAGGATTTCGCGGCCGCCGTTCGACTGCAGCGGGCCGACCAGGCCGGCGAGTTCCATGGCCTCGATCAGCCGCGCGGCGCGGTTGTAGCCGATCTTGAGGCGGCGCTGCACGTAGGAAATCGACGGCTTGCGTTCGCTGATGACGATCTTGACCGCCTCGTCGTAGAGCGCGTCCTGTTCCGGATCGCCCCCTTCGACGCCCCCCTCGCCCTCTTCACCGGAAATGCCCGGGATCGGGAATCGTGGACCCGAGAGCACTTCGTCGATATAGCTCGGCGGCGAGGCGCTGCGCAGCGACTCGACTACCCGGTGCACCTCCTGGTCGGAGACGAAGGCCCCGTGGACGCGCGTCGGCATCGAGGTGCCGGAGGGCAGGTAGAGCATGTCGCCGTGGCCGAGCAGCGACTCGGCGCCGCCCTGGTCGAGAATGGTCCGCGAGTCGACCTTGGCCGACACCTGGAATGCGATGCGCGTGGGAATGTTGGCCTTGATCAGGCCGGTGATCACGTCCACCGACGGACGCTGCGTCGCGAGCACGAGATGGATGCCGGAGGCGCGCGCCTTCTGCGCGAGCCGCGCGATCAGCTCCTCGACCTTCTTGCCGACGATCATCATCAGGTCGGCGAGCTCGTCGATGATGACGACGATGTAGGGCAGCGGCTGCAGCACCCCGATGGTCTTCTGGTCGATCGACGGGTCGTTCGCCGCCTTGGCGAGCATGACCGGATCGAGGATCGGCTTGCCGGCCTCGTTCGCGTCGCGCACCTTGCGGTTGAAGCCGGCGATGTTGCGCACGCCGAGCGCGGCCATCAGCTGGTAGCGGCGCTCCATCTCGGCGACACACCAGCGCAGCGCATTGGCCGCGTGCTTCATGTCGGTGACCACCGGCGCCAGCAGGTGCGGGATGCCCTCGTAGACCGAGAGCTCGAGCATCTTGGGGTCGATCATGATCAGGCGCACGTGTTCGGCGGTGCTCTTGTAGAGCAGCGACAACACCATGGCGTTGATGCCGACCGACTTGCCGGAACCCGTGGTGCCGGCGATCAGCAGGTGCGGCATCTTCTGCAGGTCGGCCACCACCGGTGCGCCGCCAATATCCTTGCCGAGCGCCAGCGCCAGCGGCGAATTCAGCTCATCGTAGGCGCGTGACTTGATGATCTCGCCCAGCGTCACGACCTCGCGCTTCTCGTTCGGGATCTCGAGGCCCATGACCGACTTGCCGGGAATCACCTCGACCACGCGCACGCTGATCGTCGACAGCGCGCGCGCCAGGTCCTTGGCGAGGCCGCTGATCTGGCTGGCCTTCACCCCCGGCGCGGGGCGCAGCTCGAAGCGCGTGATCACCGGGCCGGGCAGCACGGCGACCACCTCGACCTCGACGCCGAAATCCTTCAGCTTCAGCTCGACCAGGCGCGACATCGCCTCGAGCGCCTCGGGCGAATACGACGCCTCATGGGAGGTCGGGTCGTCCAGCAACTGCAGCGGCGGCAATTCGCCGGCCTTGGCCTCGAACAGCGGCACCTGCCGCTCCTTCTCGACGCGTTCGCTCTTCTCGGGCACCGGCGCCGGCGCCTCGATGCGCGGCCTGACGCGCGACACGGCCTTCTTGCGCTCGACCTCGGCGACTTCCTTGCGAGCCTCGCGGCGCACTTCGCCCTCGGCGGCATCGCGACGCTGGATGCGGCGCGCCTTGACCCAGTCGACACCGGACCAGAACGCTGCCCCGGTGCGATCCATGATCTCGAACCAGGACACGCCGAACGCCAGCGAGAGGCCACTCATGAAGCAGGCCAGCAGCAGCAACGTGGCGCCGAGAAAGTTGAAGTTGCCGAGCACCGAATGCCCGATCAGGCTGCCGACGACGCCACCGGCGCTCTGGCGCATCGAGTCGGAGCTCCAGTGCAGGGTCGCGAGCGCACAGGCTGCGAACAGCACCAGCACGAAACCGCCGACGCGCACGAGCGAGTTGGCGCGCGACACCGTCTCCGCGGCATCACGGTTGCGGAGCATCAGGCCGCAGGCCGCCCCGAGCATCAGTGGAAACAGGAACGCCGGCGCGCCGAACAGGAAAAACAGCACATCGGCGAACCAGGCGCCGGTGCGCCCGATCAGGTTGCTGACCCCGCCTCCGCCGCCGGTGAACGAGAAGCCAGGATCGTCGGGGCTGTAGCTCAGCAGCGCCGCCAGCAGCATGAGTGCCGTGACCCCGGTGAGAATCACTGCGCCCTCGCGCAGCCCCCTGGCGACCGCCAGCGAAAAACGGGCGGGCGACTTTCCATGCACGGCGGTATCGGACAAGGTATTGAGTTCTCGTGGCAAGCAAGTGGTCTAGCTGATTGATTCTACGGGAATACGATTGCCGTCGACAAGGCGCTGCGGGACCCCCGCGCGACCCGCTGCGGCGGTGCGACCCGCGGCCAGTTGCCCTAACATGAGGGGTCCCTCGATACCCCTGCCCCGCATGAGCACCCGACACCGCAAACTGATCATCCTGGGCTCCGGCCCCGCCGGTTACACCGCCGCCGTCTACGCCGCCCGCGCCAACCGCAGCCCGATGCTGATCGCCGGCTTGCAGCAGGGGGGCCAACTGATGACGACCACCGAGGTCGACAACTGGCCGGGCGACCCGCACGGGTTGCAGGGGCCGGGGCTGATGGCGCGGATGCAGCAACATGCCGAACGGTTCGCGACTGAAATCGTCGCCGACCACATCCACACCGCCGACCTTTCGCGCCGGCCTATCCGGCTCGTTGGCGACGCCGGCGACTACACCTGCGACGCGCTGGTGATCGCCACCGGCGCCTCCGCCCGCTATCTCGGAATCGATTCCGAGGAACGATTCAAGGGCCGCGGAGTCTCGGCCTGCGCCACTTGCGATGGTTTCTTCTTCCGCGGCCAGAAGGTCGCGGTGATCGGCGGGGGCAACACCGCGGTCGAAGAGGCGCTGTACCTGTCGAACATCGCCGCGCACGTGACGCTGGTGCACCGCCGCGACAAACTGCGCGCCGAGAAGATCCTGCAGGATCGCCTGCTGGCGCGCGCGGCCGAAGGCAAGGTCTCGCTGCTGTGGAACCACGCGGTCGACGAGGTGCTCGGCGACGACTCGGGCGTCACCGGCGTGCGCGTCATCGGCAGCGGCAGCGGGTCGGGCCCGTCGTCGCGTCGCGATCTGGCCGTCACCGGCGTGTTCGTCGCGATCGGGCATACGCCGAACACCGCGATCTTCGCGGGCCAGCTGGCGATGAAGGGGGGCTACATCACGGTGCGCGGCGGCACCGACGGCGACGCCACCGCCACCAGCATCGAGGGCGTGTTCGCCGCGGGCGACGTCGGCGATCACGTCTATCGCCAGGCGATCACCTCGGCCGGTTCCGGCTGCATGGCGGCCCTCGATGCGGATCGCTATCTCGAACGCTTCGACGGCGACGCATCGACCTGATGCGCCGCCCTGCCACGCCCGCCCCGGCCAGGCCCGTTGAATGGACGTGAACGCGCGGCCCGAGTCCCTCGATCTGCGCACCGACGTCGTCCAGCGGATCTCGGCGCTGCCCGGGGACCAGTGGAACGCACTGACCGATGGCGACTATCCCTTCATGCGCCACGAGTTCTTCGCCGCGCTGGAGAACAACGCCTGCATCGGGGCGGGGACCGGCTGGGACGCCTGCTTCGTCGTGCTGCGCGATGCGACCGGCCTCGCGGCCGCGGCCCCCGGCTGGATCAAGTCGCATTCCTACGGCGAGTTCGTGTTCGACTTCAGCTGGGCGCAGGCCTATTCGCGGGTGGGCCAGCCCTACTACCCGAAGCTGATCGTCGCGGCGCCGTTCACGCCGGCCACCGGCCCGCGCCTGCTGGTACGACCCGACCTCGATCGCGCGGCCGTCGTGCCGCAGCTGCTCGAGGCGCTCAGCGGAATCGCCGACGCCAACCGGCTGTCGTCGGTACACGTGCTGTTCCCGGACGCTGCCGATCGCGAGGCCCTCGACGCCCCGGGCTGGCTGATGCGCCGCGACTGCCAGTTCCACTGGACCAATCACGGCTACGCGGACTTCGAGGCCTTCCTCGGCAGCTTCACCGCCGACAAGCGCAAGAAGGCGAAGCGCGAGCGGCGCCGCGTCGCCGAGGCGGGCGTCAGCTTCGAGACCCGGCTCGGCAGCGAAATCAGCGCGCGCGAGTTGGCGCGCGTCTGGGACCTGCACCGCGACACCTTCCTGCGCCATGGCCACGAGCCCTACCTGTCGCGCGGCTTCTTCGACGAGGCGGTGCGCACGCTCGGCGACGCGTTGATGTTCAAGCTCGCGGTGTTCGGCGGCAAGATCGTCGCCACCGCGATCTTCTTCGTCGGCAAGGACACGCTCTACGGGCGCTATTGGGGCGCGGGCGCCGACTTCCACAGCCTGCATTTCGAGACCTGTTACCACCAGGGCATCGAGTTCTGCATCGAACGCGGCCTCGGCCGTTTCGAACCGGGCACGCAGGGCGAGCACAAGATCAGTCGCGGCTTCGAACCGACGCTGACCTGGTCGGCCCACCACATCGCCGACGCGCGCTTTCGCACCGCGATCGGCGACTACCTGCGGCGCGAGGCGGCCTCGGTCGACGACTATGCCGCCGCCGTGCAGAGCCATGTGCCGTACCGCGACCGGCGCACCACGGCGGCGGACCCGGAACCTTGAAGACGATCACCTGGCTCGCGCCGGACGATGGCGTCGAGTGGTTCCCGCCGATCGACCGCGCGCTCGACGACCCGCCCGGCCTGCTGGCCGCCGGCGGGGACCTGGCCCCCGGCCGGCTGCTCGCGGCATATCGGCGCGGCATTTTTCCCTGGTATTCGCAAGGCCAGCCAGTGCTGTGGTGGTGCCCCGACCCGCGCGCGGTGCTGTTCCCGGCGGAGTTCCGGCGCACCCGCAGCCTCGCGCAGAGCGAGCGCAACCGCGGTTTCGAGGTGCGATTCGACACCGCGTTCGCGGCCACCATCGATGCCTGCGCGGCACCGCGGCGCAGCGGACCCGGCACCTGGATCACCCGCGAGATGCGCGCCGCCTACTGCGAACTGCATGCCCGCGGCCGCGCCCACAGCATCGAGACCTGGCGGGCGGGCCAGCTCGTCGGCGGCCTCTACGGCGTGCAGGTCGGGCGCGTGTTCTTCGGCGAATCGATGTTCAGCGACGAACGCGACGCCTCCAAGGTGGCGCTGTCGGCGCTGGTGCGGCGCTGCCTCGACCGAGGCATCGCGCTGATCGATTGCCAACTCGCCTCGCGCCACCTCGGGTCCCTCGGCAGCCGCGCCATCCCCAGGCTCGAGTTCACCGGCTTGCTCGAAACCCTCGCCGCCCCGACGGTGGACGACCGCTGGGGTGCGCCCGGCGCGTGATTCCGCCCCTTCGCGGTGCGATTCACGCGGGATTCATTGATTACAGGGGGGTGTTTGGGCAGAATCCGCGCTCCTTTTTGTCCGGATGACCCGAACCTGATGTCCAAGGAAGACGCGATACAGATGGACGGCGAAGTCGTCGAGACTTTGCCCAACACGACTTTTCGCGTGAAGCTGAAGAACGGGCACGTCGTCACTGCGCACATCTCGGGCAAGATGCGCAAGAACTACATCCGCATCCTCACCGGCGACACCGTCACCGTCGAAGTGACGCCGTACGACCTGTCCAAGGGCCGCATCGTCTACCGCGGACGCTGAAGCGGCTGCCGCGGCCGCGGCCGCGGCACTCTGGCGTCGTGGGGCCCTCGCCGCGTCAAGACGTCAGCGCGGCGGGCTCCTCGAGCGGCGAACTTTCCAGCTTCAGGCCCGAGCCGTCGGACGCCACCGACACCTTCACCACGCCACCGCCGACGAGCTTGCCGAACAGCAACTCCTCGGCCAGCGGGCGCTTGATGTACTCCTGGATCACCCGCGCCATCGGCCGCGCGCCCATCTTCGGGTCGTAGCCCTTGTCGGCGATCCAGCGGCGCGCCTGATCGTCGAGGATCAGCGTGACCCGCTTCGCCTCGAGCTGGGCTTCGATCTCCATCAGCAGCTTGTCGACGACGCGTTCGATCGTGGCCGTGCCGAGCGGCGCGAACTGGATCACCGCGTCGAGGCGGTTGCGGAACTCCGGGGAGAACAGGCGCTTGATCGCTTCGATGCCGTCGCTGGCATTGTCCTGATGGGTGAAGCCGATCGAGGCGCGTGCCATGTCGGCCGCTCCGGCGTTGGTGGTCATGACGATGATCACGTGACGGAAGTCGGCCTTGCGGCCGTTGTTGTCCGTCAGCGTGCCGTGGTCCATGACCTGCAGCAGCAGGTTGATCACGTCCGGATGGGCCTTCTCCACTTCGTCGAGCAGCAGCACGGCATGCGGATGTTTGGTGATCGCCTCGGTCAGCAGGCCGCCCTGGTCGAAGCCGACGTAGCCCGGGGGCGCGCCGATCAGGCGCGACACCGTATGGCGCTCCATGTATTCGGACATGTCGAAGCGGATGAACTCGATGCCGAGCGCGATGGCGAGCTGGCGGGTGACTTCGGTCTTGCCGACGCCAGTGGGACCGGCGAACAGAAAGCTGCCGACCGGCTTGCGATTGTCGCCCAGGCCCGAGCGCGCCATCTTGATCGCCGCCGACAACGTCTCGACCGCCTTGTCCTGGCCGAAGATCACGAGCTTCAGGTTGCGCTCGAGGCTGCGCAGCGTCTCCTTGTCGTTGCTGGAGACGGTCTTGGGCGGGATACGGGCCATTCGCGCCACCACCTCTTCGATGTGGTGCACGTCGACCGTGGTCTCGCGCTCGGCGACCGGCTTGAGGCGCATCCGCGCACCGGCTTCGTCGACCACGTCGATCGCCTTGTCGGGCAGGTGGCGGTCGTTGATGTGCCGCGCCGAGAGCTCGGCCGCAGCCCCCAGGGCCCCGTCGGTGTACTTGACGCTGTGATGCTCCTCGAAGCGGCTGCGCAGTCCCTTGAGGATTTCGATCGTCTCGGGAATGGTCGGCTCGACGACGTCGATCTTCTGGAACCGACGCGCGAGCGCGTGGTCCTTCTCGAAGATGCCGCGGTATTCCTGGTAGGTGGTGGAACCGATGCAGCGGATCTCGCCGTTGGTCAACACCGGCTTGATCAGGTTGGAGGCGTCCATGACCCCGCCCGAGGCGGCACCTGCGCCAATGACGGTGTGGATCTCGTCGATGAAGAGGATCGCGCCCGGCTGCTTCTTGAGCTCGGTGATCACGCCCTTGAGGCGCTTTTCGAAGTCGCCGCGGTATTTGGTGCCGGCGATCAGCGCACCCATGTCGAGCGAGTAGATCGTGCAGTCGGACAGCACCTCGGGCACCTGCCCTTCGACGATGCGACGGGCGAGCCCTTCGGCGATCGCCGTCTTGCCCACGCCGGCCTCGCCGACATACAGCGGGTTGTTCTTGCGGCGCCGGCACAGGATCTCGATCGTGCGCTCCACCTCGAGCTGTCGGCCGATCAACGGGTCGATGCGCCCTTCCTGGGCCAGGCGGTTGAGATTGGAGGCATATTTCTCCAGCGCGCCGCCACCCTCCGGGTCGCGCTCGCCCGGCTCCGCGGAGCCCTCTTCCTTCTCGGACTTCTCCTCGGCGACTTTCGACATGCCGTGGGAGATGTAGTTGACGATGTCCAGGCGCGCCACTTCCTGCTTGCCGAGCAGGTAGACCGCGTGGCTCTGCTTCTCGCTGAAGATCGCGACCAGTACGTTGGCGACGCCGACTTCCTTGCGGCCGCTGGACTGCACGTGGAAAACCGCACGCTGCAGCACGCGCTGGAAGCCGAGCGTGGGCTGCACCTCGCGTTCCTCGCCCGCCTTCAGGCGCGGCGAGGTCTGCTCGATGTGATCCTTCAGGTCCTGGCGCAACTTGGGCACATCGCCGCCGCAGGCGCGCAGCACCTCACGCACCCGCGGCGTCTCGAGGATCGAGTACAGCAGGTGCTCGACGGTCAGGAATTCATGCCGGCCCTCGCGCGCCATCTGGAAGGCGTCATTGAGGCAGGCTTCGAGTTCGTTTGACAGCACTTTGAGATGTCCTTGGGGGCTGGTCGGTCGAGGTCAGGTCTGTTCGAGCGTACACATCAGCGGATGCTGATGGTCGCGCGCGTACGTCGTCACCTGCGCAACCTTCGTCTCGGCGATCTCGTAGGTGAACACGCCGCAAACTCCCTTGCCTTTCGTGTGGACCTCGAGCATGACCCGGGTGGCGTTCGTGCGACTCATGCTGAAGAAGCGCTCCAGCACGTCGACGACGAATTCCATCGGCGTGTAGTCGTCATTGAGTAGCACCACCTGATACATCTGCGGTGGCTTGGTTTTGAGCGGTAGGCGCTCCAGTACTGCCGTGCCGCCACCATCGTCTTCGTCAGGCATGGGGCGCGTTTGCGGCTTGGCTGGCGGGGGTGGCGATTTGGTAGCCAAATACGTTTCCGATGTTTGCTTCATTTCTTTGATTTTAAGGCTAGGCGCGATTTTTCAAGGCCAGCGTTTACAAAACCGTAAAAGCAAAAAAGCCGCTTTTCAGCGGCTTTTTTATCTGGGCAATAACCGAGATTACATGTTCTCGATCATCACCTGGCCGAAACCTGAGCAAGACACTTGCGTTGCGCCTTCCATCAAGCGAGCAAAGTCATAGGTGACTTTCTTGCTAGCGATTGATTTCTCCATCGAAGAAATAATCAGGTCAGCAGCAGCCGTCCAGCCCATGTGGCGCAGCATCATCTCAGCAGACAATATCTCAGAGCCTGGGTTCACGTAATCTTTACCCGCGTATTTTGGCGCTGTGCCGTGCGTGGCCTCAAACATGGCGATGTTGTCGCTCAAATTTGCGCCTGGGGCAATGCCGATGCCGCCAACTTGCGCGGCAAGCGCGTCAGAGACGTAATCGCCGTTCAAATTCAACGTGGCAATCACGCTGTATTCAGCGGGGCGAAGCAAGATTTGCTGCAAGAAAGCATCGGCAATGCTGTCTTTAATGATGATGTTTTTGCCCGTTTTCGGGTTCTTGAACTGGCACCATGGGCCGCCGTCAATCAATTCGGCGCCGAATTCTTTTTGCGCCAATGCGTAAGCCCAATCACGGAAACCACCTTCAGTGAATTTCATGATGTTGCCCTTGTGAACAATCGTCACGCTAGGCTTGTCATTGTCAATCGCGTATTGAATCGCTTTGCGCACCAAGCGCTCAGTGCCTTCGCTGGATACCGGCTTAATGCCGATGCCCGAAGTGTTCGGGAAGCGAATCTTCTTCACGCCCATCTCTTCTTGCAAGAACTT
>JAYTNX010000192.1:0-9096 GCA_043748075.1 Pseudomonadota bacterium
GGGAGCCCGCGATGCGAGTGTCAAGCCTTTCGATGCAGCAGAGTGGCGTGGCCAACATGCTGCGCACCCAGGCGGAGCTCGCCCGCACCCAGGCCCAGATCTCTACCGGCCGACGCTTTGTCACCGCCGCCGACGACCCGGGCGGTGCGGTGCAGTCGCAGAACCTCGAGCGCGCGCTCGCTGCGAACCGCCAGTACGAAGCCAGCTCCGCGGTGCTGAACAGCCGCCTGTCGCTCGAAGAACAGGCGCTCGCCGATGCCGGCAAATTGATCCGCCGCGTTCAAGAACTGACGCTGCAGGCCAACAACGGCGTCGTCGATGCCGGTGCCCGGCGCGCCATCGCGGTCGAGATCCGGTCGCGAGTCGACGAGATGCTCGCCATCGCCAACCGCCAGGATGCCAGCGGCGAATACGTGTTCGGTGGCACCACCACGAGCGCGAGGCCGTTCTCGCGCGCCGGCGCCGCGGTCGCCTACGCGGGCGACGATGGCACGCGCAGGGTGCAGATCAGCAGCAGCCAGCAGATCGCCGACGGCCATTCCGGAAACGACGTCTTCATGAGTGTACCGGGCGGCAACGGCACGTTTCGCGCCAGCGCGGCCACCACCAACACCGGCAGCGGCATTCTCGATCCGGGCACGATGACGAATCTCGCGGCCTGGGTGCCGGGAACCTACACCATCCAGTTCGACACGATCTCGAGCTACCAGGTGCTCGATTCGAGCAACGCGGTGATCGCTGGCGGGCCGTACTCTCCTGGAGGCTCCATCACGGTGTTCGGCGCGCAGATCGCAATTGGCGGCGAGCCTGCGGTGGGCGACCGCTTCATCGTCGCGCCGGCGGGCCTGGCTGATGTGTTCACCACGCTCGACTCCCTCGTCGGGGTGCTCGAATCGACGCCAGGCACGACCGCGGCGCGCGCGCAGTTCTCCTCGCAGATGAACGGCATCATCCTGCAACTGGCGCAGACCTCCGACCACCTGCTCAACGTCCGCGCGGACGTCGGCTCCCGGCTCTCGCGGCTGGACGCGGCCGGCGTGACGCGCGAAGACCTCGACCTGCAGTTGAACACCGAGCTGTCGGCGGTCCGCGATGTCGACTATTCGACCGCGATTACCCGGATGAACGCCCAACTGGTCACGCTTCAGGCCGCGCAGCAGTCCTACACCCGCATCGCCGGGCTGTCCCTGTTCGACTATCTGTGAGCAGCGTGATGCAGGTCGCAGTCCGGCGACCGTGCACCCCGGTCGGAGACTCAAGTGGGGGCGACCCGGACCGATACAGGGTTCGGAGAACGGCGAAGCGCTAAGGCGCCGGTCCCTCAACCCTCAAGCGACCCGGAACGGTCCGGCGCAGTTCCAACAGTTCAGGAGTCAGTTTCATGGCACAAGTCATCAACACCAACGTGATGTCGTTGAACGCGCAGCGCAACCTGTCGACCTCCGCTAGCGACCTCGCGACCTCACTGCAGCGCCTGTCTTCCGGTCTGCGCATCAACAGCGCCAAGGACGACGCGGCCGGCCTCGCGATCAGCGAACGCTTCACTTCCCAGATCCGCGGCCTCAACCAGGCTGTTCGCAACGCCAGCGACGGCATCTCGCTGTCGCAGACGGCTGAAGGCTCGCTCGCGTCGATCGGCAACAACCTGCAGCGCATGCGTGAGCTGTCGGTGCAGTCTGCCAACTCGACCAACAGCGCCTCGGATCGCGCCGCCCTGCAGCAGGAAATTTCGCAGCTGTCGGCGGAAATCGATCGGGTCGCGACCCAGACGCAGTTCAACGGCCTCAACCTGCTGGACGGCTCCTTCTCGGCACAGCAGTTCCAGGTCGGTGCCAACTCCGGCCAGACGATTACGATCTCGTCGATCGCCAGCGCCCGCTCCAGCGCCCTCGGGCAGTTCCAGGGCTTCACGCTGACGAACCAGTCGATCGGCACGGCTTCGAGCACGGCGGCGGCGCAGTCGATCACCGTCGGCGGCATCACGACCTCGCTCGGCACGATCGCCAACGACGCCAGTGCGATCTCGACCGCGGTCAATGCCTCGGGAATCTCCGGCTTGAGCGCCAGCGCCAACGCAAACGTGAAAGCGGCGGGCACGCAGGCACTGACTGCGACCGCCTTCGGCGCGGCTACCGTGACCCTCAACGGCATCGCGATCGCCGTCGGTGTGACGGCATCCGCCGCGACGAATCGTGCCAACGCGGTTACGGCGCTGAATGCGCAGTCCTCGGTGACCGGAGTCGTGGCCGCGGATACGGGTGCGGGCGTCAGCCTCACGGCGGCCGACGGTCGCAATATCACGGTCGCATATGCGGTCGGTGCGGCAACGGCCTCGACGATCGCTGACCTGGGTATCGGACCGGTCGGCACGGTTGGCGCCACGGTCAACCTGTCGTATCAGGCGCCGGCGGGCACGACGGGCAGCATGACGTTCACCGGAGCGTTCAACCCGGGTGCCACCGCCATCGCAGCGACCGGCACGTCGGTGTCGGCTGTCGACATCTCGACGCTTGCGGGAGCCAACACGGCACTGTCGGCACTCGATGCAGCACTGAAGTCGGTGAACTCGAGCCGGGCGAACCTGGGTGCGATCCAGAACCGCTTCGAGTCGACGATCTCGAATCTGCAGACCACGTCCGAGAACCTCGCGGCCTCGCGCTCGCGAATCCAGGATGCCGACTTCGCGGAGGAGACCGCGATGTTGACTCGAGCCCAGATCCTGCAGCAGGCCGGCGTCGCCATCCTGTCGCAGGCCAATTCGGTTCCGCAGAACGTCCTAACGTTGCTGCGATGATCCGAAGACGGCAATGACGACAGCGCCTGAAAGGGCAATGTCCGAAGGCGGCGGCGGCCCTGCAGGGGCCGTCGTCCGCCTTGCGTTCGTTGAGGAGATCGGATCATGAACAGCGCAGCCATCGATCGGGTCACCAGTGTCATGCCGTCGACGCCGCCACCATCGGTTGTCGTGGCGTCGAACGTTCCGCGGGTGCCAGACGCCGTGTTAAAAGGCGTCGCGGTGACGGAGGCCGGTGGTGGCCAGGCCGCAGCGGACGCCTCGTTGCAAAAGGCGGCGAAGCGGATGGAAGACTTTGCGCGCAGCGTGGGCAGGAGCCTGCAGTTCCGCGTCGACGAAGACAGCGGCAAGGTGGTCGTCAGCGTGCGCGATCCTGCGACCGGCGAGCTGATCCGCCAGATTCCGACGGAAGCGGCGCTGAAGATAGCGGAAAATCTGCGATCGGACGCGCCGCGCACTTCCAGTCTTATCATCGACGGGCAGGCCTGACGCGTGCCGACGTTGCGGTCCAGTGGAGTCGGCTCCGGCATCGATATCAACGGGCTGGTCAGCCAGCTCGTCGCCGCCGAGCGCGCGCCGGCCGAACAACGCCTGACGCGCGCCAACACCCGCATCACCACGCAGCTATCGGCGCTGGGAACCCTACGCGGCGCACTCTCCAGCCTGCAGGGCGCCGTGGCGGGGCTCAAGACCGCCAGTGCGTTTCAGGCACGACGCGCCGAATCGACCGACAAGACCGTGTATGCAGCGACCGCCACATCGGCCGCGGCAACCGGCTCCTACGCGGTCGAAATCCGCCAGCTGGCCAGTACACAGAAGCTCGCTTCGGCAGCCTATCCGGCCGGGTCCACCGCCGTGGTGGGAACGGGCACGTTGACGCTGACCAGCGGTGGCAAGTCCTTCGATGTTGCGATCGCGGACACCGCCAGCAGCCTCGCCGGCATCCGGGACGCGATCAACGCGGCGCCGTCCAACGACACGGTCCAGGCGACCCTGATCCAGGCGGTCGATGGCGCGCGCCTCGTGCTGACGGCGCGCAAGGGTGGCGCCGGCAACGCGATTCAGGTGGCGGCGGCAGGAGGCGACGGTGGACTCACCGCGCTGGTCTACCAGCCGGGCGGCACGATGAACTTGACCGAGATCGCGGCGGCGCGCAACGCCGAGGCGGTGATCGACGGCTTCACGGTGCAGAGCCCGACGAACGTCATCAACGACGCGATCGACGGCGTCTCGCTGTCGCTGGTGGCCGCACGGCCCGGCACGACGCTGCAGCTGAACGTCGCCAACGACGACGCGGCGACCCGCGACAAGGTGCGCAGTTTCGTCACCGACCTCAACACCACGATGAGCACGCTCGCCAAGCTGCGCGCGTACGACCCCGCCACCAGCACGGGGGGGCCGCTGCTGGGCGACTCGATGCTGCGCGGCGTCGAGGACAGCCTGCGACGGCAGATTTCGGCGCCGTCGACGACTGCGACGGCACCCTACAACTCGCTCAACGCGATCGGCATCACGATCGGTGCCGACGGCAGCTTCAGTCTCGACGAGGCGAAACTCACCAAGGCGCTTGCGGCGGACTTCGATTCCGTGGGCAAGCTCTTCGGCTCGACGGACGGCGTGGCGGTGCGGATCGCCGACGTGCTGGACCGGTCGCTGCGCACGGACGGCCAGGTCACGGCGCGCACCGACAGCCTGCAGAGCAGCAAGAAGTCGTTGGCGCGCGATCAGGCTTCGCTGGAAGTGCGGATGGAGTCGGTCGAACGCCGCTACCGCGCGCAGTTCATCGCGATGGACAAGCTGCTGGCCGGACTGCAGAACACCAGCAGCTACCTGTCGCAGCAGCTCACCAGGGCCTCCGGCACCTGAGCAAACCGGCTGATGCGCGTCGCGGCGCATCGCCGCGACTCGTGCCGGCGCGAGGCGCGGTGCGGGCCCGGACAGCTCAAGTCCTTGCAGCGGGGGCCGTTAAGCCTCCTGCCCAGGACGAGATACCGGAGACCCGCCATGACCGCCACGTCGCGCGCATCGATGCTCGCCGCTTACCAGATGGTTGCCACCCATGGCGGCGTCAACGACGCAGACCCGCATCGGCTGATCGTGATGCTGATGGACGGCGCCCTCGCGCGGATCGCCCAGGCACGCGGCTGCATGGAGCGCCAGGCGACCGCGGAAAAGAGTGCCCACCTGCAGCGCGCGCTCGCGATCGTCGACGAGCTGCGCTGCAGTCTCGATCTGGCCCAGGGCGAACTCGCCCAGAACCTCGACAGCCTCTACGACTTCATGTCGCGTCAGCTGCTGCAGGCCCATGTCTCGGACAAGCCGGAGCTGCTCGAACGCGTGGCGTCGCTGCTGCAGGAGATCCGCGGCGCCTGGATCGCGCTGCCACCGGAGGCGCGGGCCCTGCGCAGGGAGCCGCGCTGATGCCCGCCCGCTCGCGCCGCGCGCGCCTCGAATCGACGCGGCAGCGGTTCCTCGCCGAGGGAATCGTGGCAATGACCGGTCGACTGGTCGGGCAAGCCATGGACCAGGCCTGGCCGGACGTGGCGCGAACGATACGCGCGCGACGCCGCCTGCTCGCCGACCTCGAGCGGGCGCAGCAAGGCTGCCAGCACGAGGCGGGTTGCGTCGCGGCGCTGCGCAGCGCGGTGCTCGAATCGGAGCGCGTGCTGAACCAGCTGCGCCGGGTCGCGAGTGCCTGAGCATGCCCGGCACCGGCGACACCGTGATTCTCCACCAGGAGCTTGCCTATGCGGAGGTGCTCCCGGTGGCCTTCCGGCCACTCGAGGCGCCGCTGGACGCGGTGCATGCGGCGAGCCTCGCGGATCGCAACCTGCGGACCCTGCTCGCCTGCGCTGCGCTCGAGGAGCACGGGCAGCACGACAAGCTGGCCGAGGACTCGCCACACGCGGCGGACGTCGTGCGCATCGACCTCAAGGTGAACCTGCTGCTGGACATGGTCGGCGCGTTGCTGGCGGCCAGCCAATCGCGCCCTCCCGCGGTGGCCGCGCGATTCAATCCTCACGGCATCGTCTGGGAGAGTGCCGGTGCGCCGCCGCCGCCCGACGCGTTCGGCCTGGTGGAGATCCATCTCAAGGAATGCCTGGTGCAGCCGCTGGCGCTGGCGGGGCGGGTCGCCGAAGGTCCGGCGGAGCGCCATGTGCACGTGCGCTTCGAGCCGCTGCAGGACCAGGTGGCCGACCAGTTCGAACGCCTCGTGTTTCGACGCCATCGTCGGCAGGTGGCGGGAGGACGCACGCAGCGTCGCGCCTAGTGGTTTCCCCGAAGTATCAGAAAAACCCTTAAAACAAGCCTTTTTCGGCGACTAGTGGCAACCCCGATTCGCGGCGAAATGTGAACGGGGCTGCATTGTGCGGCCGGCGAACGCCGCGCCGGTGCACGTCCGCGTATTGCATAACGCCGGACAATTCCCCTTACGACCTGCAGGGGATGACCGTGACCACAGCCCAACATTCACTGGCACACCGCGACGACGCGTCGACCCGCGGCGTGGTCGCGACGAGCGGCGTACGCCTGCCGAGCGGACCCTCTCCGGCCATCCGCGAGGTGCGGCATCTGCTGCAGCAGGTGGCGCAGCACGATTCGAGTGTGCTGATTCTCGGCGAATCGGGCACCGGCAAAGAAGTCGTGGCCCGCGCCATCCACGACTCGAGCCGGCGTCGGTCGGGGCCGTTCGTTGCGGTCAACTGCGGCGCCATTCCGGCAGAACTGCTCGAAAGCGAGCTGTTCGGCCATGAGAAGGGGTCGTTCACCGGCGCCTACTCCACGCGCAAGGGACGGTTCGAGGTGGCCGAGGGGGGCACACTGTTTCTCGACGAGATCGGCGACATGAGTGTGACGATGCAGGTGAAGCTGCTGCGCGTGCTGCAGGAGCGCGTGTTCGAGCGGGTCGGCAATCACCAGCCGATCTGCTGCAACGTCCGTATCGTCGCCGCGACCCACCGCAACCTCGACGAGGCCATCCTCAGCGGCCAATTTCGCGGTGACCTGTTCTATCGCCTGAACGTGTTCCCCATTGAAATGCCGAGTCTTCGCGAGCGGCTCGACGACCTCGACGTGCTGATCGGTGAGTTCATCGAGCAGAACCGCGCCGCTGGCCGGCCCGCCATCGCGCTGACGCCGGCGGCGCTGACCGCGTTGCGTCGACATTCCTGGCCCGGCAACGTGCGTGAGCTCGGCAACCTCGTCGAACGACTCAGCATCCTGCACGGCGGCCTGCCGGTCGATGTCGCGCAGTTGCCGCCGCGGTACCGGCCGAGTGTGCGGCCCGGCGAAACCGCGGACACCGGCCTGGAAATCGGGCTCGAGGCTTCGGCCGCGAGCCCTCTGCCCTGGTCGCTGCCACTTCCTGCGGGTCGAGACGGCGGCGCGAGTCGTTTCGACGCCGGGGAAGGCCCGGACTCGTTCGACAGTGCCGCAACGCTGGCGCTGCTGACCTGCGGCGCCGAAGCCGCGACGCTCGCGGGCGCACCGCCCGACGCAGGCGAATTGCCGCCCGACGGGATGGACCTGCGCGCGCATCTTTTTGCAATCGAACATCGCCTGGTGACACAGGCGTTGCATCGCTCGGGCGGCACCGTGGCGCAGGCCGCGCGACTGCTCGGTCTGCGTCGCACCACGCTGGTCGAGAAGCTGCGCAAGTTCGGCCTCGCCGGCAGCGAGTCGCTGTCGGAAGTTTGACGCCGCCGGCGCGCCGTCGCCGCGGGCCGTGACGCGGTTCGCGCCCTGCGGCAACAAACGGGCCGGCATGGTTCTTGCTCCTCTCTCCCTCGAAGCGGCCCGGCACACGGGAGCGGAGACCGAGACATGTCGAACGAAACGTATCACTGCGAGGGGCCGGAGCCCGTGGCGGTCGCGGACACTTCGCGACGTCTGATCGAACTCGCGCGTCGCGTCGCGGCGAGCGATTGCACGGTACTGCTCTCCGGAGAGTCCGGTACCGGGAAGGAGGTGCTCGCGCGCTTCATCCATCGCCAGTCACCGCGCGCTGCGAAGCCCTTCGTGGCGGTCAACTGCGCCGCCATACCGGAGACCATGCTGGAGGCTCTGCTGTTCGGCTACGAGCGTGGCGCCTTCACCGGCGCACACAGCGGCCATCCCGGCAAGTTCGAGCAGGCACAGGGCGGCACCCTGCTGCTGGACGAGATTTCCGAGATGCCGCTCGGGTTGCAGGCCAAGTTGCTGCGCGTGCTGCAGGAGCGCGAAGTCGAACGTCTCGGCGGACGCGGCTCGCTCGCGCTCGACGTGCGCGTGATCGCTACCACCAACCGGACCCTGCGCAGCGAGGTGGCAGCGGGGCGCTTCCGCGAGGATCTGTACTACCGGCTGAACGTGTTTCCCCTGCATCTGCTGCCGCTGCGCGAGCGTCGTGACGACGTGCTGCCGATCGCGATGCAGCTGCTCGCCTGGCGCGTGCGGCCCGGCCAACCGATCCCGGCGCTCTCGGCCGATGCCGCACACGTGCTGCTGATGTATCGCTGGCCCGGCAATGCCCGCGAACTCGACAACGTGCTGCAGCGGGGGCTGATCCTCTGCACCGGTCCGGTGGTCGGTCCGGAACATCTGGAACTCGAATCGATCGGCGGAGGTCAGGGCGACGCGGCGGTCGATGCGATCACCGCCGACGAGACGGGCGCGGCGGGTGCGCTGGCCCGTTCGCTCGAGCGTACGGAGCGCGACCTGCTGCTGGAGGCATTGAAGGATCCGCAGTCGACGCGCCGCCTGGTCGCCGAGCGTCTGGGCATCAGCCCGCGGACCCTGCGCTACAAGCTGGCCCGACTGCGCGCCGCCGGCGTCGCCGTGCCGGCCGCCTGAGCCGCGAGAGCCCTGCCGTGAGCCAGATGGAAATCGACCGCGTACTGACGCAAATCCGCTCGATCCGCTCGGAAGCCGGCGGCGCGATGGGTCGTCTGGGCGAGGCCGGCGCGGTACCCGAGGGCGCGACGTCCTCGGTCAGCTTCGCCGCGGTGCTGCGCAGCGGGCTCGACCAGGTGAACGCGACACAGGAGAGCGCGCGCAAGGCAGCGATGGACTTCGAGCTGGGAAAGCCGGGCACCGACCTGCCGCAGGTGATGCTGGAGATGCAGAAAGCCAGCGTCTCGTTCCGTGCGGCCGTCGAGGTTCGCAACAAGCTGGTCAGCGCGTACCAGGAAATCATGAACATGCCGGTCTGATGTCCGAGTCGACCGCTGCCCTGTCTGAACGGAGAACACGATGGCCGAAGCTGCAACAGCTCCGGGTTTGCTGAAGATCAACGCCGGACTGCGACCGATGCTGCTGCTGGT
>JAYTNX010000193.1:0-1500 GCA_043748075.1 Pseudomonadota bacterium
GATCCGGAGGAATGGCTGGTGCTGCTGCGCACGCCGTCGCTGTGGCGCGTGCTGATCCCGACCGATCCGAAGATCGAGGACGATGCGCTGTTCCTCTCCGAGCGCTGGATCCAGGATCGCCTGCATCACATGGCGCCGCACGATCGCGACTACGAGATCGGCCACCGCACGATCTACCGGGTGCATCAACGCGTGGCGCGCACCTGGCACCGCGGGCGCGTACTGCTCGCCGGAGATGCGGCGCACCTGAACAACCCGCTCGGCGGCATGGGCATGAACGGCGGCATCCACGACGCCTGGACCCTCGCCGACAAGCTGATCCAGGTGCACCACGGCGGCGATCCCGGCGCGCTGCTCGCGCAGTACGACCGGCAGCGGCGCACGATCTGCACCAAGTTCGTCCAGGAACACACCATCAACAACAAGAAGCTGATGGAATCGAAGGATCCGGACATCCAGGCGAAGCGCCAGGCGGACTACATGCGCCAGGCCGCCGATCCGGTGCTGGCGCGGCAGTTCCTGCTGCGCACCTCGATGATCCAGAGCCTGCGCGACGAAGCGGCGCTGTCGCAAGCCGCGTGAATGCGAGCCGCGCGAGCGCTGTCCACGGGCGAGCCGGCGGCGCGCGCGCTCCGGCATGATTGTTCTCTATACGGCAACGACGCCGAACGGGCGCAAGGTCTCGATTGCCCTCGAGGAGCTGGGCCCGCCCTACGAGGTTCATTCGATCGGCCTTCGCCGGCTCGAACAGAAAGAGCCGTGGTACCTCGCGATCAATCCGAACGGCCGGATCCCGGCGATCGTCGATCGCGACGACGGCAACTTCGCGGTGTTCGAGTCCGGCGCTATCCTGGTCTATCTCGCCGAGAAGGCGGGGCGCCTGCTGCCGCTCGACCGGCAGGGTCGCTCGCGCGTGATGCAGTGGCTGATGTTCCAGATGGGGGGCGTCGGCCCGATGCAGGGTCAGGCCAATGTCTTTCACCGCTACTTCCCGGAGAAGATTCCGGTGGTGATCGAGCGCTACCAGAACGAGACGCGACGGCTGTATGGCGTGCTGGACCGCCAGCTCGCGAAGTCCGAGTTCCTCACCGACGACTATTCCATCGCCGACATCGCGGTGTATCCGTGGGTGGCGCAGCACGAGTGGTCAGGCGTGGATCTCGCGCCCTTTCCGCACCTCGCGCGCTGGTTCGCGCAACTCGGCGCGCGGCCGGCCGTGCAGCGCGGCATGGACGTGCCGGCGCCCGATGCAGCGGTTGAACAGCGCTTGAAGACCGCGGACGCGATCATCACGCGTTGACGGCCGGGCGTCGCGCCTCAGCGGCCGCGATATTGCGCGACGCCCGACAGCGATTCCTTCTGGCCGACGTTCGTGCGTGCGACGACGGCGCCGTCCTCGAGCCGCAGTTTGACGAGTTCGCCGGTCCAGAAATTGCCGACGTAGGCCGACTTGCCATCGGCCGACGAGCTGACGGCCGCCCAGCCCATGCCCGGCAGCGT
>JAYTNX010000194.1:0-3852 GCA_043748075.1 Pseudomonadota bacterium
GTGGGGAGCGACGAGTTCGTCCGCCGGACGCTGATCAATGCGCTCGGCGAGGACCGCGCCGGCGGCCTGATCGACCGCATCCTGCTGGGTCGCTCCAGCAAGGGCCTGGAGGCTCTCAAATGGATGGACGCGGGCGCGATCACCGAGCTGGTCCGGCTGGAACATCCGCAGATCGCGGCCATCATCCTGTCCTACCTCGAACCCGAGCAGTCGGCCGAAGTGATCGCGCTGCTGCCGGAAAACGTGCGTTCCGAACTGCTGCTGCGCGTGGCCACGCTCGATGGCGTGCAACCCGGCGCTTTGCAGGAACTGAACCACATCATGGAGCGGCAGTTCTCGGGATCGGCGCAGGTCCGCAAGTCCGTGCTCGGCGGTCCCAAGGTCGTCGCGGACATCATCAACCTGCTGGAGCCGCGCATCGAGAGCGTGGTGATGCAGGAGATCTCGGCCAGCGACGAAGCGCTCGGCAACAAGATCCAGGACCTGATCTTCGTCTTCGACAACCTGATCGAGGTCGACGATCGCGGCATGCAGGAGCTGATGCGTCAGGTGACGAGCGACAAGCTGCTGCTGGCGATGAAGGCGGCCGACGATGGGTTGAAGGAGAAGATCTTCAAGAACATGTCGCAGCGCGCCGCCGAGATGCTGCGCGACGATCTCGCCTCGCACGGCCCGGTGAAGCTCTCGGATGTGGAGGCGGCGCAGAAGGAGATCCTGGTGATTGCCCGCAAGCTCGCCGAGGAAGGCTCCATCCAGCTCGGCAGCAAGGGCGGAGACTCCTATGTCTGAGGGTGCGCCCGGCTCAGGTCGCGCCACGCCGGCCGCCTGGGTGCTGCCGACGGTCAGGGGGCCGCTGGTCTCACTTCACGGTGGTTCCCGCAGCGCTGCCGCGCTCGATGCGGAGCAGCGGCAGGCCTGGACCGCAGGCTTCGAGCAGGGGCGGCGCGAAGCGCTGACGTCGGGCGCGATGCAGGCCGAGACGAAGCAGCACGAGCTCGACGACCGCATCGCGCAGGTGGGCCGGCTGCTGGAGGCCCTGGGCCGACCGCTGGAGCGCCTCGACGACCTCGCCGCCGTGGAGCTCGCACGCCTCGCCCTCGCTACCGGCACGCAACTCGCGCGTCGCGAACTGCGGCAGGACCCGGCGCAGGTCATCGCCATCATTCGTGAATGCGTCACCGCCTTGCCGGCCAGTGCGCGTCACGTGCGGGTGCACCTGCACCCCGCCGATGCGGCGATCGTACGCGAGCGCCTCGCCCAACCCGCGGCGGAACGCGCCTGGTCGATCGTCGAGGATCCGGTGCTCGCCCGCGGCGGCTGCCGGGTGATCACCGACGTCTCGCAGGTGGACGGCCGCTTCGACAGCCGCGTGGCCGCCGTGGTGGCCGCGATCCTCGGCGACGAGCGCGGGCAGGACCGCGCCGACGACGAGGCGCGCCTCGCCGACGGCGACGCGACGCCGGGCCCGACATGAACCGCAACGCACTGCCGGGCTTCGGCGCAAGGCTGGCGGGCTATGCCGCGCGGCTCGCGTCGCCGGTGCCGCTGGTGGTGGAGGGCCGACTGACGCGCATGGTGGGACTGACGCTGGAAGCGACCGGATGCCAGGCGGCCATCGGCGATCGCTGCCTGCTGGTCCCCGGACGCGGCGCAAGTTCCGAGGCGGAAGTGGTGGGGTTCTCGGGCGAGCGCCTGTTGCTGATGCCGACCGGCGACCTGCACGGGCTGGAGCCGTCGACGCGCGTCATTCCGACGTTGCGTTCGGGCGTCGTGCCGGTCGGCGAGGGCATGCTCGGTCGCGTGATGGACGGGGCAGGCCAGCCGCTGGACGGGCTCGGTCCGATCCGGTGTCGTGGCGAGGGGCGCCTCATGGGCGTGCCCGTGAATCCCCTGCAACGGCAGCCGATCGTGCAACCGCTCGACGTCGGTGTGCGCTCGATCAACGGCATGCTCAGCATCGGCCGCGGTCAACGCGTCGGCTTGTTCGCGGGTAGTGGCGTCGGCAAGAGCGTGCTGCTCGGAATGATGGCGCGGTACACGGCCGCCGACATCATCGTCGTCGGCATGATCGGCGAGCGCGGTCGTGAAGTGAAGGAATTCGTCGACCGGATCCTCGGACCAGTGGACCGGCAGCGCGCGGTGGTCGTGGCGGCTCCGGCCGACGCACCGCCGCTGATGCGCCTGCACGGCGCCTGGCTCGCGACCACGGTCGCCGAGTACTTCCGCGACCAGGGCCGGTCGGTGCTGCTGTTGATGGATTCGCTGACGCGGTTCGCGCAGGCCCAGCGCGAGATCGGGCTGGCGATCGGCGAGGCGCCGGCCACGAAGGGCTATCCGCCGTCGGTCTTCGCACGACTGCCGCAACTGGTGGAGCGCGCCGGCAACGGCACGGCTCGAGGCGGGTCGATCACGGCGTTCTACACCGTGCTCACCGAAGGTGACGACCCGCAGGATCCGATCGCCGACGCGGCGCGCGCCATCCTCGACGGGCACATCGTGTTGTCGCGCCGCATTGCGGAAGCGGGTCACTACCCGGCGATCGATGTCGAGGCCTCGGTCAGCCGCGTCATGAACGAAATCGCATCGCGTCGCCAGCTGACGCTGGCGCGCCGCCTGCGGCAGGTGATCGCGACCTACAACCAGTCGCGCGACCTCGTGACGCTCGGGGCATGGCGGCCGGGCGCGAACCCGCAGCTCGACCAGGCCGTCGCCCTGTGGCCGCTCGTGCAGCAGTTTCTCGACCAGGACCTGTCCGAGCGCGCGACGTTCGACGGCAGTCTGCAGAGCCTCGCTGACCTGCTCGGCGGCGCCGCCGGCGGGGAGAACGGCGCATGAGGCGCGCGCAGCGGCTGGATCACTTTCGCGACGGGCTCGACCACGCCGAGAAGGAGCACCGCGCGCGGCTCAGTGCGGCCGAGACAAAAGTGGGCGAGGCGCGGGCGCGGCTCGGTGAGTTGCAGCGCTATCGCGACGACTACCTGCGCAGCCTCGGCGAACGCACGGCCGGAGGAATCGATGCCGCTGCATTGCGCGACTATCACGCCTTCGTCGCGCGGATCGGCGAAGCCGTGCGGCAGCAGGCGCTGCTGCTTTCGCGCACCGAACTGGAATGCGAGTTCGAGCGGCATCGCTGGAACGAGGCAGCCACACGCACCCGCGCCGTGGCCAGCGTCGTCGAACGCTGGCGCCAGGAAGAGCGGGTGACCGTCGCTCGCGCCGAACAGCGTGAAGCCGACGACTGGGCGCCGCAGAGGCGGCAGCGTCCGAACCTGGAGAACTCATGATAAAGCCGAGCACCGCTGCTCCCACTGCGCTCACCGCGCCCCGACCCGTCAACACACCGGACGCGGACCCACGTCCGGTGGAACGCGACGGCGAGACGACGGCGTTCTCCGAAGTCATGGACGAGCAGGGGCCGCGCGCCGCCGGCGAATCCACGGACGACGATTCTGCGCCGGCCGGCGAGGCCCGCGATTCGGCGGGGCCCAGTTCGCCCGCGACCGAGACCACCGCGACCGCCACGACACCGATCGCCATGGAGCACGCCGCCACCGGGAGCGTGGACGATCTGCTCGCCCTCTGTACCTTCCGCCCGGCAGAACCACGGTTCATTGCCGGCGCACTGCCGGGGTCGGTGACCGCCAGCGGCCTGCCCGGCGACGGGCCGTGCCGCAGTCTGGTGGCATCCGCCTCGATCGAGGCGGGCGATCCGGGCGCGCGACGGAGCCTGCTCGACGCTGAACTCCAGACGCCGCTCGGACTCGGTGGCAGCACCGCGCTGGCGCAGTTCCCTGACGTTGCGACGCCGCTCGAGGGCAGCCCGCGCCTCGGCGCGGTCGAGCCCTTCACCCA
>JAYTNX010000195.1:0-1916 GCA_043748075.1 Pseudomonadota bacterium
CGCACCGCTGGTGCCCGATCCGACGCTGTCGCTGGTGCTGTACTGTGCCGCGATCTTCAGCGCCGCGATGCCCTTCGGGGCTGGTGCCGCCGCAATTCAGGAGATCACGCCGAACCAGATGCGCGGCCAGGTCGCGGCGGTCTATCTGTTCGCGATCAACCTCGCCGGCATCGGTCTCGGCCCAACCGTGGTGGCGTCCTTTACCGACCTTGTCTTCGGTCGCGACGAGGCGGTCGGCCAGTCGCTCGCGGCGCTCGTCGCGATCGGCGTGCCGCTCGCGCTGCTGTGCCTGGTGGGCGGGCTGGGCGCCTATCGCAGGGCGCTCGCGGCGAAGGATTTCTGAATCACCCGGCCGCTCGCCTGAGAGGCCACTGTCCTTTCAGGCTCCACCGATCCTCAGGAGTGCGCCACCCATGCTTGCCGTGATCGCGACGATTCGCATCCGCCCCGGCCTCGAGCCGCAATTCATCGACATCTTCGCCGCGCGTCGACGCCGCGTGTTGCGCGAGGAGCCGGAGACGCTGGAGTACACGCTGTACCGTTCGGCGAGCGAGCCTGTCGAGTTCACCGTCGTGGAGCGCTTTCCGTCCATGGACGGCCATCGCGCGCATCTGGCCAACAGCACCGATCACGAACCCATGATGGCCTGCTTCGACGGGCCGCCTGTAGTGCAGTTCGTGACCGGCGTCGACGGTGCCTGTTGAAGAGAGGCGCGCGTGGATCAGCGATTCCCCTGTCGCTCGGCGCGCAGCCGGGCGCCGATTGCGTCGCCCTGGCGGACGTGCGGCAGGTCGTCGAGGCGCTTCAGCATAGTCCAGCTCCGGGCACAGGCGGCGTCAACTGCGAACGGCCGCACACCGGCGGTGTACCCCTCGGGCGTACGCTCCATTCTCTCATTCTCCGGATACCCGCATGAGTCGGCTCACGCTGCAGGACAGTCGCAGGCTGAAGTTCACCCTCCCGGCGCTGCTCGATGCGGCGCTGACTTTCGACCGCGAACACAACGGCTGGATCTGGCGCGGTACCGGCCATTCGCTGGTCATCGACGGGGGCGGCGGCGGCGCGGTGACGATCCAGGCGCAGCGCGTCGGTGCCGCCGAGCCGGAAACGGTGAACCGCTCGCCGGCCTGGGTGGCTGCGGCGCTGCTGCACTACTGCTTCCGGCGGCGCATTCCCGTACCCAGGAATGGCGCGAAGACGCTCGAGGTGCTGCCGGACGGTGTGGCGATGGTGCTGGAGATTGCGATCGACGTGCCGGCGCTCGAACTCACTGCCGAGACTTTCGCTGTGGCTGAACGCCAGTGCGCCGCGGGTGCCGCGGTCAGCGTTGCACCGGTCGCGGAGACGGCCGACACTGCCGATGGCGGCCCCGTCGTCGACTCCGCCGCGTCGGTAGATGCTGCTTCGGCTGTGGACGGCGGCGCAACCGTCGGGGCTGTTCCAACCGAAGTGACCGCGGCACAAGCGTCGGGGGCAGCGGTGGCGGCCGACTCGGGCGCAGCCACACCGGCCTGAGTGGCGGTACGGTCTGGCGACCGAGTTGCCAACACACCGGACTTCGCTACGTCCTCTTTTCCGCGGCGGCAATGGCCGCCGCAATCACGGCCGCATCCATCTGGTCCTTGGGGCGCAGGCCCTGCTTCGTCTTCAGCAGGCCGGGCAAGTCGAGGATTCTGACCGACGTCTCCTCGATCCGCATCGTGATGATGTGCGGCTGCATGGCCTCCCAGGTCAGCCCGGCGATGGCGGGCATCACGTCGATCGTGAATTCGTCATTGATCCGGATGGCGTAGAGCCGATTCTGTGCGAAGACGTCCGGATCGGCGCAGAGCTCCCGTGTTGCGCCATCCGGCAGCCGCGACAGCGCCAGAATCCAGCGCCGGGAATTCTCCACCGAAGGGTTCACCAGGATGTCG
>JAYTNX010000196.1:0-25251 GCA_043748075.1 Pseudomonadota bacterium
GGGGGTTTCTTTGACTACGACAACAAGAAGGAACGACTAGAGGAAGTCGGGCGCGAGCTCGAGGATCCGGCGATCTGGACCCGTCCCGATCGCGCCCAGGAGCTGGGCCGCGAACGCGCAAAGCTCGCCACCGAGATCGAGCAGTTGGACCGCGCCACCGCAGCCGTCAGCGATTCCCTCGAACTGCTCGCGCTCGCCGAAGCCGACGACGACGAGTCGACCGCGCGCGACATCGAGCGCGACGTTCCTGCGGTCGAGGCGCTGGTCCGCAAACTCGAATTGAAGCGGATGTTCCGCGGCGAGATGGACTCGCACAACGCCTACGTCGACATCCAGGCCGGCGCCGGTGGCACCGAGGCGCAGGACTGGGCGCAGATGCTGATGCGCATGTACCTGAAGTGGGCTGCGACGCGGGGATTTTCCACCGAAGTGATCGACTCGAGCCCCGGGGAAGTCGCCGGGATCAAGAGCGCGACCCTCGAGGTGCGGGGCGACCACGCCTACGGCTGGCTGCGCACCGAGCTCGGCGTACATCGCCTGGTGCGCAAGTCGCCGTTCGATTCCGGCAATCGCCGCCATACCTCGTTCGCGTCGGTGTTCATCTCGCCCGAGGTCGACGACGACATCAGCGTCGAGCTGAACCCCGCGGACATCGAGATGGACGTGTTCCGCTCGAGCGGGGCGGGCGGCCAGCACGTCAACAAGACCGAGTCGGCCGTTCGACTTCGCCACCTGCCCTCGGGCATCGTGGTCGCTTGCCAGAACGAGCGCAGCCAGCACAAGAACCGCGCCACCGCGATGAAGATGCTGAAGGCCAAGCTCTACGAGCTGGAGGTCAACAAGCGCAACGCGGCAGCGAAGGTGCTGGAGGATTCGAAGTCGGACGTCAGCTGGGGCCACCAGATCCGCTCCTACGTGCTCGACCAGTCCCGCATCAAGGACCTGCGCACCAACGTCGAGGTTGGCAACACGACGGCCGTGCTCGACGGCGACCTCGATCAGTTCATGGAAGCGTCGTTGAAGGCGGGCGTATGAGCCTCGACGACGACAACCGGCTGGTCGCCGAGCGGCGCGCCAAGCTCGCGGCGCTGCGGGCGCAGGAGGCCGTGCCGTTTCCGAACGACTTCCGCCGCGATGCGCTGGCGGCCGAGATCCTCGCCGGCTACGGCGATCTCGAGGGCGCGGTCCTCGAGGCGAACCCGGTGCGCGTGCGCATCGCGGGCCGGATGATGCTGCGCAGCGTGATGGGCAAGGCGAGCTTCGCGCGGCTGCAGGACAGCTCCGGCCAGCTGCAGGTCTTCCTGCAGCGCAATGTGCTCGGTGAGATTTACGACGCGTTCAAGGGCTGGGACATCGGCGACATCCTCGGCGTCGAGGGTCCGCTGTTCCGCACCCGCACGGGCGAGCTGTCGGTGCGCGTCGAGTCGTTGCGGCTGCTGGTGAAGTCGCTGCGACCGCTGCCCGACAAGTGGCATGGCCTCGCCGACACCGAAGCGCGCTACCGCCAGCGCTACGTCGACCTGATCATGAACGAAGGCAGTCGCGAGGTCTTCCTGAAGCGCACCCGGACGGTGCGTTTCCTGCGCGACATGCTCGACTCGACCGGTTTCGTCGAGGTCGAGACGCCGATGATGCAGCCGATTCCGGGCGGCGCGGCGGCGCGGCCCTTCGTCACGCACCACAACGCGCTCGATATGCCGATGTACCTGCGCATCGCGCCCGAGCTCTATCTCAAGCGGCTCGTGGTCGGCGGCTTCGAGCGTGTGTACGAGATCAACCGCAACTTCCGCAACGAGGGGCTGTCGACGCGCCACAACCCCGAGTTCACGATGCTCGAGCTGTACCAGGCCTACGCGGACTACCGTGATCTGATGGACCTGGTCGAGCGCCTGATGCGCGGCGTCGCCGAGACGGTGGTTGGCGCGTTGCAGTTTCCCAGCCAGGGGCGTGACTACGACCTCGGGAAGCCGTTCCGGCGCGTCTCGGTGGAGCAGGTGATCCTCGAGAACAATCCGGGTCTCGACAGGACGCGGCTGCGTGACGTGCCGTACCTGCGCGAGGCCTGCGCGCGGCTCGGCATTGCGTTCAAGCCGGGCGACGGCGCGGGCAAGCTGCAGATCGAGATCTTCGAGAAGACCTGCGAGCACCTGCTGCTCGACCCGACGTTCGTCCATGCCTATCCGGCCGAAGTGTCGCCGCTGTCGCGCGCCACCGATGGCGACCCCTTCCTGACCGACCGTTTCGAGTTCTTCATCGGCGGCCGTGAGCTGGCGAACGGTTTCTCGGAACTCAACGACGCCGAGGACCAGGCGGCACGCTTCCGCGCCCAGGTCGATCGCAAGGAGGCGGGCGACGAGGAGGCGATGTTCTACGACGCCGACTATGTGCGCGCGCTCGAATACGGCATGCCGCCGACTGCCGGACTCGGGCTCGGGATCGACCGGCTGGTGATGTTCCTGACCGATTCAGCCTCCATCCGCGACGTGGTGCTGTTCCCGCATTTGCGGCCCGAGTAGCGCGCTTGCCCGCGCCGAGTGCCGATGCGCCGATCGGCGTCTTCGATTCCGGGGTCGGCGGGCTGACGGTGCTCGCCGCGCTGCGCGAGCGACTGCCGTCCCAGCACTTCCTCTATCTCGGCGACACCGCGCGGCTGCCGTACGGCACCAAGAGCGGCGAGTCCGTCGTGCGCTACGCGCTGCAGGCCGCCGATGCGCTGGTCGCGCGCGGCATCGCGGCGCTGGTGGTGGCCTGCAATACGGCCGCGTCGGTGGCGCTGCCGGCGATCCGCGCGCGCTACCCGGGCCTGCCGGTGATCGGCGTGGTGGAGCCGGGCGCCGAGGCCGCCTGCACCGCCACCCGACGCGAGCATGTCGCCGTGATCGCCACCGAGGGCACGATCCGCGGCGGCGCGTACCAGCGGGCGATCGCGCAACGGCGGCCCATGGTGCAGGTCGAGACCGTGTCCTGCGCGCTGTTTGTGGCGCTCGCGGAGGAGGGCTGGACTGGAGGCGCGGTCGCCGAGGCCGTCGCGCACCGCTACCTCGACCCGCTGTTCGCTCGTGTCGATGCGAGGCAGCGGCCCGACGTGCTGGTGCTCGGCTGCACGCACTTCCCGTTGCTGCGGGAGCCCATCCGCACCGTCGTCGGACCGGACGTGCAGATCGTCGATTCTGCAGCGACGACCGCGGCGGCGGTGCAGTTCGCGCTGCAGCGACCCGCTGCGGGGGGCACCGCGGGTGCGCCCGGCGTCGCCGGCGTGACGGGCGCCGCGGGGGCCGACGTGGACTCAGCGCCCGGCAGCATGCGGTTTCTGGCCACCGAAGGCGTGGCGCGGTTCGCGCGCGTCGGCGCGGCGTTCCTCGGCATCGCGCTCGCCCCTGACCAGGTCGAGCTGGTCGATCTCTGAGTCGATCCCGGGTTCGATCTCCGATTCGATGCGGGCCTCAGTCCGGTAGCGCGTAGGGCAGGGGCAGCATCTCGGCGTCCCAGCGGGACGTTTGCGCGCTCCCGCCTTCGTCCTCGGCCGCGGCGCCCGCCGCCAGGGGTGCGACCGCGAGGAATTCGCGCCGTCCATCCGCCAGCTCCGCGACCTCGACCACGCGAAACCCGCGGCCGTCCACCAGGGTGCCCGTGTCGCCCGGGGCGAGCCGCGCGGCCGGAGCGCCGACAGTCCGGAAGCGCTGCATCCGCCGCTTCACTCGTCCCCGGTAGTGCGCCCGCGCGATCACTTCCTGGCCGGTGTAGCAGCCCTTGTCGAACGCGATGCCCTGCAATACATCGAGGTTCAGCATCTGCGCGACGAACGCCTCGCTGGTCGCCGCGTGCACCTGCGGCAGGCCGGCGGCGACATCGGCGGCATGCCAGTCGCGTCGCTCGGCCGCCGTCGACGCCGCGTCGGACGGCCGCAGCGCCGACGCCACGATCCCGCCCCGGGGCGCCAGCAGGATGAATCTCTCGGCCGGCGCACTCGTGTGGCGCCAGGCGAGGCACTCGCCCTGGCGAGCCAGCGCGCCCGTTGCCGCGCTCGCAGGCAGCAACCCGGCGTCCGCCAGCGCCGTGGCGGCACCTGCACCGGCACCGGCATTGGCACCGGCATTGGCACTGGCACTGGCACTTGCACTGGCACTGGCACTGGCACTGGCACTGGCCAGGCCCACCGCCAGCCATCTGGCGCTGACGTCTTCCACGGTCAGTCTCGCGCGCAGCACGTAGCGGTTCAGCCGCTGGATGACCGCCGCGGCGATTTCTGCCGGCAGCCCGAGCAGCAGTTCATCCTCGGCATGGGGCACGAGGCGCAGGATCGCAGTGGTGCGACCCTGTGGATTGTGCAAACCCGCCAGGACGACCCGGTCGGGTGGCTGGCCAAGTACGTCCTGGGACAGCTGCCCCTGCAGGAACTTGCGCGCGTCGGGGCCGCGCACCGCGATCCACGCCAGCGTCTCGAGCGGAACCGGGGTCAGTGGCGGATGCATTGTTGTTGAACCTTGTTTTTCCTTGGGTTTCCGTTGGTCTTGGGCGCGCAATTCTGGCAAACTTGGTGGTGATGCAGAACCCCGTCCCCGACGCGCCCTTGGCGCCTGACGTACCAGGCCCAGGCCGCGATGCCGAGCCTCCGGACCTTTCCGGGTCCCCACTCGCGGACGGCGCCCCACCGGTACCCGAGACTGAATTCGGCGGCCCCTCCGGACCGGACCCGACACGGTACGGCGACTGGGAAAGAAAAGGGCGCTGTATCGACTTCTAGGGCTCATCCGGGACACCGTGCTGCGGCCCGGGTCTCCTTTGCAGATCCGGCATTGCCGGGCCAGATTTATTGAGGAACTTCGATGCGCGAAAGGCCACTGTCGCCCCACCTGCAGGTCTGGCGGTTCACCACCGGCATGGCGATGTCGATCGCCAACCGGATCACCGGCGTCATTCTCTCGGTCGGGCTGCTGGTGCTCGTCTGGTGGCTGATGGCGGCGGCAACCGGGCCGGCCGCCTACGCCGGTGCGGTGCGCCTGCTGTCGCACGGCTTCGTGCAACTATTGCTCGCCGGCTGGCTGGCCTCGTTCGCCTATCACCTGTGCAACGGCATCCGTCACCTCACCTGGGACCTGGGTCTCGGCATGGAACGCGACGAGGTGAAGCGCAGCAACGTCGTCACGCTGCTCGCGACCGTGGTCATCACGCTCGCGATCGGTTACCTCGCGTTCATCGCGCGGAGCGCGTCATGAACCAGCAGCGGAGCGCGTCATGAGCCTGCAGACCCCACTCGGCCGCGCGCTCGGCCATGGTTCGGCGAAGCAGGGCGTCTCGCACTGGTGGGTGCAGCGCCTCAGTTCCATCGCGCTGGTGCCGATGACCTTGTGGTTCGTCTTCGCCCTGCTCGGCCTGCCGTCCTTCGACTACCTGACGGTGCGGTCGTGGATGGGTGCGTCGTGGACACCCGTGTTTCTCGTGCTGCTGGTCGGTACGCTCTGCCATCACTCGTGGCTCGGCGTGCAGGTCGTGATCGAGGACTACGTGCACGCGCATGGCGTGAAGCTCGCCGCGCTGCTCGGTTCGTCGTTCCTGCACGCGATCGTCGGCGCCGCCGGGGTATTCGCGGTGCTCAAGGTCGCATTCCAGGGCGCCTGACGCGCCCGTTCTCCGGTAAGGATCCGATGGCAACCTATCAGTTCGTTGATCACACCTACGACGTCGTCGTGGTCGGCGCGGGTGGCGCCGGTCTGCGCACCACGCTCGGTTTGGCCGAGGCCGGCCTCACGACGGCCTGCCTCACGAAGGTGTTCCCGACCCGCAGCCACACCGTCGCCGCGCAGGGCGGCATCTCGGCCGCGCTCGGCAACATGGGTGAGGATGACTGGCGCTATCACTTCTACGACACCATCAAGGGCTCCGACTGGCTCGGCGACCAGGATGCGATCGAGTTCATGACCAAGGAGGCGCCGGCCGCGATCATCGAGCTGGAGCACTACGGCGTGCCGTTCTCGCGCACCGCCGACGGCCGCATCTACCAGCGCCCCTTCGGCGGCATGACGACCCAGTACGGCAAGGGCATCGCGCAGCGCACCTGCGCCGCGGCCGACCGCACCGGGCACGCGATGCTGCACACGCTCTACCAGCAGTCGATCCGCAACGAGGCCGAGTTCTTCATCGAGTACTTCGCGATCGATCTGATCATGGAGAACGGCGAGTGCCGCGGCGTGATCGCGCTGAACCTCGCCGAGGGCACGCTGCACCGCTTCCGCGCCCACATGGTGATCCTCGCCACGGGCGGCTATGGCCGCGCCTATTTTTCCTGCACGTCGGCGCACACCTGCACCGGCGACGGCGGCGGCATGGCGTTGCGCGCGGGCCTGCCGCTGCAGGACATGGAGTTCGTGCAGTTCCACCCGACCGGCATCTATGGCTCGGGCTGCCTGATCACCGAAGGCTCGCGTGGCGAGGGCGGCTATCTCACCAACTCCCGGGGCGATCGCTTCATGGAGCGCTACGCGCCGAACGCCAAGGACCTCGCCTCGCGCGACGTCGTCTCGCGCTCGATGACCGTCGAGATCCGCGAGGGGCGAGGGGTCGGCGCCGAGGCCGACCACATCCACCTGCACCTCGAGCATCTCGGGCCGGAGGTCATCAAGCAGCGGCTGCCGGGGATCGCCGAAACCGCGCGCATCTTTGCCGGCGTCGACGTCAACAAGGCGCCGATCCCGGTGCTGCCGACCGTGCACTACAACATGGGCGGCATTCCCTGCAATTATCACGGCGAGGTGGTCACGGTGCGCGACGGCGACCGCAGCGCCATCGTCCCGGGCCTGATGGCCGTCGGCGAGGCGGCCTGCGTTTCGGTGCATGGCGCGAACCGCCTCGGCTCCAACTCGCTGCTCGACCTGGTGGTGTTCGGTCGCGAGGCGAGTCGTCACGCGGCGATGATCGTGAAGCCCGGCGTGCCGCACCGGCCGCTGGCGCGCGACGCCGGGGACCCGGCGGTGGCGCGCCTCGACCGGCTGCGCCACGCGAACGGCAGCCGCTCGACGGCCGCGATCCGGCTCGAGATGCAGAAGACGATGCAGAGCGACGCGGCCGTGTTCCGCACCGGCGAGTCACTGCGGCAGGGCTGCGAGAAGATGTCCCGGACGTTCGAGTCGTTCGGCGACGTGCGCGTCACGGACCGGGGCCTCGTCTGGAACACCGACCTGGTCGAGACGCTCGAACTCGAGAACCTGCTCGGCCAGGCCGTTGCGACGATCCGTTCCGCGGAGAACCGCCAGGAGAGCCGCGGCGCGCACGCGCGCGAAGACTTCAAGGATCGCGACGACGTCACGTGGATGAAGCACTCGCTGTGCTGGGTGGGCGCGGACGGCGCGACGCGCTTCGACTATCGACCCGTTCAGCTCTCGACGCTGACCCGGGACGTCGAGTCGATTCCCCCGAAGGCACGCACGTACTGAGACATGCACAGAGACCAGGACCGACACCATGGCTGAGTTGCTCGATTTAATGCTGCCCCCGAATTCCCGCATCAACAAGAACGGCCGCGTGCACAAGGCGCCCGCGGGCGCCAAGGACGTGCGCACGTTCCGCATCTATCGCTTCGACCCCGAAGCGAAGGAGGCCCCTCGCGTGGATTCCTACGAGGTGGACCTGGCCGCCTGCGGGCCGATGGTTCTGGATGCGCTGATCAAGATCAAGAACGAGGTCGACCCGACGCTGTCGTTCCGGCGCTCCTGCCGCGAGGGCATCTGCGGCAGCTGTGCGATGAACATCGACGGCAGCAATACACTGGCCTGCACCAAGGCCTGCGCCGACGTGAAGGGGGACGTGAAGATCTATCCGCTGCCGCACATGCCCGTCGTCAAGGATCTGGTGCCCGACCTCACCAACTTCTATGCGCAGTACGCGGCGGTGAAGCCCTGGCTGCAGACGCGCACGCCGGCACCGCCGGATCGCGAGCGGCTGCAGACGCCGGAAGAGCAGGAGAAGATCGACCGGCCGTCGGCTTGCATTCTCTGTGCCTGCTGCTCGACCGCCTGCCCGAGCTACTGGTGGAACAGCGACCGCTTCCTCGGCCCCGCGGCGCTGCTGGCCGCCTACCGCTGGATCATCGATAGCCGCGACGAGGCGCGTGGCGAGCGGCTCGACGAACTCGAGGATCCGTTCCGGCTGTATCGCTGCCATACGATCATGAATTGCACCACGGTCTGCCCGAAGGACCTGAACCCCGCGAAGGCCATCGCCGAGATCAAGAAGATGATGGTCGACCGCCAGCATTGACGCGCATCGCGACATGACCGCCGCCGCGGCGCCCGGATTCGACGCCGCCGTCCCGCCGGGGCGGCTGCGCTGGGCTTGCCGGCGCGGCATGCGCGAGCTCGACGTGCTGATGACCCGCTATCTCGATCGCGACTTCGGCGGCGCGTCAAGCGCCGAACGCGATGCGTTCGTCCGGCTACTCGCCTTGCAGGATCCCGAGCTGGCCGCGTATCTGCTGGCCGGTGAACCCAGCGTCGACCCCAGTCTCGCCCTCGTCATCGCGCGGATCCGGCAACCTTGAAATTGCCGTCACCCCGTCGCCGCGCCTGCTGCTGTTCCTCGCCGCGTGGGGTGCGGCGGCCTGCGCCGCGATACTCGACTGTCGCGCGTGCGGCGTCGGCGGGCGGGTGGGGCTGCTCGCCGTTGCCTCCGCCGCAGTCGTGGTCGGGGGCGCGCGACTGCTGCCGCGGCCAGGGCTCGGTGCCGTCCTCGGCCTGCGCTGCCGCGCCGGATGCTGGGAAGGGCGTTTCGACGACGGCTGGGCGCCCATCCAGATCCACTCCTCGCTCGAGGTGCTGCGCGCCGGTTGGTGGTTGCGGCTGCGGCGAACGGCGCGTCAGAGGCGCCGCGGGGGCTGGATCGACCGGGTATGGATGGGCGGGTTCTGGACAGGCTGGTTCTGGTCAGACCGGTTCTGGTCAGACCGGTTCTGGTCAGACTGGGTCTGGATTGACGCCCGACGCACGCCCCGGGGTTCCTATCGGGCGCTGTGCCGCGAGTTGCGCCGTGCGGCTCCGAAGGCCGGTAGCCTCGCCCCACGTGCCGCAGGGCCTACGCGCGCCAGTCCCATCGCCGCCGGACCGCGACGGCGGTCACGCCGCGGCGGTCCTGACGCTCCCTGAGCGAGAACTTTCGACGACCGGTCCGGTCTATCGAGCGCACGACGCGCATACCGCAGTTCTGGCCTGGGAGCAGGAGAGTCGGTCCGGGAGGCGGGCGTGAACGTCGATGTGACTGACCTCAGCCTCGTGCAGCGCGTGCAGCGCGGTGACAAGGGGGCGTTCGACGTGCTGGTGCTCAAGTACCAGCACAAGGTCGTGAAGCTGGTGATGCGATATGTCCGAAACCCCGCCGAGGCGGAAGACGTTGCCCAGGAGGCTTTCATCAAGGCCTACCGCGCGTTGCCGAAATTCCGCGGCGACAGCGCGTTCTACACGTGGCTCTACCGCATCGCCATCAATACGGCAAAGAACGCCGCCGCCTCGCGGGGTCGCAGTCCGATCGAATACGAGCTGGATCGCGGCGACGGCGAGGAATCCCACGATGTGCAGGCGCGCATGAAGGACACGGCGACACCCGAGGCGCTGGCGATGACGGAAGAGATCCGCACTACGGTGAACGCCGCGATCGAGGCGCTGCCGGAGGACCTGCGCACCGCAATCGTGCTGCGTGAACTCGAGGGCCTGTCCTACGAGGAGATCGCCGCGACCATGGACTGCCCGGTGGGCACCGTCCGGTCGCGCATCTTTCGTGCCCGCGAGGCGATCGACGCCCGCCTCAAGGACGTGTTCGACGGCGGTCTGGGACGTTCGGAAGAAGCCGGATGAACGGCCGACAATGACGGGGGTTGCGATGCGTAGCGGGGTCGAAGTGGGCAAGGTCGAACCAAAAAGGGTTTGCGTATGAACGCCGACGAGCGCGAGAGCCAGCTGTCGGCGATGTTCGATGGCGAACTGCCCGAGACCGAATGCGAACTGCTGGCGCGGCGGTTGTCGCGGGACACCGCATTGAAGCAGCAATGGGCACGCTATTCGCTGATCGGCGCCGTGATCCGCGATGAGCCACTGCGGGCGGGACGCGATACCGCCGGTCGGCTGGCGGCCGGGATTGCCGGCCGGCTCGCCATCGCAATCGAGGCCGAGGCGTCGCCCGAGCTGTTGCCCGATCTGGTGCCCGTGCCGTCGCAGCGGCAGGTGTCTGGTTCGGGCGGCGAGTCCGCCATTGCGATGCCGGCAGTCGCTCTCGGCGCCCTGCGGGCCCGCTGGGCTCGTCCGGCCGCCGGGTTCGCGATCGCCGCGGGCGTGGCTGCCCTGTCGGTGGTCTGGCTGCAGGGGCGGACGCCGGTCCCGGCGCCGCTTCTCGGCGCGAATCCGGCCGACGCCATGTCCACCGAGCAGGCGTCGCGCGAGGCGGCAGCGGCCGTGGCCCCGGCTGCTGAAATCATCGCACCGGCGGTCGCGATGCGCGGCTCCGGCGCCGAAGTCGTGGTCGCCGCCAATAGCGTCGCGCCCGCTGCGGCGCGTGGCGCGGGTAGCGGCGAGCCGGAGAGCTACGTCGTGCCGATGCCCGCGGGCCGCACGTTCAGCGGGGTGCCCGCGCAGCTCGCCAACTACGTCGTCGCGCACAGCGAGTTCTCCGCGCCGCTGTCGCGGCGCAGCCTGCTGTCGGCGTTGGTCGCTTCCGAGGCTGGGCTGACTCCGGTGCAGAGTGACGATGCGCGGCCTGCGGCTCCGCCCGCCGCCGCGGCCGCGGCCGCCGACGAGGCGAGGGCGCGCCCGTGAGTCGAATTGCCGTGCGCCCCGCTCAGGCACTGCTCGCGCTGGTCGCACTCGCCGGCACGGCGCTGGCGGTCGCCGACGAGCCGCGCGACTGGCTGTCGCGCATGAACGAAGCGCTCACCTCGCGCAACTACGAGGGCACGTTTTTCCACGTGCGTGACGGCAAGTTCGAGACGCTTCGCATCATCCATCGGGTCCGCGACGGGCAGGTGATGGAACGCCTGCAGTCGCTCGACGGTTCGGGGCGCGAGTTCATCCGGGGCGGTACGGAGCTCACCTGTTACCTGCCCGATCAACGCGTGGTGCTGGTCGAGCGCCGCCCGCAGGAAGGTCCGCTGCTCGGCAACCTGCCGCGTTTCGACGCGACCACCGCCGAGTTCTACGACGTGCGTGACGTCGAGCGGCGGCGCCTGATGGGACGCTCGGTGCGCGTGCTCGCAGTCGACCCCAAGGACGATTTCCGCTACGGCTACCGGTTGTGGATCGACGAAAAGACTGCGATGCCGCTGAAGACCGAGTTGTGCGACGGGCAGGGCAAGGTGATCGAGCAGTTGGTGTTCGCCAGCCTGTCATTGCCTGAGAGCATTCCCGACGCCGCGTTCCAGCCCGAGGTTTCGACGGAGGGCTTCCGCTGGTTACGCCAGGAGCCGCGGTCGCCAGCGCTGGCGGTGGCGACCCCCGAGTCGCCGGCATCGTGGAATGCGTTGCGGCTGCCACCGGGTTTTCGCCTGACCTCACGTGCCCAGCAGACGCTGCCGGGCGGCGACAGCGCGGTCTCCCACATGGTGTTCTCCGATGGTGTCGCCTCGGTCTCCGTGTTCGTCGAGGCGCGGCCGGATCCGGCCGCCGGTTTCGTCGGCCCGGCGCAGATGGGGTCCTCTTCGGCGTACTCCACCTCGGTGGAGGGTCACCGGGTGACGGTGGTGGGCGAAGTGCCACCGCGCACGGTGCAGTTCATCGCCTCGCAGGTGCGCGTGGCGCCGGCCGCGGTGGCTGAACGGCGCGCGCGTTCACCGGCGGCCCTGCCGGCCCCCGCGCCGTCACCGTCGTCTTCGCCCGCCCCCCGCTTCGAGCGCGGTGGGGGCGGTCGTCCCGCGGATCTGCCACCGACTCCGGCGTTTGCCCCCGGTGGCAGCGACGGCGCTGCGCCGCCGCGTCGCTGAATCGCCGCGCACGGCTGCCTCGAGTGGCCACCCTCGCCGGCGTTCTGGTGCTGCTCGGACGCGAGGGCTGTGGCCTGTGCGAGGAATTCGAATCCGAGCTGCGTGCACTCGGTGAACGGCTGTCTCTGCCGCCGCTCGAGCGGCGCGACGTCGACGCCGATCCGGAGCTGCAGCGGCGCTATGGGATGCGCATCCCCGTGCTGCTCTGGGACGGCGTGCCGATCGCTGCGACCCACTTCGATTCCCGGGAAATCGAGCGCCTGTTCCGACCTCGCCAGCCGCTATAATCGCGGGCTTTGTGAACCGCCCCATCCCGGGCGCGGCACCCGGGACCGATGCAGAATACCCGCAATTTCTCGATCATCGCCCACGTCGACCACGGCAAGTCGACGCTCGCGGACCGGTTGATCCAACTCTGCGGCGGCCTCGAAGACCGGGAGATGCAGGCGCAGGTTCTCGATTCGATGGATCTCGAGCGCGAGCGCGGCATCACCATCAAGGCGCAGAGCGTCTCGCTGCAGTACGTGGCCCGCGACGGCCAGACATACCTGCTGAACCTGATAGACACACCCGGGCACGTCGACTTCTCCTACGAGGTCTCGCGTTCGCTGGCGGCCTGCGACGGGGCGTTGCTGGTGGTCGATGCTTCGCAGGGCGTGGAGGCCCAGAGCGTCGCCAACTGCTATACGGCGATTGAGCAGGGCCTCGAGGTCGTCCCGGTCATCAACAAGATTGACTTGCCGTCGGCCGACGCGCCGAAGGTGATCCGCGAGATCGAGGAGATCATCGGCATCGGTGCCGAGGACGCGGTGCGCGTGTCGGCCAAGACCGGCGAGAACGTGCCCGACCTGCTCGAGGAGATCGTGCGCCGCATCCCGCCGCCCAAGGGCGACCCGGACGCGCCGCTGCAGGCGCTGATCATCGACTCCTGGTTCGACAACTACGTCGGCGTGGTCTCGCTGGTGCGGGTCATGAACGGCGCGATGAAACCGGGCGAAAAAATCCGCGTGATGTCCACCGGCCGCGCCTGGCAGATCGACAAGCTCGGTCGCTTCACGCCGAAGTCGGTGCCGCTGACCGGGCTGTCGGCAGGCGAGGTCGGTTTCGTCATCGCCGGCATCAAGGAGATCCACGGCGCGCCGGTCGGCGACACCATCACGCTGGAGAATCGCCCCTGCGCGGCGCCGCTGCCCGGCTTCAAGCAAATCCAGCCGCGGGTGTTCGCCGGCCTGTTCCCGATCGAGTCCGACGACTACGAAGCGTTCCGCGACGCGCTCGCCAAGCTGAAGCTCAACGATTCGGCGCTGCACTACGAGCCGGAGGTCTCCGGCGCGCTCGGTTTCGGATTCCGCTGTGGCTTCCTCGGCCTGCTGCACATGGACATCGTCCAGGAGCGCCTCGAGCGCGAGTACCACCTGGCGCTCGTCACCAGCGCGCCGACCGTGGTTTACGAGGTCGGCCTGACGGCGGGCGGCTCGAAGCTGGTCGACAACCCCTCCAAGCTGCCGCCGCCGAACGAGGTCGAGGAAATCCGCGAACCCGTCATCACCGCGAACATCCTCGTGCCGCCCGACTACGTCGGCGCGGTGCTGCAGCTGTGCAACGAGAAGCGCGGCGCGCAGAAGAAGATGCTGTATCTCGCCAACCAGGTGTCGCTGCAGTACGAGCTGCCGCTCGCCGAGGTGGTGCTCGACTTCTTCGACCGGCTCAAGTCCGCGACCCGCGGCTATGCGTCGTTCGACTACGAGTTCAACCGCTTCCAGGCCGCACCACTGTCGCGGCTCGATGTGCTGATCAACGGCGACAAGATCGATGCGCTGTCGATCATCGTGCATCGCGACAATGCTTATCACCGCGGGCGCGAGCTGGTGGACAAGATGCAGGAACTGATCCCGCGGCAGATGTTCGAGGTCGCGGTGCAGGCGGCGATCGGCACGCACGTGATCGCGCGTGCAACCGTCAAGGCGCTGCGCAAGAACGTGCTGGCCAAGTGCTATGGCGGCGACATTTCGCGCAAGCGCAAGCTGCTCGAGAAACAGAAGGAAGGCAAGAAGCGGATGAAGCAGGTTGGCTCGGTCGAGATTCCCCAGGAAGCGTTCCTCGCCGTGCTCCAGGTGGGGAGGAAATAGCCCGATGATGCAGTCTCTGATCCTGGTCGCGGCATGGCTGGCGCTGCCGGTCGCTTTGGTCTGCGTCATCGACGACTGGTTCCTCCGGCCGCGACGCCTCGCCGCCGTGCCGGCGATCGCCGGAGCATCGCCGCTCGATGGTGGGCTGCCATCCGGGTCGCCGCCGGCCGGGTCGCCGCCGTCCGGGTCGCAGCTGGACGGGTCGCAGCGGGAGGGTCCGCTGATGAAACTGCTCTACGGCCTGCTGCCACTGCTGGTGCTGGCGGCGGTGTACCGCATGCTGACGGCCGAGCGCGCCGATTTCAGCCTCGTGCTGGTGGTCATCACGGCGCTGTCGGGCATCGTCTGGGCGCTCGATACCTGGCTGCTGCGGCCGCGGCGCGAGGCGCAAGCGCGCGCCGCCGGGCGCGACCCGGCACTGCTGGCAGACCCGGGCACGGTCGACTACGCGCGCAGCTTCTTTCCAGTGGCGGCCGTACTTCTGGTGCTGCGTTCGTTCCTGTTCGAGCCTTACCGCATCCCGTCCGACTCGATGATGCCGACCCTGCTCGACGGCGATTTCATCGTGGTGAACAAGTTCGCCTACGGTCTGCGGCTGCCAGTCACGCACGAGAAGTTTTATGGCGTCGGCGAGCCGGCGCGCGGCGATGTGGTGGTGTTCCGCTATCCGCCGGACCCGTCCATCAACTACATCAAGCGCGTCGTGGGCCTGCCGGGCGACCGCGTGCAGGTGCGTGCCGACCAGCTGGTCATCAATGGCGCGCCGGTGCCGTTCCGCGAAATCGCGCGCTTCGGCGACGGCTGCTACCTCAACATGCGGCTCGCCGAGGAACAGCTCGGCGACCACCGCCACCAGGTGCTGCACTGCCTGACCCAGGACGGGATCGTGGTCTCGCCGCTGCCGGGCTGCAACCGCGACATCGGCCAGGGCTACGTCTGCAACGAGGCGATCGGCAGCGGAGCGGACTCGGGGGACGCCATCATGCAGGTGCCGGCGGGCAGCTACCTGATGATTGGCGACAACCGCGACAACAGCCAGGATGGCCGCTGGTGGGGTTTCGTTGATGAGAAGCTGTTGGTCGGCAAGGCCACCCGGATCTGGTTCAATTGGGACCTGCAGAGATCCGGCGGTCCGGCCTGGAGCCGGGTCGGGGAACGAATCCAATGAGTTTGGCCGGCGCCCGCGGGCCCGGCACGGGAGGTTGTCATGCGTCATCGTCAACACGGCGTCACGGTACTGGGCTGGATCGTGCTGCTGGCGCCGGTCGCCATCGTCGGCTACATGGTCATCCGCGCGGTCCCCGTCTACCTGAACTACGGCAAGGTCACCCGCGCCTTCGAACAGGTGAAGAGCGAGTACTCCTCGTCGGAGGGCACCACCCGCGAACTGATCAGGTCGTCGCTGGAGAAGCGCCTCGACGTCGACTACATCGATTCGCCGAAGATCGGCGATGTCTCGATCCGCAAGACGGGCGAGGGCTGGGTGATGGAGGTGGAGTGGGAGGACGTGGTGCCGCTGATGTACAACGCCTCGCTGCTGCTGGAGTTCGAGAAGAGCGTGAACATTCCCTGATGGCCGCCGGCTCGATGCGCCCCGGCTGGCCACTCGACTGGCTGCGCGAGCGTCTCGGCTATGGGCCGCTCGACCCGGCGTTGTTCGAAGCGGCGCTCACGCATCGCAGCGCCTCCGGGCACAACAACGAACGCCTCGAGTTCCTCGGCGATGCGGTGCTGAACCTGGTCGCCGCCGACCGCCTCTACCGGCGCTACCCGACCGCTTCCGAGGGGGACCTCAGCCGCTTGCGCGCGCGCGTCGTCAGTGCCGAGCCGCTGGCCGGCATCGCCCAGGAACTCGGGCTCGGCGACGAGCTGCAGCTCGGCTCCGGGGAGCTGAAGACCGGGGGCTTCCGTCGCCAGTCGATCCTCGCCGACGCGCTCGAGGCGCTGATCGGCGCGGTCTACCTGGATCGCGGCATGGATGCCGCGCGCGAACTGGTCGAGCGGTTGCTCGAATCGCGCATCGCCGCCGCGCCCGACCCGGCGGACCTGAAAGACCCCAAGACCCGGCTGCAGGAATGGCTGCAGGCGCGCGCGCTGCCGCTGCCCGCTTACGAGGTGGAGCGCGTTGGCGGCCAGCCGCACGAGCAGCATTTCGTGGTCCGTTGCGAGGCGGCGGCACTGGGTGAGCCCACCACAGGCACCGGCTCGAGCCGGCGTCGCGCCGAGCAGGATGCGGCCCAGGAGCTGCTGCGGCGCATCGGCGACGGGGCGGGCGCTTGAGTGGCTTTCGCGCGGGATTCGCGGCACTCGTCGGCCGCCCCAACGTTGGCAAGTCGACGCTGCTGAACGCGCTCGTCGGCCAGAAGCTCTCGATCGTGACGCCGCGTCCGCAGACGACCCGGCACCGGATCATCGGGCTGGTGAACCTGCCGGAGGCGCAGATCGCCTTCGTCGACACCCCCGGTCTGCACGAGGGCGGCAAGCGGGCGCTGAACCATGCGCTGAATCGCACCGCCGCCAGCGCGCTCAACGACGCCGACCTGGTGGTGCTGGTGCTCGAGGCGCTGCGCTGGTACCCCGAAGACGATCTGGCGCTGCGGCGGCTGGTGGAGAGCGGCCGCCCGTCGATCGCGGTGGTCAACAAGGTCGATCGCGCGCAGCCTCGCGAGCGCCTGCTGCCTTACATCGAGACGCTGTCGAAGCGCCACGAGTTTCGCGCGATCGTGCCGATCTCCGCCCTCTCCGACAACCTCGACCGCCTCAAGCAGACGATCGCGCTCGAACTGCCGGAATCGCCACCGCTGTTCGGTCCCGAGGATCGGACCGACAAGCCGCTGAATTTCCGGATCGCCGAGACCATACGCGAGAAGCTCACCCTCGAGCTGAACCAGGAAGTGCCTTATGGCATCGCCGTCGAAGTCGAGTCGCTCGGTGACGAGGACGGGCAGAAGGTGGTCTCCGCCGTCATCTGGGTCGACCGCGAAGGGCAGAAGCCGATCGTGATCGGCGCCGGCGGCGAACGCCTGAAGCGCGTCGGTTCGGCGGCGCGCCGCGAGCTGAACGCACTGACCGGCGAGCGCTTCCACCTGACCTTGTGGGTGAAGGTGCGCGAGAACTGGGCGGACAACGCCCAGGCGCTGAAGGCCCTCGGGCTCGAATGAGCCGGGCGGGGCGGCGCGCCGAGCTCGAACCGGCGTATGTCCTGCATCACCGCGCCTGGCGCGACACCAGCCGCATCCTCGACGTGTTCTCCCGCGACCACGGGCGCCTGGCCCTGTTCGCGCGCGGCGTGCGCGGCCCGAAGGCACGACTTGCCCCGGTGCTGCAGCCATTCCAGCCGCTGCTGCTGTCCTGGAGTGGCAGCGGCGATGCCGGGCAGCTGACCAACGCCGAACCGGCGCTGGACGCCGAGCGCGATGCGGTACCGCCGCTGCCGGCGGCCGCGCTGATGAGCGGCTGGTATCTCAACGAACTGCTGCTGAAGCTGACCACCCGCCTCGATCCGCAGCCCGAACTCTATGCCCACTACGCCGACGCGCTCGGCGCGATGCGTGCTGGCGAATCGGCCGCGCCGGTGCTGCGGCGCTTCGAGCTGCAGTTGCTGGAGCAGCTGGGCTATGGCCTCGACACCCGACACGAAGCGCGCAGCGGACGGCCGATCGAGGCCGGATCGTATTATCATTTCCACGCGTCGCTCGGCTTCGTCGGGCTCTCCAGCGAGCCCGGCCCGGAGGCCGTGGCGGGCAGCTCGGTGCTGGCGCTCGCGCAGGGACGGTTCGATGGCGCACGCGCGCTCGACGATGCGCGCCGCGTGTTGCGCGCGGCGCTCGACCTGCTGCTGGAAGGGCGCGAACTGCGCACGCGCGCGGTGGCCCGGGCGGTGGCGCGGCGGCCCCGTCGCGGCGCCCCGGCTGGCGGCACAACTGGCAACGGAAACGCGACATGAGCCTCGACCCGATCGCCCTCGGCATCAACATCGACCACGTGGCGACGCTGCGCCAGGCGCGTGGTTCGCGCTATCCGGACCCGGTGCACGCGGCGCTGCTCGCCGAGCAGGCGGGGGCCGACAACATCACGCTGCACCTGCGCGAGGACCGCCGCCACATCCAGGACGCCGACGTGTTTGCGCTCGCGCCGCTGCTGCAGACGCGGATGAACCTCGAGATGGCCAACACCCCGGAGATGATCGCGATCGCCCGCCGCGTGCGGCCGGCCGACTGCTGCCTGGTGCCGGAGCACCGCGCGGAGATCACCACGGAGGGCGGTCTCGACGTGGTGGGCAACGTCGAGGCGCTGCGCCGCAGCTGTGCCGAGCTCGCCGCGGCCGGCATCCGCGTGGCGCTGTTCATCGACCCGGACCGCGATCAGGTGGAGGCGACCGCGCGCGCTGGAGCGCCGCTGATCGAGCTGCACACGGGTGCCTATGCGGAAGCCCGCGGCGGCCAGGAAGCGCGGGAGCTCGAGCGGCTGCGCGATGCCGCGCGCCACGCCGCTCAGCTGGGTCTCGAAGTTCATGCCGGGCACGGGCTGCACTTGCGCAACGTCCAGCCGGTCGCGGCGATCGTGGAAATCGTCGAGCTGAACATCGGCCACTCGATCGTCTCGCAGGCCGTGTTCGTGGGTCTCGAAGCGGCGGTGCGCGAAATGAAGGCGCTGATGCTCGCGGCGCGCCGATGATTTACGGCATTGGGGTCGACGTGCTCGAGGCGGAGCGGGTGCGCAAGGTGCACGAGCGCTTCGGTGCCGCGTTTGCGCGGCGCCTGCTGATGCCGGAAGAGCAGGCGCAGTTCGAACGCGCGAAGCGTCCCGAGCGCTACCTCGCGATGCGCTTCGCCGCCAAGGAGGCGATCGTCAAGGCGATGGGCACCGGGTTTGCGCAGGGCGTCTGGATCCGCGACGTCGGCTGCGTGCAGAACGCGATGGGCAAACCCGAGGTGGTCTATTCCGAGCGCGGCGAGGTCGTGCGACGGCGCCTGGGCATCGGCGAGGGCCATGTCACGCTCACCGACGAGGCCGGGCTGATCGTCGCGGTGGCCGTGCTGCTGCGCGCGGCACCGTGAGTCGGCGCCGCCGTCACGCCGACGGCACCGTGGTCCGCGCGGTCGTCGAAGCCGAGACCGGTCTCGTCGCCGGACTCAACCACGACGGCGCAGGCGTGGTGCGCGCGGCGAAAGCCGCATTCATCGCCGGCGCGTTGCCCGGTGAAGAGGTGCGCTTCGTGCGCCGGGTGCGTCACCGCCAGCACGACGACGCCGACCTGCTCGAGGTGCTGCAGGCCTCGCCGGAGCGGGTCGAACCACGTTGCGCGCATTTCGGGGTGTGCGGTGGCTGCGCGCTGCAGCACCAGTCGCCGGCGGCCCAGCTTGCGGCCAAGCAGTCCGAGCTCGCCGAAACCTTGCAGCGCATCGGCAAGGTGTCGCCGGTGCAGTGGTTCGAGCCGCTCGCCGGACCGCAGTGGGCTTACCGGCGGCGGGCGCGGCTCGGCGCCAAGTACGTGGCCAAGCGCGGGCGCGTGCTGGTCGGCTTCCGGGAGCGCCAGAAACCCTATGTTGCAGCGCTCACGCGATGCGAGATCCTGGCGGCGCCGGTCGGCGATCTGATCGAACCGCTGTCGGCGCTGCTGACCGGCCTGGCGGCGCGCGAGGCGATTCCGCAGATCGAAGTGGCGGTGGGCGATGAGGTCACGGCGCTGGTGTTTCGCGTGCTCGCCGACCTCGGGGCCGAGGACCTCGCGGCGCTCGAGGCCTTCGAGCGCGAACGCGGCCTGCGCATCTACCTGCAGCGCGGCGGCCTCGACAGCGTGCAGCCGCTGCGACTGCCTGCGCCGCGCCTGTCGTACTCCCTGCCGCGCTTCGACCTGCGGCTCGAGTTCGAGCCCATCGACTTCATCCAGGTCAACGGCGAACTGAACCGCGCGCTCGTCGGGCGCGCCGTGGACCTGCTCGGCTGCGGCCCGGGCGATCGCGTGCTCGACCTGTTCTGTGGCCTCGGCAACTTCACGCTGCCCATCGCGCGCTCCGGTGCGACCGTGGTGGGTGTCGAGGGCGACGCCGGGCTCGTCACACGGGCGCGGCAGAACGCGCTGGCCAACGGCATCGACACCGCGACCTTCGCCACGGCGAACCTCGCCGTGCCGGAGCCGGCGGTGTCGCCGTGGCTGCAGGGGAGCTATACCCACGTGCTCCTCGACCCGCCGCGCGCCGGCGCGCTCGAAATGCTGCCCGCGGTGGCGGCACTGAAGCCCGGGCGCATCGTCTACGTCTCCTGCCACCCGGGCAGCCTGGCGCGCGATCTCGGTGTTCTCTGCGCCGAGCACGGCTATCGGCTGAGCGGCGCCGGGGTCGTCGACATGTTCCCGCACACGACCCACGTCGAATCGATTGCCGTCCTCGACCTGCCCACCGGCAAGCGGCGGCGCTGAGCCGCGGAGCACCCCATGGCCACCGAGATCGAGCGCAAGTTCCTGCTGGCGAGCGACGCCTGGCGCACGTCGGTGCAGGCGCGGACGCTGCTGCGGCAGGGGTATCTCGCCAACAACGCGCGCTGTTCCGTCCGCGTGCGAGTGGCCAGCGGCGACGTCGGCTGGCTGTCAGTGAAGGCGATGACACCGGGCCTCGCGCGCGCCGAGTACGAGTATCCGGTGCCGCTGGGCGAGGCCAATGCGATGCTCGATGCGCTGTGCGGACGTCCGTTCATCGAGAAGTGGCGCCACATCGTGCCGTGGCGCGGCCACGACTGGGAGATCGATGAGTTCCTGGGCGACAATGCCGGTCTGGTGGTCGCCGAAGTCGAACTCGACCGCGTCGACGAAGTTCCCGAGATGCCGCCGTGGATCGGGCGTGAGGTCACGCAGGATGTGCGCTTCTACAACTTCAGCCTCGTCGAGCTGCCATGGTCGGTGTTTCGGGACGCGTACCTGCGGGGCGACTCCGCACCGATGACTGCCGCCGGCCCGCCGCCTGCGCGCCCCAAGGAGATGCCATGAACCTCGGCCCCCTGATGGTCGACCTGCAGGGTCTGGAACTGCAGCCCGACGAGCGCGAAATGCTTGGCCACCCGCTGGTCGGCAGCGTGATCCTGTTCGCGCGCAACTATGCCGACCCGGAACAACTGCAACGCCTGGTCGCCGACATCCACGCGGTGCGCAGTCCTGCCTTGATCGTCGGCGTCGACCAGGAAGGGGGTCGCGTGCAGCGGTTCCGCTCCGGGTTCTCGCTGCTGCCGCCGCTGCGGCGCATCGGCCACGAATTCGACGCGCAGCCGAAGGCGGGCCTGTCGCTGGCGCGTGAGTTGGGCTGGCTGATGGCGGCGGAGTTGCGCGCGCACGGTGTGGACCTGTCCTTCGCGCCCGTGGTCGATCTCGACTACGGGATCAGCGAGGTCATCGGCGATCGCTCGCTGCATGCGCGCGCGCCGGTCGTCGGCCAGTTGGCCGTGGCCTACATGCACGGCATGCGCGACGCGGGCATGGCCGCGACCGCCAAGCATTTCCCGGGGCATGGCGCCGTGGTCGCCGACTCGCACCATGCGCTGCCGGTAGATCGGCGCGCGCTGATCGACATGCAGTCCGATCTGGCGCCATACCGGTTGCTGATCGAGAACGGGTTGGCGGGCATCATGGTGGCGCACGTGTCTTATCCGGCCATCGACGAGGCGCCGGCCAGTGCCTCGAGCCGCTGGATCCGCGGCGTGCTGCGCGGCGATCTGCGTTTCCAGGGTGTGGTGTTCGCCGACGACCTCTCGATGGCGGGGGCGGCGTCGATCGGCGGCATCGTCGAGCGTGCCGAGCGCGCGCTCGCCGCCGGCTGCGACGTGCTGCCGGTCTGCAACCACCGACCCAGCGTGCTCGCGCTGCTCGACGGGCTGGCGCCACGCCATGATCCCGCCTCGGCGTTGCGTTTGGTCCGGCTGCGGGGCAAGGGCCAGATGACGCGCGAGGCGCTGATGGCCTCGACGACCTGGCAGCAGTGCCGCGACTCGCTCGAGCGCTGCCAGCGGCCGCCCGACCTGCGCCTTAGCTGAGTTACCGCAGCGGAGTGCGGGTCGTACGCGCACCCCGGACGCGCAGGGGCCGGTGCGTGAAGGGTCCGCGGTCCGGCAATGGAGGGCGTTCAGCCCGTGTCAGCGTCCGGGCGCCCGGCCGCCCGCCGCGGGCGTCACCAGCGCTATCACGCCGAAGGCTGGATGGTCGTAGTAGTTCTTGTCGTAGAACTTCACCCGCCGGATCTCCGTCAAGTCGTAGGCGGCGCGCCCGTCGCCGGCCGCGTATTTGATCGACATCCCGAGATGCAGAAAGGTGCCGCGCTCGAGGAATACCGTGCCGCTGAGCCCGGGCACGCGCACGCCCAGCTGCTGCAGCGAGAACCCGGCCCGCGAGCCCCAGCTGCTGGCGCTCTGCGACCAGGCCGCGTGGGCGACGGGCTTCCAGGCGCCGCTCGAGGCGAGCCGCGCCTGCAGGTCGTTCATCTGGTACTGCGCCGCGGGCAGCGCACCGACGAACCGGCCGACCTGGGCGCCGCCCGAGGTTTCACCGGCATCGCCACCGCGGGCGAGGCGGGCGCCGCCGGCGGTCCAGTCTTCGCGTTGTGCCGGGCCGGAGGTCGCGGCAAACACGATCAGCTCGACGTTGTAGACCGTCTGGCCCGCGGCCGGTGGTGCCGCTGCCTGCGGCCATGCCGGAGACGCGAGGAGCGCAAGCGTGAGGCTGGATATCAGGGCGAAAACGCGCGCGGGCGGTGCGCCGGGAAGTCGCGAGGCCGTGGGGCGCTTATTCATCCGGCGATGATAGACGAGCGGCCGTCAGGCCGTCGCGGGGGCCAGCCGGCGTAGCAGGTTGGCGACAAATTCGAAGCGTTCGGTTTCGTTCTCCAGGTCCATCGAGACGCGCAGTTTCAGCGGCCCCTCGAGGCGGTAGTCGCTGTGGCGGGCCTGGATCATCTTGATGACCGCCTTGGGGTCGATGCTGTTCTCGGGCTCGAACTGCAGGTAGCCGCCGTGCGATCCGAAATCGAGTCGCCGCACGCCGAGGCGGCGGGCGGCGAGCCGCAGTCGCGCACTGCGCAGCAGGTTCTGGGCGGGTTCGGGCAGCTCGCCGAAACGATCCACGAGCTCGGCCACCAGGTCGTCCATCGCCGGCTCGTCGGCGGCCGAGGCGATCTGCTTGTAGAGCGCGAGGCGCACGTGCACGTCGGCAACGTAGTCGTCGGGCAACAGCGCGGGCACGCGCATCTCGACCTCGGATTGTGCGGCCAGCGGCGCATCGAGCACGCCCGTGCGGCCGGCTTTCATTGCCTTGACGGCGCGGTCGAGCATGTCGAGGTACATGGTCAGGCCGACTTCGGTCATCTCGCCGCTCTGGCCCTCGCCGAGCAGCTCGCCCGCTCCGCGGATCTCGAGGTCGTGGGTGGCGAGAACGAAACCGGCGCCGAGCTCCTCGAGCGACTCCAGCGCCTCGAGGCGCCGCGCCGCGTCCTGGCCCAGCGCCTTGCGCGACGGAATGATCAGATACGCATAGGCGCGATGGTGCGAGCGGCCGACGCGCCCGCGCAGCTGGTGCAGTTGAGCCAGCCCGAAACGATCGGCGCGGTCGATGATGATGGTGTTGGCGCTCGGCACGTCGATGCCGCTTTCGATGATGGTCGTGCACAGCAGGATGTCGAAGCGACGGTGGTAGAAGTCGACCATCAGCTGTTCCAGCTCGCGCTCGCGCATCTGGCCGTGGCCGATGCGGATCTGCGCCTCGGGCAGCAGCGTGCCGAGCTCGCCGGCGAGCTTCTCGATGTCCTTGATCTCGTTGTGCACGAAATAGACCTGGCCGCCGCGGCGCAGCTCGCGCAGCACCGCTTCGCGCACCGTCGCTGCGTTCCACTCGACGACGAAGGTCTTGATTGCGAGCCGATCGGCGGGCGGCGTCGCGATCAGCGACAGCTCGCGCAGGCCGCCGAGCGCCATGTTCAGGGTGCGCGGGATTGGCGTCGCCGTCAGGGTCAGCACGTGCACCTCGGCGCGCAGCGCCTTCAGGCGCTCCTTGTCGCGCACGCCGAAACGGTGCTCTTCGTCGACGATCACCAGGCCGAGATCCTTGAAGCGCGGGTTGGCGTGCAGCAGCCGATGCGTGGCAATCACGATGTCGATGCTGCCGCGCTCGAGTCCTTCGCTGATCGCGTCCGATTCCTTGCCGGAACGGAAGCGCGACAGCGACTCGATCCGCACCGGCCAGTCGGCGAAGCGGTCGCGGAAGTTCGCGTGATGCTGCTGCGCCAGCAGCGTGGTCGGCACCAGCACCACCACCTGCTTGCCGGCCAGCACGGCGGCGAACGCGGCGCGCATCGCCACCTCGGTCTTGCCGAAGCCGACGTCCCCACAGACGATCCGGTCCATGGGCTGCTCGGAATCGAGGTCGGCGAGCACTTTCTCGATCGCCTCCGCCTGGTCCGCGGTTTCCTCGAACGGGAACGCATTGGCGAAGGCGCGGTACTCGAGCTCGCGCAGCGGCAGCTTCAGGCCCTTGCGCGCTTTGCGCTGCGCGTACAGGTCGAGCAGCTCGGCTGCCACGTCGCGCACCTTCTCCGCGGCGCGTCGCCGCGCCTTCGACCATTGCTCGGAACCGAGCTTGTGCAGCGGCGCGGTCTCGGGGGCGCCGCCGGTGTAGCGGCTGATCAGCTGCAGCGAGTGCACCGGCACGTAGAGCCGGTCGCCGTCCTGGTACTCGAGCACCAGGAACTCGCCACGCTGGCCGCCGATGTCCATGATCTGCAGGCCGACGTAGCGGCCAACGCCATATTCCTCGTGAACCACCGGCGCGCCGGTGGTCAGGGTCTGCAGGTCGCGCAGGATCGCGGCGGGGTCGGAGGCGGCGCTCTTGCGGCGGCGGCGTTCCTGGCGGGCACGCGCACCGAACAGCTGGGATTCGGACAGCACCGCGACCGGCGGCGCGGTCACGGTCAGGCCGGCGAGCTCGGGCGCCACGGTCAGCGCCAGGCGATCGGTAGCGGAGAGAAAGGCCTGCCAGCCGTCGCAGCTCGCCGCGTGCTGGCCGTTGCCGCGCAGCATCTCCGCGAGCACTTCGCGCCGTCCCGGGGAATCGGCGGCGAGCAGCACGCGGCCCGGGAATTCCTGCAGGAAGATCTCGAGCGGCGCCAGCGGCCGCTCGGCGCGCGCATCCAGCCG
>JAYTNX010000197.1:0-1992 GCA_043748075.1 Pseudomonadota bacterium
TGCCTGCGCCTCGGGTCCGCCGTGGATGTCGATCAGCACCGGGTGCGGGCCGGGTGTGCGGGGCTTCCAGACGAACGCCGGTACCTGGCGCGGCATGCCGCCGTCGCGATCCCAGGTGGGATAGCGCACCAGCGTCGCGGGCACGAAGCGCGCCGGATCGATGGGGCCGATTTCGCTGCGGGTCCAGCGCACCAGCTCGTTGCGATCGATCTCCAGCACCCAGGCGTCGCGCGGCTGTTGCGCGGTGTCGATCGTCATGCCGAGACGCCGGCCGCTGCGGTCGAAGCGCAGGTTGGCGATGGAACCGGCAGGCAGGTTCGCGGGCCGCAGCACACGCCGGGTGCCGAGGTCGTAGAGTGCGAGCTGGCTGAGGCCGTCGACATTGGTCGTCCAGGCGAGCCAGCGGCCGTCGACCGACACGTCGAGATCCTCCACGTCCCCGTTCGCGGGCGCCGCGTCCGGCAAGACCTCGCGCGACACGCCGCTCGCGAGGTCGAGGTAGCGCAGGCGCGCGAATTCGCTGCCCACATCGGAGACGAACCAGAGGCCGGTGCCGTCGGCGGAAAAGCGGGCCGGGCCGATGGCGACCGTCTCGGCGCGACCCCCGCCGCTGCCGGCGCTGAGCCCGACGCCGAAGCCCTTGCCCATCGCGCCGCCGGGCGGGGGCGCCACGCCAGGGGCCAGGTTCGTCGGCAACGACGTCAGCGCGCCGCTTTCGGTGTCGGCGAGATACAGGTAGCTCTCGTTGGCGGAGACAAAATGACGCAGCAGCAGGCGCCGTCCGTCGGGGGACCAGTCGAGCACCTGCAGCTGGCGGTTCTGGCCGGCAACCAGGAAGCGCGGCGGGCCGCCCATGGCGACGTCGACCACATAGATGTCGTAGCTGACGCCGTCGCGGCCGTTGCCGTGGAACGCGAGGCGCTTGCCGTCGCGCGACCAGGCCAGGCTGCCATGCAGCGAGCGCCCGTCGGTCAGCATCCGCACGCTGCGGTCGGCGAAGCGGTACCCGTACACCTGTGAATTTTCGTCGCCGCCGCGATCCTTCAGGAATGCAAAGCCGGCGGCGTCGGCGGTCTGCGGCGCGACGGCCGTACCCACCGGCTCGGCGTAGAAGGTGATCTGCTCGCGCGCCCCGAGCGGCATCGCGACACGGTGCAGCTGTTCAGTGTCGCCGAAGCGCGTGCTGACGAGCAGGCCGCCGTCGGGCAGGAAGTCGCGAAAACTCGCGCCGCGACCGGCGAGCCAGTCGTCGAGCTTCGCCGCCAGCGCCGAGTCGTGCGGCGGCACGCCGTCGAGCACCAGGTTGCCGCGCTCCTGGCGGACCGCGGCGGCGGCGGGACCTGGCGGGCGCAGCGCCGCGGCTGGCTGCACGGGCGCCGTAGCGTTTGCGGGTGCTTCCGCGGCCCCGGCGGGCGGCGCCACGGGAAAGCATGTCAGTACCGGGAGGAGGACGGACAGGGCGCGGGCGATGAAGGACGTTCTCATGTCTGATATGTTGCTCCACCTTCCCACGCGGCTCCAACGCCCGGTGTCCCCATGGCAGACCCCCGCCTTCGTCAGAAGCTCGAGCGCGGCGAGTTCATCGTCGCTCCCGGCGTGTTCGACATGATCTCGACCATGATGGTGCAGCGCGTCGGCTTCGATGCGGTGTACGCGTCGGGCTACTGGCTGACCGCATCCTACCTCGGCATTCCCGATGCCGGCATCGCCACCTATACCGAGATGCTCGCGCGGGTCTCGAAGGTGGTGGAGAAGTCCGACGTGCCGGTGATCGCCGATGCCGACACGGGCTTTGGTGGCCTGTTGAACGTGCACCACACCGTGCGCGGCTACGAGGCCGCCGGCGTCAGCGCGATCCAGATCGAGGACCAGGAGTTCCCGAAGAAGTGCGGCCACACGCCCTACCGGCGCGTGATCCCGATGGAAGACATGGTCGCCAAGGTGAAGGTTGCGGTCGATGCGCGCAGCAGTCGCGACTTCCTCGTCATCGCG
>JAYTNX010000198.1:0-4189 GCA_043748075.1 Pseudomonadota bacterium
GACCCGAGTGAGCTCGCCGCGCGGCCCGGTTTTCACGACGACGTCCGAGAATTCCTCGACCGTGGTCAGCCGGCCCTGGGCGTTGATCGCGATCTGCAGGTCCGAGCCGTTCGGCTGCGGCGGCGCACCGATCGAGCCCGCCGACACCTGCACGTTCTGCTCGCGCAGGGCGCGCACCACGTCGCTGGCCGCAATGCCGCGCGCTGCAGTCTTCTCGGGGTCGAGCCAGACCCGCATCGCATAGTCGCCGCCGCCGAACAGGAAGACCTGTCCCACGCCCTCGACACGGTTCAGCTCGTCGCGGATGTTCAGCAGGATGTAGTTGCGCAGGTAGAGCTGGTCGTAGCGCCCGTCGGTCGACTTCAGGAACACGACCATCGTCAGGTTCGGCGCGGACTTGGTGGTCGACACGCCGAGCTGGCGCACCGCCTCCGGCAGGCGTGGCAATGCCTGCGAGACGCGGTTCTGCACCTGCACCTGCGCGCGATCGACGTCGGTGCCGATATCGAACACGACGTCGAGCTGCATCACGCCGTCGGAGGCGGCCACCGACTTCATGTAGATCATGTCGTCGACGCCGTTGATCGCTTCCTCGAGCGGCGCCGACACCGTCTGTGACAGGGTCGTCGGGTTCGCACCCGGATAGACCGCGCGCACCTGCACGATGGGCGGCACCACGTCCGGGTACTCGCTGAGCGGCAGGTTGGGAATCGCGAGCAATCCCGCGACGGTGATCGCGATCGACAGCACGGCCGCGAATATGGGGCGGTCGATGAAGAACCGGGAGGCGTCGAGTTTCACGGGCGTATCCTGCGGCAGTCCAGGTCAGCCCGCCGCCGCGGCCGCAGGCGCCGCCGCGGGCGCCGTCTCCAGTTCCGGCTCGTCCATCGGCACGACGACCGGCTTCACCGGCATGCCCGGGAAGAAGATCTTGCGCACGCCGTTGACGACCACGCGATCGCCGGGTTTCAGGCCCTCGCGCACGATCCGCATGCCCTCGACTTCGCCGCCGATCTGCACGTCGCGGCGCATCGCCTTGCGGTCTTCGCCGACCACGTAAACGTAGCGGCGGTCCTGGTCCGTGAGCAGCGCGCGCTCGTTCACGAGGATCGCGTCGCGTTGCCCGCTGCCGAGCAACTGCACGCGCGCGAACAGACCTGGCGTGAATACGCGGTCCTTGTTCGACAGCACGGCACGCGCGCGGATCGTGCCCGTGCCGGGGTCGAGTGCGTTGTCGACGAACACCATCTCGCCCTCGTGCGGATAGCCGGGCTCATCCACCAGACCGACGCGCACCGGGTTGCGCGCATCACGCGAGCTCTGGCGCTCGCCGCTGCGCGACATCTGCTGGTACTTGAGATACATGCGCTCGTCGCCCGCGAATTCGACGTAGACCGGATCGATCGAGACGAGTGTCGTCAGCAGCGTGGTGCCGTTGGACACGAGATTGCCCGGACGCACCGCGGCCGCACTGACATAGCCGGCGATCGGCGCCCGGATGCGCGTGAACTCCATGTTGAGCACCGACTGCTGGGCCTGCGCCCGCGCGGCCTTCAGGTCCGCTTCGGCCTGCCGCAGCTCGCCGCGACGGGTCTCGAGTTCCTCCTCCGACACCGCGCGCGCCGCCTCGAGTTTCTCGGAGCGCGCGTATTCGGTGCGGGCGACCTCCACTCGGGTCGCCGCGCGGGCCGTGTTCGCCTGCGCGCTAGCCAGCGCCGCGCGGTACTCCCGATCATCGACCGTGAACAGCAGCGCGCCCTTGGCGACCTCGCTGCCGTCGCGGAAATGAACGCCGGCGAGATACCCGGAGACGCGCGGACGGATTTCCACCGACTCGATCGCCGCGATGCGTCCGTCGAAGCCGTCCCACTCGGTGATCGGCTTGGACACGACCACCGCCACATTGACCTCGGGTGGCGGCATCTGCGGCGGGCCGCCGGGGGCGCATCCGACGATGGCCACCAAGCCAAGCGTCGCGGCAAGCGACACGGCTGGCGCCGTTCGAGAACGGGAGAAGGGGAATTTTTTCATTGTTGGAACCACGCGGTGACCGCAAATGCTCCGATGGCGGTTCCAGGGCGGACCAGGAACAGCAGTGCATGCAGGGAGGCCACCAGACGAACGAAGCGCCTCGCAGCCGACCTGCAGTTTAGCCGGGAGGTGTTAGGTCGTCCCACCGCGCGAGCCGGAAATCGCAGTCCGGCAGAAAACCTTCGCCGTCATGAGGACGTTTCGCTGCCCCAGTCCGGTGCATCCAGGACCGGGAAATCGCCCCTGGGTGCGATGGTGCACTTAGGGCTCTGATCCTGTGGCGCGTGAAACACAAGGGAGGTGCGCGACGGACGCCCGACGGACTACTCCCGCGCGGCACCACCCTGGATCGTGGCGGGCGCGCCCGCAGCGTTCTTCGGAGGCTCTTCGCAGGTGGCGCCCAGCCCGACCGATTTCGCGAACTCGCAGGGGTTGCGCGCCGCTGCCGGCACGAGGTGCGTCGCACCGGTGACCCTGATCGCGGGCCAGTCGTGACCCGCTTTGCGATTGCGGGGATTGCCCTCGGCGTAGAACGCATCGAAGGTCTCGATCGCGTCCTTGTCGGGATACAGCACCGCCGCCGCGCCACCATACCGGCCGGACTGCCCGGCGTTGCGCGGGCCGTACCAGATGGCGCCGTCGCGGGTGACGGCCAGCTTCGGGATGTCGGTGCGCTCCGCGACCGGGTAGTGGGTGAAGCGCCGCGTCTGCGGGTCGAACTTCATCACGTGGTTGTCCGTGGCGACCCAGACCGTGTCTTTCGAATCGATCTCGACGTCGTAGGGGTTCGCGTACGGGATGCCGATGCGATGTTCGTCGACGGCGCCGGTCGCCGGATCGACGCGATAGAGCGCGCCGTTCTGCAATGCGCGGCTGCCCCAAGTCGCGGACCAGATGAAATTCTTCGAATCGACGCCGAGGCGACGGATATTGGTCGGCGCACCGATCGTCAGCGGGTAATGGCGGAACGACTCGGTCTTCGGGTCGAACCGCGCAATGCCGCTGTTGTGGTACTCGGCGAACCAGACGTTGTCGTCGTGGTCGACGATGATGCCGTAGGGACGACTCCGCAGGATCGGCACGTCCCACCAGACCACGGTGTTGGACTTGCGGTCGAACTTGCCGAGGCCGCCGCCGGTGAGCATCGACAGCCAGATGTCGCCCGAAGAATCCATTACCAGCGAGCTGATGCCGATGCCTCGCGGAGCCTTCGCGTCCTCGAACTTGTACTCGTCGTGCAGGTTCGTGGCCGGGTCGTAGTGGGAGAGGCCGCCGTACCAGACAGTGCCATCCCGGTCGGTGGCCAGGAACTCGCCGCCACCGTGTCCTCGATGATCGGTGATCGTGCCCCGGGTCGGCTCGATCTTCACGAGGCTCTGGCCGCCGCGGTCCATGATCCAGACGTTGCCCTGGCCGTCGAAATCCGGTGTGTGCGTGAAACGTTCCTCTTCCTCGTTCTTCGGGTCGTTCGGGAAGCGGTACTCGACGATCTGCGCCTTCGCGAGCGCCGCCGGGTCGAGCGGTGGATCGCCCTGCTGCTGAACGGCACGCGGCGTGGAATCGGGGCCGAAGTTCAACGCGAGGTAGTCGACCAGCGCATCGCGCTCGGTGGGCGACATCAGCAGCGGGTCGAAGTAGGACGGCTTGCCGGGTGCCAAGAACCCGACGCCGCGCGCCATGCGATCGACCGTGATCCCCCAACCGTCGCGGTCGTACTGGCCGCGGCCCGTCGGGTAGGTGCGCACGACGTTGTACGGAAAGAAGCTCGCGGTGTGGCAGCCGAAGCAGACGCGCTCGAGTGTCTGGCGTGCCGGCCCGGGCGGGTAGATCGCGTCGTAGGGCTGCACCTTCGCATCCGGGTAGGTCATGCCGCCGACGTAGGTTGGCGGCATGACCTGCGCGCCTACCTTGAAGTCCGCCGTCATCGTCCCGCCGGCTGCGAGGCGGCGCGTGACCGACTGCTGCGGCAGGCTCCAGTTTCGCTGGCCGACCGTGCCACGCAGCGTGATCTCATAGCGTCCGGGGAACAGGTTCGTGGCGCGATAGCGCCCGCCGACCACGTAGACCATGTAGCCGATGCGGCGCTCAGCGTTGTACGCATAGACCGTCAGTGCACCCAGGGGCTGCTCGACCTGCACCGTGCCCTCCAGCAGACCCA
>JAYTNX010000199.1:0-1579 GCA_043748075.1 Pseudomonadota bacterium
CACTGCGGCACTCCACGCGTCGGGCAACTGGTCGATGACGTCGATACCGCCGCCCTCCAGCGCGATGAACGCGAAGTCCGGCCGCAGCGCGCGCGCACGCCGCGCGTGATCGTAGATCTGGTCACCGGTATTGGTCAGGATCAGCGTCCGGTGCGCCAGACGCCGCATCGTCGCGGCGTGGTCGTAGACGAAGGCGGCGTGGTGGCCGTACCAGAACGGTGCGAGACCCGAGAGCGTCTCGACGATGTAGCGGGTCACGGTGCCGACGGGCACGGTGTCCTGCGCGAAGCCGTAGCGCACCTGGAACAGCTTCGCGAAGTGCGAGCCGTCCGACCGCTCGCGGAACGGAAGCTCCTCGCTGCGACAGTACTCCAGCCACTGCGCGCGCTCCGCCGCCTCCAGGGGCAACGGGCCATTGAGCACCAGGCGATCGATCCGCGCCGGGAATTGCAGCGCCACCTCGGTCGCGACCAGCGCGCCGGTGTGGTGACCGAGAATGCTGGCGCTTGGCAACCCGAGCGCATCCAGCACCGCCGGGATTGCCCTCGCATAGTCCTCGATCGCGGGCACGAAGGGCGTCGGATCGGAGCAGCCGAAGCCCGGCATGTCCACCCCGATCGCCCGCACGCCGCGTGCGGCGAGACGCGCGTAGACCGGCTCGAACTGGCGTGCGGAAACCGGGGCCTGATGCAGCAGCAAGAGCGGCACTCCGTCGGTGGGCCCAGCCTCGTGGAAGTGCACCTGGCCGTAGGGACCCTGCGCATAGGCGCGACGCGTGGAGAGCGTGCCGACGCCGCAGGCCTGGACCGGGACGAGCGGGGAGCGAAGGGGCGGTATCGCAGTCATGGGTCCGTCTCCTGGCGAGTTGCGAAGCTTCGGCGCTGGCACTCGCGTGGTCAATCGACGCACACTGACCCCCTTCCCCGGCGGACGCTGGTCATGACAAGAGGGGAACGATGCACTACAAAGGAAGTTGCCACTGCGGCCGGATTGCGTTCGAGGTCGAGGGCGACATCGATGGCGCGCTGTCCTGCAACTGCTCGATCTGCCGGCGCCGCGGCTCGCTGCTATGGTTCGTGCCCGGCGACCGGTTCCGGTTGCTGACGCCCGTGAGCGCGGTGAACACCTACCGGTTCCACCAGCACCACATCCAGCACCACTTCTGCGCGAACTGCGGCATCCACCCCTATGGCGAAGGGACCGATCCGCAGGGCCGCCGGATGACGGCCGTCAACCTGCGTTGCGTCGACGGCGTGGACCTCGAGTCGATCCCGAAGCAGGAGTTCGACGGCGCATCGCTGTAGACACTCCTCGTGCGGAGGCGACTCGCCGGGCTCGTTGATTGGCGTATCGACTCATGCTATAGTTTTTTCACTATAGATGAGCACCGTGGCGTTATGCTGCCTCCGGACACGGCCACCGTCCAGGTCCTGCGCAGCGATCTCGCCCTGCAGCTTGCGCGCTTCGTGGCGCATGGCGGAAAGACCCAGGTCGACGCTGCAAGGGATCTGGGCATCCCGCAGCCGACACTCAGCAAGATCGTGAACGCACGAGTGGCCGACCTTTCACTCGAGCTGCT
>JAYTNX010000200.1:0-1795 GCA_043748075.1 Pseudomonadota bacterium
TGATCCGGCTCGAGCCGGGCGTGCAGTCCCCGGAACAGACGCTGACGCTCGGCAGCGGTTCGTGCCGCGATTCCGGCTGGCTGCTGGTGCAGCTGCTGCGACGCCTCGGCCTTGCCGCACGTTTCGTCTCCGGCTATCTGATCCAGCTCGTGCCGGACGTGAAATCGCTCGACGGGCCCGTCGGCCCCGCCACTGACTTCACCGATCTGCACGCCTGGTGCGAGGTCTACCTGCCCGGTGCGGGCTGGATCGGTCTCGACCCGACATCGGGCCTGCTCGCGGGCGAGGGACACATCCCGCTGGCGGCCACCGCCGAGCCCGCCGCGGCCGCCCCCGTGACCGGCGCGCTGGATCCCTGCGAGGTGCAGTTCGAGCACTCGATGACGGTCGCGCGCGTCCGCGAGACGCCGCGCGTCACGAAACCCTATACCGACGCAGACTGGGAACGCATCGACGCGCTCGGCGAGCAGGTCGATGGCGAACTCGAACGTCTCGACGTGCGCCTGACCATGGGCGGTGAGCCGACCTTCGTTTCGATCGACCATCCCGATGCACCGGAATGGAACATCGCCGCACTCGGCGCCGAGAAACGCCGGCGCGCGATCGACCTGTTCGGCCGCCTGCGCGCCGCGCATGCGCCAGGCGGCCTGGTGCATTTCGGCCAGGGCAAGTGGTACCCCGGCGAGCCGCTGCCACGCTGGTCGCTGAACTGCTTCTGGCGCCGCGACGGCGAGCCGGCCTGGGGCGACGTCGCACTGCTGTCGGACGAGACGCCAGACCCGCGGGTGTCCGTCGAGACCGCCGCGCGTTTCATTGCCGGGCTGACGGAGCGTCTCGGCCTCGACCCGAGGCGCGCCTTTGCGGCGTACGAAGATCGCTTCCACGACGAGTGGCGGCGGCTGCGCCTGCCCTGCAATGCCGCGGCCGAGACGTCGGACCCCACCGACCCGGACCTCGCAGGCCACAACGCGGGTGGGCTCCATGACGTGGGTGGCGAACGCGTGGCGGGGTACGTCCTGCCACTCGCCCGCACACCTTCCGGCGCCGCCTGGCACAGCGCGCCATGGTTCCTGCGTCGCGAACGCTGCTATCTCGCGCCGGGCGATTCGCCGCTCGGTTGGCGCCTGCCGCTCGATTCGCTGCCGTGGGTCGCGCCACTCGAGCGGCCGACCGGCGAGCCGCCCGATCAGAACCAAGTCTTCGCGCCATTGCCCTCGGCAGCGCAGCTGCGCGCACGCGTCGCCGTCCACCCGCCCGCGTCGCACCCAGGCGGGCAGCCCACGCACTCGCCGGGCACCACCGCGACCCGCGAGACACCGCCGGCGCCAGGCGAATCCGCGCCCTGGTTGCCGCGCACCGCGCTGTGCTGTGAAGCGCGCCAGGGCGTGCTCTACGTGTTCCTGCCGCCGCTCGATTCGCTCGAGGCCTGCCTCGAACTCGTCGCCGCCGTGGAGGCCACCGCTGCCGCACTGAGCCAGCCAGTCGTGCTCGAGGGCTATGAACCGCCGCGCGATCCGCGGCTCGAGAGCTTCCGCATCACGCCCGACCCCGGCGTGATCGAGGTGAACGTGCAACCCTCGAAGAGCTGGCGCGAGCTCGAGACGCGCACCGCCCACCTCTACGATGCCGCGCGCAGCGCGCGTCTGGCGAGCGAGAAGTTCATGTTCGACGGTCGCCACTCCGGCACCGGCGGCGGCAACCACCTGGTGCTCGGCGGCGCCACGCCCGCCGACTCGCCGTTCCTGCGGCGCCCGGACCTGCTGCGCAGCCTGCTCGCGTACTGGCACGACCATCC
>JAYTNX010000201.1:0-2799 GCA_043748075.1 Pseudomonadota bacterium
CGCCGCAGGCGCCTGGCTCGCCACACCGCTGCATCTGGTCGCCGGCCTCGACACGCTGCACTTGCCTCGCGACGGCATCCTGTCGCTGACGCGGGCGGAGCGCGCGGAACTCGCCGCAGATTTCATCACGGTGCTCGGCGGCGACGGTCTGTCGCTGCACGCCGTGGAGGGCGATGCCTTGCTGCTCCGCGGGCTGCGGGTCCCGCAGGTCACGACCGTCGAGCCGGCTCGCTGTCTCGGTGTGGATCTGGTGCATGCGCAGCCCACCGGCCCCGGGGCTCCGGCCTTGCGGCGCCTGATGGCGGAAATCGAGATGTGGTTGCACGACCATCCGGTCAATCGGCGCCGCGAGCGCGAGGGGCGAGCGGCCGTGCGCTCGCTGTGGCTGTGGGGCGGCGAAGCGCGTCCGACCGGTGCCGGGTCGCGCGCCGACGCGGGGTCCGTGGCGGCGGCGATCGCGACGGCGACCGGCATTCGCCAGGTCTATTCGAACGATGCCTGGGTGCGGGCAGCGGCGAGGCTCGCGGCGGTCGAGCTCGCGGCCGAGGATGCGTTGCCCGCGGAGGCGAGCTTCGGCGCGCCCGGCGACGTCCTCGCGACGGCATCGCTGCCGTCAGGCGCGGGGGCGGATCTGGACGACTTCGAACACCGGTACCTCCGGCCGGCCATCGCGGCGCTGGGATCGGGATGTCTCGACGGCCTCAGCGTGATCTCGGCGGATCGACGGGTCAGGGTGGCTGCCTCCGATCGCTACCGAGTGTGGAGGCCGCGCCGCGCCTGGCTCACGGCGCTGGGCGCCCCGGTGTGAACCCGTGGAACTGAAGGTCTTTCGTCGCAGCGCCGACGCGGCGCGCGTTGCCGGGTTGTCGATGCTCAACCCGGTGCTGGCCCGCGCCTACGCCGCACGCGGCGTGGCGGCGCCGGCGGAGCTCTCGCCCGCCCTAGAGCGGCTGCTGCCGGTGGGCTCGCTCGACCACGTCGGCGCCGCCGTGGCGCTGCTGCGCGCGCACCGCGAACGCGGCGGGCGCGTGCTGGTGATCGGCGACTTCGATGCCGACGGTGCGACCAGCACGGCGGTGATCGTGCGTGCCCTGCGCGCCTGGGGATTTCCGTCGGTCGATTTCCTGGTACCCAACCGCTTCGAGTTCGGCTACGGACTCACGCCCGAGATCGTCGCGCTGGCGGCGACGCGCGAGCCGGCGCTGATCGTCACGGTCGACAACGGCATTTCCAGTCATGCGGGCGTCGCTGCGGCGCGCGAACGCGGCATCGACGTGCTGGTCACCGACCACCACTTGCCCGGTGTCGACCTGCCGGCCGCCAACGTGATCGTGAATCCGAACGTCCCCGGTGCGCGCTTTGCGTCGCGTGCGCTGGCCGGCGTCGGTGTCGCCTTCTACGTGATGGCGGCGCTGCATCGCGAACTGGAGCGCGACGGCGCGTTGCCGCCGGAGGTACGCCGCGGTCCGCTGCCGTCGCCGGCCGCGCTGCTCGACCTGGTCGCGCTGGGTACGGTCGCGGACCTGGTGCCGCTGGATGCGAACAACCGGGTGCTCGTCGCGCAGGGCCTGCGCCGCATACGCGCCGGCCGCTGCGTGCCCGGCATCCGCGCGCTGCTGGAAATCGGCGGGCGCAATGTCGCGACCATCACGGCCGCGGACCTCGGCTTCGCGGTGGGTCCGCGGCTCAACGCCGCCGGCCGCCTCGACGACATGAGCATCGGCATCCGCTGCCTGCTCGCCGATTCGCCCGACGAGGCGCTGGCGCTCGCCGCCCAGCTCGATCAGCTGAACCAGGAGCGACGTGCGATCGAGACGCGCATGCAGGAGCAGGCGATCGCGGCGGTGCGCGGCATCCAGGATGCGGCCGTCATCGGCAGCCGGCGCGGCGTCTGCCTCTACGATCCGGGCTGGCACCAGGGCGTCGTGGGCCTGGTCGCGAGCCGCATCAAGGACCGGATCCGCAGGCCCGTCATCGCGTTTGCGGATGCCGGCGAGGGTCTGCTGCGCGGTTCGGCGCGTTCGGTCGCGGGCGTGCACGTGCGCGACGTGCTCGATGCGATCGCCACCCGCGAGCCGGGGCTGCTCGGCAAGTTCGGCGGGCACGCGATGGCCGCGGGGCTGACGCTGGCCGCCGCCGACCTCGATCGTTTCGCGCGCGCGTTCGATGCGGAAGTGGCGCGCTGGCAGCAGGGCGGCTCGCTCGCCGATCGGATCGAGACCGATGGCGAGCTGGCGCTCGAGGAGATCTGCCTCGAGACGGCGAACGCGTTGCGCGAGGGCGGCCCCTGGGGGCAGGCGTTTCCCGAGCCGAGCTTCGACGGCCGGTTCGCGATCCGCAGGACGCGGGTCGTGGGCGAGAAGCACCTTAAGATGTGGGTCGAGGTCGAGGGCGCGCGGCGCACCTTCGACGCGATCGCGTTCAACTACTTCCAGGGGCGCGATCCGCAGGCGTCGCTGCCGACCGGCGCGCAGCTCGTGTACCGGCTCGACGTCAACGAGTACCAGGGCGAGCGCCGGCTGCAACTACTGGTGGATCACGTGCTGCCGTGAGTGCGTGACCGCCGCGGGTGCGAGCGCGCCGCCGGCGGCAGCGGCCGCCCGAGGGACCCGGGCCTCTGGTAGGATGCGGCCCTCATGATCGAACTCGGCCTACTCAAGCGCAGTCTCGCGGACCTCCAGGAGCGCATCAGCTCCTTAAGGGGGTTTCTTTGACTACGACAACAAGAAGGAACGACTAGAGGAAGTCGGGCGCGAGCTCGAGGATCCGGCGATCTGGACCCGTCCCGATCGCGCCCAG
>JAYTNX010000202.1:0-2681 GCA_043748075.1 Pseudomonadota bacterium
CCAACCGGCCGACCGCCCGCACGCCCCGAACCAAGGCGCCAGTGTGAAGAGCCCTCAGAGTCCCGGAGCGATGACGCCAGTCGACGGCGCCTGAGTCTGCAACTGCGCCGCGGACTGCGCCTGCTCGCGCGCCCGCGTGACCAGCAGCGGGCCGTTCGCGCCGTCCCGGGACGGGAAGTAGCTCTGCGCAATGCCGTCGTGAATGCCCTGGATCCGCAGCTGCAACCGGTCGACCAGCACGTGCAGCCCGGCCTGGTCGAGGGTTTCGAGATCCGCCTCGCCGAGGAACCGCCCCGCGTCCTCCAGCTGGGCCAACACCTCGGCGCTGCGCGGCAGCGCGCGCAGCGCGTCGCGGATGCCGTTGAAGCAGAACCCGCAGGCGCGCGGGAACTGGTCGTCGCGCAGCAGGAAGTGCATCACGTCGGCGCGCCGCACGCGGCTGCGCATGCGCAGGCGGTACATCTGGTAGCCCGACAGCGACTTCAGCACGCTCATCCACTGCACCGTGTCGAACGGACGCAGCTCGGGCGTATCGGCCGGCAGCAGCTGCGCGGAGCGCACGTCGACGATGCGGCTGGTCATGTCGGCGCGCTCGAGGTTGCGGCCGATCTGCAGGAAGGTGTACGCATCGTTGCGGTTCATCGTGCCGTCGAGCTGCCCGGCCAAGGTCTGCAGGCGCAGCACCGTCTGCTTCAGGAAATCGAAGCGGGTGCGTTTGTTGAGGCCATTGGCGAGGTCGCGGCTGAACTCGGCGAAAAACTCGTTCAGCAGCTCGGAGACCTCGCTCGGCAGCACCTCGCGCAGCGTGCGCGCGTTCTCGTGCGCACTCTTCAGCGACGAGACGATCGAACCACCGTTCTGCCGTTCGGCCACGAGAAAGCGGACCACGCGCCGCTCCGAACTGGCATCTTCTGCACGGCCGTCGAGCGCGTCGAACGCCTCGCGGCTGCCGCTGATGTCGACCAGCAGCATCCAGCCCGGCGCGAAGCCGGCCGGCAGGTCGAGCAGCAGGTTGGTGTTCACATTGACGAGGCGCGCCGTGTTCTCGGCGCGTTCCAGGTAGCGCGCGAGCCAGTAGACGTTCTCGACCACGCGCGCGAGCATCAGGCCTCCGTGTCCACGATCCAGGTGTCCTTGCTGCCGCCGCCCTGCGAGGAATTCACGACCAGCGAGCCCTTGCGCAGCGCCACCCGCGTCAGCCCGCCGGTGGTGACCCAGGTGCGCGGCCCGCTGAGGATGAACGGCCGCAGGTCCACATGCCGCGGCTCGAGACGGTCCGTGACGAAGGTGGGCACCGTGGAGAGCCGGATCACCGGTTGCGCGATGAAGCTGCGGGGGTCGGCCTTCAGCGCCGCCGCGAACTGTGCGCGTTCGCGCTGCGTGGACGAGGGGCCCATCAGGATGCCGTAACCGCCCGACCCGTCGACCGGCTTGACGACCAGTTCGTCGAGATGCCCCAGCACGTGTTCGAGGTGCTGCGGCTCGCCGCAGCGCCACGACGGCACGTTCGGCAGGATCGCATCTTCGGCGAGGTAATAGCGGATCAGGTCTGGCACGTACGAATAGACCAGCTTGTCGTCGGCCACCCCCGCGCCCGGCGCATTCGCGAGCGCCACCTTGCCGCTCGCCCAGGCGCGCATCAGGCCCGGCACGCCGAGCGTGGAATCACTGCGGAAGCTCTCGGGATCGAGGAAGTCATCGTCGATTCGACGGTAGATCACGTCGACCCGCGTCCAGCCGCGCACCGTCTGCATGTAGACGCAGTCGTCGCTGTCGACCGCGAGGTCGCGCCCCTCGACCAGTTCGCAGCCCATCTGGCGTGCGAGGTACGCGTGCTCGAAATAGGCCGAGTTGTAGATGCCCGGCGTCAGCACGACGACCTCGGGGCGGGTCTCCTTGCGCGGCGAGAGTGCGGCCAGCGTGTCGTAGAGGTGCAGCGGATAGTCGTCGACCGGCAGGATCGCCGCATTCTCGAACAGCTCGGGGAACACGCGCTTGATGACGTGCCGGTTCTCGATCATGTACGAGACGCCCGAGGGCACGCGCAGGTTGTCCTCGAGCACGTACACCGTGCCGTCGGCGTCGCGCACCAGGTCGGTGCCGCAGATATGCGCCCAGGTGCGCAGCGGCGGGTCGATGCCGCGACACTGCGGCCGGTAGTTCTTCGACGAAGCGATGATTGACGCCGGCACGATGCGATCGGCGAGGCAGCGCTGGTCGTGATAGATGTCGTCGATGAAGCAGTTCAGCGCCGTCACGCGCTGGCGCAGACCGGCCTCGATGCGCTGCCATTCGCGGCGCGAGATGGTGCGCGGAATGATGTCGAGCGGCCAGGCGCGGTCGATCGAGCCATCCTGCTCGTGGTAGACGGTGAAGGTGATGCCCATCGCCTTGATCGCCAGCTCGGCGGCCTGCTGGCGCACCGCGATCTCGGCGTCGCCAAGCCCGGCGAGGCAGCGCAGCAGCGCGCGGCCCGCGGCGCGCGCGCCACCGTCCGGGCCGATGAGTTCGTCATGCAGCCCCGCGGCGGGGTAGGCGTTCCAGTCGGTGCTCATCGGGGGAATCCTTCGGGCACCGCCAACATAGCAGACCGGATCGGCGCCGGCACGCGCGGCGCCCGGGCCACCATGCCTATAATGAAACGGTGTCGATCCACGTCGCGCTCAACCACCTGACAATCT
>JAYTNX010000203.1:0-2915 GCA_043748075.1 Pseudomonadota bacterium
CGTCACAAATCTGCTTCTTGATCGGCTCGAGCTTGCCGTTGAAGGCATACAGCGTCATGCCCTTCTCGTTCGCGAAAATCTGGCCCACGTCGGTCTTGACGAGCGTGGTCCAGGCGGGCGCCGGCGGCTCGGGCTGGATGATCACGGGTGCCCAGTCGGGCTCGCCGGCTTCCTGGCCGCGCAGGTCGCCGGCACGCCGGTCGCGGTGCGCGGAATACAGCGGGCGGCCCTTGAACGCCCACTGCTTCGTCGTGTCGGGCCGCGTCACCACGGTCCAGTCGCCATTGTCCCGCGCCAGCGCGGGAGCCGCGGCGGGTATCCACTCTCGCAGGCAGGCGGCGTCGCAGCCGGCCTTCAGCGCCGCGCTACCGAGCTGTGGGGCATAGAGCGTCAGACCCTTTTCGTTCACGAGAATCCGCCCGATCGGCAGCTTCGCCACCTCGATGCCGGGCGGCGTGCGCAGCACGCCGAACGCCAGCCGCCAGCGGTTGCCGATGCCGTCGCCGAACGTGCTGCCCGGGTACTCGTCGCGCGCGAACAGGTACAGGGGCTTGCCGCGATACACCCACTGTCGCAGCCCATCCGTGCGCTCGAGGATCGTGAAATTACCCACGGGCGTCGCCCCCGCGGCGGCCGGAAACGGCGGCCAGGCCTTCGCGCACGCGTCGTAGCACTTCGACTCGCCCGGCAGCGAGTCCTCATCGCTGGTGTAGATCGAGAATCCGCGCTCGTCGGTGAAGATGTTTTCCTCACCATGGCGGCGCGGCTTCAGGTTCGGCGGAACGGGCGGCGGCGCGTGCGCGACCGGTGCCGCGGCGCCTGCCGTCGCTCCCCCCGCAACACCCGCGGGCGATCCGGCCGCGATCGCGAGGTTCAGCGGCGCGATGGCCACGGCCAACGCCGCCATTGCCGCCATCGCCGCCATCGCCGACCACGTCCTCGTCCGCTTCGCGAATACGGGCCTGTCGAAACGACTCAAGCGACGACCTCGGTGATCGTCTTGGCCGTGCGCAGCGATGCCGTGCCCCAGGTCGGCAGCTTCAGGCCCATCACCTGTAGCGCCGTGAGGCCGACGCGCGAAATCGGATCGCCTCCCCCGACCACGTGCAGCCCGGTCTTGAGCCGGCCGCCCGCGCGCCCGATGAACATCACCGGCACGCCGTCGACCGAATGCACCTTCGCGTTGTTGGTGTCGGAGTTGGCGAAGATCAGCGTGTTGTCGAGCAGGGTGCCCGCGCCTTCCTTCACCTTGCCGAAGGCCGAGATGAAGCGCGCGAGCGCCTCCATCGACCGCACGTTGTACCAGGCCACCTCCGCCTGATAGCCGAGCTTCGCGTCCACCGGCTCCTCGTGCGTCAACGTGTGGTGGGTATGCGCCTCGCCGGCACGACGCACCATCGACAGCGACTGTGAGAACAGCATGTTGAACACACGCGTCTGGTTGCAGGCCAGCGCGATCGTCAGCAGGTCGGCCATCATCGCGTGGTTCGCTTCCACGGTCTCGAGTTCGACACCCACCGGGCCTTCGGCGGGCTTCGCCGGACGAACGCAGGACTCGCTGACGGCAGGCCTTTCCTGGCTCAGCTGCAGCTGCCGCTCCATCTGCCGGATCGAGGTGAAGTACTCGTCCATGCGCACGCGGTCGGCGGCGCCCACGGTCCGGGAAAAGTCCTGGCTCTGCTCACGCACCGCCGACAGCACGCTTTGGCGCAACGCGATCTTCGGGTCGGGCTTGAACTCTGCCGCACGCGGATCCGCGAAGCCCGCGCCGAACACGCGGTTGTACAAGGCGATCGGCGACACCTCGGCGGCATTGCGGCTGCCGGCACTGCGCAGCGTATAGCTGTCCTTGGGATCGCCGACGCTGTTGAGGTCGAGCGAGCGGAACCGTGTGCCCGAACCGAGCGCATCGGACACCAGCACATCGAGCGTCGGATCCGGGATGTCGCCGCCGCGCAGCGGCACGGTGCCCGTTCGCGCCGCGACCCAGCCCGTGAAGTGCACGGCGCTCACGCGCCCGTCCATCGGCGCGTTGAAGTCGCTGAAGTAATTGATGTACGGCTTCCAGGGCTCGAGCGGCGCACACTCGGCGCGGAACTCGATCGGCCCGCTCACCGGCGCAATGCCGCGACCCGGGTTGTGGCCCAGCCCCCAGAACCAGGTGCCGAAGCGCAGCGGCAGCGGCGCGCCGCCGGCGAACGCCGTGCCGTTCTCGTTCAGGAAGCAGTCGAGCAGCGGCAGGCCCACGCCCACGGCAGAGGCGCCGAGCATCCCGCGCAGCACGGAACGTCGATGCAGCTTGCGTTTCATGATCGATTCTCCGGGATGGCCGCACCCTCGAGCGCGGCAGTCTTGGCAGGCGACGCGGCGCCCGGGGCGGTCCTGACAGGGCCCGGCGGCGAAACGGCGTAGAAGGCTTCGCTCGTCGCGATGGTCTCGAGCAGGCCGCGCAGGCGAAACCCGTCGGACTCGAATCTCTCGTGCAGCCACGACACCAGGGCGTTGTCGTTCCTGCCGACGGCGCTGCCGCGCGCATACGCGAGCGCACGGTTGACCACGCATTGGGTGACCGCCGGGCTCTTCGACAGCGCCTCGCCGAGGCCCACCGCGTCCTCGTAGTTCACCCCGTCGAGCTCGCCACGCGTGTCGATCGCAACCTCGTTCTCCATCGTGCGGAACTGCGCCGCGCCGTCGAAGTGCTCGAGGGCGAGTCCGATCGGGTCGGTGATCTTGTGGCAGCTCGCGCAGGCCTTCTCGGTGTTGTGCGCGTCGAGCCGCTCGCGCGCCGTGCGCACCTGGGTCGCCGAGGCATGGTTGAATTGCGAGAAGTCGACATTGCTCGGGGGGTCCGGCACCTTCTGGCACATCAGCAGCTCGCGCACCGCGCGACCCCGCAACGTCGGGGAGCTGCGGCC
>JAYTNX010000204.1:0-8774 GCA_043748075.1 Pseudomonadota bacterium
AGGCCCCAGGCAACCCACGTGAAAGTCGCGACCGGTCAGTTTCGCACTGGCAAGGACACCGACCGCGTGTTGCGGGAGCTGCTGGGTCTCATCGACTCAGCCGCCGCGGGCGGCGCGGTGCTCGTGCATTTCCAGGAGTGCTGCAATTACCCGACGTCGTACGACAGCCGAGAGCACGCGTGGCGGGAAGCGATCACGATTCCAGGTCCCATGTTCGACGCGATCTCGGCACGCGCACGCCAACATCGCATCTACGTGTCGTTCAATGCCGCGGTGAAGGGCCCCTACCCGGCCGCCTACATGGTCAATCACCTCGTCGGTCCCGAGGGCGCCTGGATCGGCGGCAATCCGAAGCAGGTGCTGATGTGGATCGAGCGCGAGGCGTTCTCGCCGTCGACCCAAGAGAGCCAGGTGTTCGACACGCCGATTGGAAGAATCGGCTCGCTGTCCTGCATGGACGGCCTGGTTCCGGAAACGGCTCGGGTCCTGGCGGTCAAGGGGGCCGACATCATCCTCAACGCGCTGTGCTCGAACGGCCTCGACGAGACGCATACCCATATCCCGGCGCGCGCCGCGGAGAACGGTGTCTATGTCATCTCGGCCAACCGGATCGGCGACATGGTCGAGGGCGAAGACCTGGAGCGGCTCGAGCGCGAATCGGGTATGGACCGCGAGAAGCTGCAGGGCGCCGGGGAGAGCCAGATCGTCTCGCCGGACGGGACGGTTCTCGCGCGGGCCAGTCGTTCGGACCTGGGTCTCGTGTTCGCGGACATCGATCTCGTGCGCGTCGAGCGACGCGAGCGGCTCGCGAACCGCCGGCCTGAATGCTACGGGCTGCTGACGGCCTCCAACGACGCGTTGTCATCTACCTACGACGGTCGCCCGGATGCGGGGCGGATCCGCGTGTCGACGCTGCCGACGTGTCGGAACGGGTCGTTCGCCCGGATACTCGACTCCGCGTCGCAAGCGGTCGCGGAATTGCCGCGAGGCTTGGTCGTCCTGCCCGAATGCTTCGCCTGGGCACTGCCGCCAGCCGGCGTCGATGCCGCCACCATGGCCGACGAAATACGGGCGTCCACGCTCGCCCTCGAAGACCTGGCTCGCCGCCACGCCACGTGGATTGCCGCCGGCGTACCCGCGTGGTTGCCGCAGGGCCTCGCCAATCGGGCGATGCTGTTCGGACCCGACGGTCTCGTTGGCGAGTATCTGCAGGTGCATCGGGACGCACAGCTCGGCACCGGTCCCGCAGGGAACGAGTTTCCCGTTTTTGACCTGCCGTTCGGACGAGTCGCGCTGTTGCTCGGCGCGGACCTGTTCTTCCCGGAGGCGTCTCGCATACTGGCGCGGAAGGGCGTCGACCTCATCGCATGCCCGACGACCTGGCGCACGCCCTGGCAATCCCGCCTGATGCTGACCGAGCGTTCGGCAGAGAACCGGATCGCCATGGCCGTTGCCGCCAGGCCCGATTCACCGGTCGCCGACGGTTGCATCATCGTCTCGACGGCCGCCGGCTTTCCCTTTCCGACGACCGGCGAAGTGAACATCCCCGAACGGTGGACCGCGACCGCGCCGGAGGCGCCACTCTCGGTGGAACTCAATCTCGCCACGAACCGCGACAAGCGCCTCATGTTCTCGACGAACGTGATCATGGATACGCAGCCGTCACTCTATCGGGCACTGGCCGAACGTCCTGCACCCTGAATCGCCCCTCCCGCCCACCGTCCGACCCTACCGATACGAGGCCAAGATGACCGAGGTACTGAACTTCAAGCGTGGCTACAGCTCGTGCTTTCTCGGCCAGCTGCACTATCGAGAACATGGCGACGGGCCGCCCGTGCTGTGCCTGCATCAGTCGCCGCAGTCGAGCGCGATGTTCGATTCCGTGCTGCCGCTGCTCGGCCGCCACGTGCGCGCCATCGCCATGGATACGATCGGCTACGGCATGTCCGACCGTCCGGGCCGCATGGTCGAACCCGAAGAGTACGGTCGTACCATCCTCGATTTCCTCGACAACCTGGGCCTGAAGGGTCCGATTCCGATCATCGGCGTCCACACCGGCGCCTACTTCGCAGCCCAGCTCGCCGTCCAGGCCCCGGAGCGCGTCTCGAAGATCATCCTGTCCGGTCCGGTGCTGATGCATCCCGAGGGTGCCGTCCTGCCGATGCGCGCGCCGGCGACAACGCCGCGGCCCGACGGCGGCCATCTCACCGACCTCTGGAAACTCCGCTGGAAGAACGTCGAACCCGTCAGGAACATCGACGCGTTCGAGAAACTCTATGTCGCGGCCCTGTCGGCGGGCGAGAAGGCCCAGGCGGCGTATTACGCGGCCTCGAAACTCGATACGCTCAAGCAGCTGATGAACGAGGTCAAGGTGCCGGCCTACATCGTCTGGGGCGATCTCGACCTCTCGGCGCCGGGAATCATCAAGTGTCTGCCGCTGATTCCCGGAATTCCCCGGCACCGCATCGCGGGCGGAACGCTCGACACGATCGAAGAGTTCCCCGAAGAGTGGACTGATGCGTGTGTCCGTTTCCTGAAGGAATACCCGTGAGCCAACCCGACCAGCGACCGCTCGTGCACGCGACCGGCGGTGAGACTCCATGAACGAGGCGACGGTTAACGAGATCACCACGACCGGCGAAGCGGAGCGCGCCGGCCGCGTGCCGTCCCGCGTCAAGCTGGGCTACGGCGTGGGCGCCGTCGGTGCGCAGATCTTTCGCGACACACCGGCGCTGATCCTTCCGATCTACATGATGACGGTGCTCGGCATTCCCGCCTGGATGGCCGGCGTCGCCATCCTGGTCCCGAAGGCATGGATCATCTTCTGCGATCCGGTCGTCGGCTCGTGGTCCGATCGGCGACGGGACCAATGGGGCCGTGCACCGTTCCTGCTGGCCGGCGCCTCGCTGTCCGGGATCGGGTTCCTGACGATGTTCAGCGCACCCGACCTGCCAGACGCGTGGATGCGTGCCGCCTACATCACGTTTACCTTCCTGATGGCATCGACCGCCTACAGTCTTTTCTCGGTTCCCTACCTGGGCGTGGCCGCAGAGATGAGCCCACTGGCCGCCGAACGCACGCGCATCATGGCTTACCGTATGGCGTTTCTCGCTGTGGGCGTGGCCATCGGCGCGGGCTATGCCCTGCCCGTGGCGCGCGCCTTCGGCGGTGGCTGGGAAGGATTCCAGCGCATGGGCGTGCTCTACGGTGGCGTCTGCCTGATGACGATGATGATCACCTACCTCACCGTACGTGGCTTGCCGAGGCCTGCGACACCACTCGACGAGCAGGCAACGACCGGGCAACTCCGCGCCATCCTCGACAATCGGCCGTTCATGCTGCTCACCTCCGCGTACTTCATCGCCTTGACCGGCCAGGCGATCACCTACACCGTCTTCGGCCTGTTCTTCATCTTCGTCATCAAGTCGCCCGACGATCTCATCGTCGTCAACGTCGCCGCCGCGCTGTCCGTCGTGCTCGCACAGCCGACGACCCTCTGGATGACGCGGCACTGGTCCAAGCGCACGATCTACATGATCGGCATCGTCGGCTGGTCGTTGATGAGCATTTCCTGGGTCTGGTCGGGAGACGGCGAAGCGGCGCGGCTGGCGCGCTGGACCTCGATACCGTTCACGCCTGAGGCGGTGCTCGCGCTGCGCGGCTTCTTCTGGGGCGGCTTCAATGCCGTCTACGTCCTGATGGCGTTGTCGATGCTGACCGACACGATAGCCTGGGACCGCGACCGGCACGGCGCGACGCGCAGCGGCCTGTTCGCTGGCGTGTTCAGTGCGCTGGAGAAGGTGAGCTTTGCGCTTGGGCCGGCCATCGCCGGACTGATCCTCAGCTTCGGCGGATTCGTCGAGGACCGGGGCGGCGGCGCGACGCAGACACCGGGCGCGATCGCGACGCTGATAGTGACGTTCGCAGTGATTCCGGGCCTCTTCAAGCTGTCGAGCCTGGTGCTGATCTCGCGCTACAGATTGTCCGATTCATGAGAGACACTGTGATTCTTCGCGATTTCGTCTACGTGGGTGAACGTCCGGTGCACTATCGCATCGCCGGCGAGGGCCCTCCCGTGATCCTGCTGCATCAATCGCCGCGCAACTCGGCCGAGCTGGTGCCACTGATGCGAATCCTCGCGCATCACTTCCTGGTGATCGCGCCGGACACGCCGGGCTACGGGCAGTCCGGTCCGGTGGCGCCCTCCCCGTCCGAGCCGGACATCGACGTCTTTGCGGACGCGGTCATCGCCCTGCTCGATGCGCTCGGCCTGGACCGGGCTGCGCTGTTCGGATCGCACACGGGCGCGATCATCGCCGTGCGGGTGGCGAGCCGCTACCCGGATCGAATCTCGGCGCTGGTCGCCAACGGCATCCTGATGACCCGCGCGGAGGAACGCAGCGACAAGGCGGACCGCTATCTGCCGCCGCTGGTTCCGCAGTGGGACGGCGGGCACCTGGCCTGGCTCTGGAGCCGGCTTCGGGACCAGCTCGCGTACTACCCCTGGTATCGCCACGATCCCGCCTTCCGCATCCACTGGCCCCAGTCGCTCGAGGAGATCGACGCCAGCGCGATCGACCTGATCGAAGCCGGCGATGACTATCGCGGCGCCTATGGCGCCGTGCTCTCGTACGACATCGCGGAGGACCTGACGTCCCTCGAGCGGCCGACGTTGCTGGTGGTGGCGCGCACCGATGCCCTGTCGCGCTTCGTGGCGTCCTATCCGCCGGTGCCGGGGTGCGTCGAGGTGAGTCTCGTGGCGGACTTCCCGCAGGTTCCCGAGGCCACGCTCGCCTTCCTGCTGCGCCAGTGCCTTGCGCCGGCGGCGTTGCGCCGATCCGTCGACGGCCCGCGCCCGGGATTGCGTTCATCGTTCATGGGGATCGGTGCCGGCCAGTTGCACCTGCGGCGCAGCGCGCCGGTCGCGGGACGCCCGGTGCTGTTTCTGCACGACCTCGGCAGCTCGGCTTCGGCGCTCGACCCGGTGCTTCGCGGCATCGCCGGGCGCCGTCCGCTGCTCGCGCCCGACCTTCCAGGACACGCCGAGAGCGACGACTTCGGCGCCACGACGCCCGATGAACTCGGCGCGGTCATGGCCGCCCTGCTGGACGCGCTCGACGTTCAGGAGTTCGATGTCGTGGCCGTCGGCGCTTCCGCGGCGATCGCGACGGCCATGCGTCGCGCGCTTCGCGACCGCGTGTGCGGGCAGATCGCGATCGACCCGCTGCTGCGGCCGCAGGGCAACCTGCGTGAGTTTTCCCGGGCCCTCACTCCCGACCTGGCCGCCGACAGTGCCGGCTCGCACCTGTTGCGGGGCTGGATGTACCTGCGGGATCGTGCGCTGTATTTTCCCTGGCATGACCGCTCGGCAGCGGCTCAGCTCGCCGGCGGCCGCCCGCCGCGCCCGGTCGAACGGCAGCGCGCGCTGCTCGATCTGCTGAAGTCCCGTGGCAGCCTTCCCGCGCAGCTCGAGGCCGCGCTTGCCGCAACGCGCGACGCCGATCTGGCGGCACCTGCCGTGAGGGTGCTCGCGACGCCCGGCGCCGCGATCCGGCTGGGCGGCCTGCCGGCAGGCGCACTGCCCGACGAGCGGTTCCAGTGGGGCGCGCGGGTGCTGCGCGCCCTCGAACAGGGGCCAGTCACGCCGGCCGGCGCGTGATCCGGACCCGAAGGCCATCCAGACCCCGGAATGCGAAGCTGTTGATGTGTCGCCGCTCCGTCTCGAGAATTGCCACGTCGTAGTGGGCAAACGCTTCGCCGAAGAACTCGGCAAGCTCCATTTTCGCGAGCAGGTGGCCGAGGCAGTGGTGCATGCCTGGCCCGAACGCCATCGAGAGCGCATTGTTGCGTGCGGGATCGATGTCGTCCGGGTTCTGCCAGGCCCGCTCGTCGCGGCTGCCCGACATGTTCATTCCGAACACGAGGTCGCCACGCCGAATCGGCTTGCCATGCCATTCGAAGTCCTCGCGTGCGATGCGCAGCATGCCCTTGACCATGCCGACGTGGCGCAGCAACTCGTCGATGAGCTGCTGGGATTCCCTCGGCCCCTTGAACAACCACGTGCGCAGTAGCGGCTTCCCGACGAGCTCGATCAGGCCCAGGGTGAGCATGTGCATCGTGGTTTCGAAGCCGCCGATGATCGTGGCATGACAGGCGCCGAGCAGCTCATCCTCGCTGAGCTGGTCACCCGCATCGCGCGCGCGAACCAGTTCGGTGAGCAGGTCCTGCTGCGGTTCGCGTCGGCGCGACTCGATGAGCACGGTCAGCGCGGCACCGAGCTCCGCCAGCGTGGCGTGATAGCGCTCGATCATCCGCCGGTTCAACACGGCGGCTCCGGTCGCCTGCTGGATGTCGCCGGCCCAGGCCGCGAACTGGCTGCGTTGTTCCGCCGGAACCCCGAACATGCCCGTCACCACGCGCGCCGGCAGCTCCCGCGCGACGTCGGCCACGAAATCGATCTCGCGTCCATCCACGTCGGCCAGCAGCTCCCGGCTCGTGGCCCGCGCCTTGGGGCGCAGCGACTCGACCACGGGCTTCGAGAACGCGTTGATCATCAGGCGGCGCAATCGCGAGTGCGTCGGATCGTCGACGTTCGTGATCCAGGCGTTCTCGAAGCGACGAATCAGCGGGAAATCCTTGCCCAGCCCGCCAGGAATCGTCTCGAGGAACGGCACGATGCGCGACGCCGACAGGCGCCTGTCGCGGAAGCAGGCCAGGATGTCCGCGTGTCGAGTGACGATCCAGGCCTGGTGTGTCCGGCTCCAGAACACGGGCTCCTGGTCGCGAAGGCTGCGGAGGATCGGCCAGGGATCATCGAGGAAGCCCGGGGAATTGAAGTCCAGATCGTCGATGACCGTCGCCATTGCCACTCACCTCCCCGCCACGGTGCGTCACGCCGCCGAATCGAGTTCCACGAGTTCGTAGCTGACCTCGCCCGACGCGCCGAGCAGGCGCAGCGGCAGGAAATCATCGCTGACCCAGAAATCCGAGTATTTCGGTACCTGGTCGCTCCAGCGAACGCGGAAGTGCTCCCCGTCGAAGCGGCCGGCGGCCACGTCGATCGACTCACGGCCCACGTAGGTCACGAGCGGCCGGACGACGTGGAGACCGTACCCGCCGAGCCCGTAGTCGGCCATCGACTGCGTGACGCAGACGGCCGCGCGCTCGACGCCCGGGGCGGTCGGGCCGCGACGCGCCGCAACCAGGCAGTCGGCGACGATGCTGTGCAGTCCGAGATGTTCTACCGGCTGCGGCGCCTCGACGGTGCGCGAGAGGCGACCGGCCGTCGCCGCCCAGCCCTGGTATTCGACGACGCGGCCCGAGACACGAAACCACCCGTGCATCTCGAGCTCGCCGTGGACGACGTCGCGGACGAAGCCCTCCAGCGGCGCGCCGTCCGGCGACAGCGTCCAGTTCGTGTCGCGAAGTACGCCTCGATCGTCGAACTCGGTGATCGCCCTCAGCACGCGCCTTCGGCCATCGATCGACACGTCGAAGCGCTCCCGGCCCCAGGCTCGACGCCTATCGTCGAGGCAGGCGATCCGACCGCGAATGACCCGGCCGGCCATTCAGCCGCCCTTGGCGATGTCTTCGATGGTCTGGCGGTAACCCTCGGCGGTCTGCCGCAGCTCCAGCTCACTGCGTCGCTGCGCCGACAGGTAGAACAGGCGCTCGTAGAACGCCTGCCGCCAGGCCTCGCGCGAGGCGAGCGCGGCGTCGTCCAGCACGAGTGCCTCGATTTCCGGCCCGAGCGCGATGCCATGCCGCGATGCGACGATCTCCGCCGAGTCGAGGCGCTCGCGAAGCGCCGCGACGTCCTGCGCCAGCGCGAGGATCATCGAGATCGCCTCGTCGACGCCGCTCGTCTCGAAGAACTCGGGACGCTTGCCGCGCACGTTTCGCGGTAACTTGCTGGATTCAGACACGACGACGACCTCCTGGCCAACACGATCATCGAACCACGGCCGGCCTCCCGACGCCAACCGCAACAGGGGACACCCGCAACATGAACGCCCAACCGCTCAACACCTTCCAGCAGGCGCCCCACGCGATGCTGCCACTGGCCTCCCACGACGAGCGCTCGCGACAGGAATTCGCAAAGGGACTTCGAGGTTACGTCCAGAAGCATATCCTGCCCGGATTGACGCCGCTTCACCGGCTGGTCACGCAGTCGCGCGACGCAGGCATCGCCGACATGCCCGATCGGCATGGCATCCGGCGCGAGATGGTCCGCCAGCCGTACTTCAAGTCATACGCCGCGATCAATCGCTGCGCGCAGGAGCTGCTATGGCGCTCGGTGATCGACACGATCGAACGCGAGATGCCGCGGCTCGAGCAGCAGGCGACGCAGCTGACGGGGCAGCTGGGCAGCCTGCGGATCGATCCGGAGTTCGAGGTTCCGCGCTACGTCACCGCGCTCGACATTCATTGCATGCCTGGCGGCTATGCGAGCAGCGTGGACCGGGCGGGGATCGCGGCGGGCGCACTCTACGATCGCGGCGTGTATCTCTACGCGATGGGCTACACCGGTCCGCTGAACGATGACAAGGGTCGTTCGGTCTGCAACTACATCCGGCGAAACCTCGCCGATTTTCGGCCGAAGCGCATCCTCGACCTGGGCTGCACCGTCGGCCACTCGACCCTGCCGTTCAAGGAGCTGTTCCCGGAGGCGGAAGTCTGGGGCATCGACGTCGCCGCGCCGCTGGTGCGCTATGCACACCTTCGCGCCGTGGCGCTCGGCCATGACGTGCACTTCGCGCAGTCGAACGCGGAGC
>JAYTNX010000205.1:0-2171 GCA_043748075.1 Pseudomonadota bacterium
GCCGCGATCGATTCCTCCGTGCCGACGCCCTGGTTGCGCCGGTTGAACGTGTCGCTGGCGACGACCGCCATGCCGATCTCGTTGCAACCCGCCGCCACCGCCCGGTCGAAGCCCCGCCGGTTCAGCACCAGGCCGACGTACCAGACGTCCGGGCGCTTCTCCAACGAGCCGAGCAGCGCCTCGGCATCGGCCATCTGCGGCACCTTCTTCGGGTTGACGAAGCTGGTGACCTCGATGCGACGCAGGCCCGAGTCGATGAGGCGCTCGACGAACTCCCGCTTGGTGGCCGTCGGCATCACACCGGGCTCGCTCTGCAATCCGTCGCGCGGGCCGACTTCGACGATTTCGACAGACTTGCTCATGGCGGGGCTACCCGAGGTGTGGCGGAACGCGCGAGGGGGCGTCTCCCGGACCATTCTAGCAAGCGTCGCGGCCAGCCCGCGTGGGCTTGCTTGACCGTTCATCAGGCGCTCTGTACAAGTTGCGCCCTCCCGAAACCGTGCACCCGAGGACGCCGATGGCCGCCGATCCGAAGTTCAAGAACGGGCCCCTTTCCGACCTCCGCGTGATCGAAATGGGGACGCTGCTCGCAGGCCCCTTCTGCGGCCAACTGCTCGGCGACATGGGTGCCGAGATCATCAAGATCGAGCCCCCCGGCCAGGGCGATCCGCTGCGCGTCTGGGGCCGACAGAAGGCCGGTGAGCCCTCGTTGTGGTGGCCGGTGGTCGCCCGCAACAAAAAGGCCATCACCCTCGACATGCGTCAGGCCGAAGGTCAGAGCATTCTCAAGGAGTTAGTGAAGGATGCTGATTTCCTACTTGAGAATTTTCGCCCCGGAACGATGGAGAAGTGGGGCTGCGGCTACGCGGAGCTGTCGCGGATCAACCCGCGCCTGATCATGATCCGCGTGTCCGGCTATGGTCAGACCGGCCCCTACGCCCACCAGGCCGGTTTCGGCGCCGTCGGCGAGGCCATGGGCGGGCTGCGATACGTGGTCGGCGACCCCTCCACTCCGCCCTCGCGCGTGGGCATTAGCATCGGTGACGAACTGGCGGCGACCTTCGCCTGCCTCGGCGCGCTGTCCGCCCTGCACTACCGCGAGAAGACCGGCCGCGGCCAGGTCGTCGACTCGGCGATCTACGAAGCCGTGCTGAACATGATGGAATCGCTGATCACCGAATACGACAAGACCGGCTACATCCGCGAGCGCACCGGCGCGATCCTGCCGAACGTCGCGCCGTCCAACGTCTACAAGACCCGCGACGGGCTGGTGCTGATCGCCGGCAACCAGGACACCGTGTTCGGCCGCCTGTGCGAGGCGATGGGTCAGCCGACTTGGCCGAAGGACGAGCGCTTCTTCAACCATCAGGCGCGTGGCACGAACCAGAAGCTGCTCGATGGGCTGATCGAGGCCTGGAGCAGCACGCTCACGACCCGGGAGGTGCTGGCACTGATGGACAAGTTCGGCGTGCCCGCCGGCCTGATCTATCGCGCTCCCGACATGCTCGAGGATCCGCACTTCAAGGCGCGCGAGGCGATCGTCACGACCCAACACCCGTATTTCGGCGACCTCAAGATGCAAAACGTCGCGCCGAAGCTCTCCGAAACCCCGGGCGCCATTCGCAGTGCCGCGCCCACCGAGCTTGGCGAACACAATGACGAGGTCTATACCCGACTGTTGGGTTACACGGCCGAGCGACTCGCGCAACTGCGCGCGTCCAAGGTCATCTGAGGCGCGCACCCATGAGCGAATCCCTGACGGAAAACTACGCCCGCGGCGGTTTCGGCAAGTCGATGGCCTTCGGCGAGAGCCCGGCGCTGGTGGTCATCGATTTCGTGCAGGCTTACCTGCAGCAGGGATCGCCGCTGTATGCCGGCGTCGAGCAGGCCCGTGCCGACTGCGCGACGTTGCTGCGGGCCTGCCGCACCGCCGGCATCCCCATCGTGCACACGAATGTCGCGTTCCAGAAGGGCGGCCGAGACGGGGGGGTGTTTTTTCGCAAGGTGCCGGCGCTCGCCTGCTTCGAAATCGGCGCCCACCCGGAACTCGCGCGCTTCGCCGACGGCCTCGAGCCCGCGCCCGGCGAGACCGTGATCACCAAGCAGTACGCCAGCGCTTTCTTCGGCACCTCGCTCGCCTCGACCTTGACCGCGCTCGGCGTCGACACACT
>JAYTNX010000206.1:0-6140 GCA_043748075.1 Pseudomonadota bacterium
CACGCAAGCCCTGCGAATTCGGGTGGGCTACACCGAGTCGGCGGCAGGGGAGATTCACTATCGCCACGTCGGTCAGGGCAGGCCGCTCATCCTGCTGCACTGGGCGCCCGCCTCGGGTCGCATGTACGAACCGGCGATGCCGTCGCTTGCGTCACGCGGTTTCGCGGTGTTCGCGCTCGACCTGCCAGGTTATGGCCGCTCCCACAAGACGCGACCCGGTTCATCCGTCCCACAGCTTGCCGAGGAGCTGCTCGCAGCGACCGAAGCGCTCGGCATCGAGCGTTTCGATCTGCTCGGAGGGCATCTGTCGGCCTCAGTCGCCATCGAGATGCAGCATCAGGCCCGACGACGCATTCAGTCGCTCGTGCTCGATGGTCTGCTGAATCTGCAGGGCGAGGAATGGACCGCATTGCTCCGGCGCTTCCAGGGCTATTCGCCGATGCCGGACGCCAAAGGCCGATACCGCAGCTTCCCTTTCGACATGGTGGTCGAAACGCTGCGCGAGTGGAACCCGCGGTTCGAGCTGACTGCCACCACACTCAACGAGGTCTACGAGCTGCTCAACGACTACCTCGAAATGGGTTTGCCTGCCATGCGTGCTTTCGTGGAGCCTGGTACGGGCCCCGCGCCACCGCCCTATTCCCTTCCCAAGCGACTCAGCGACGTGACCTGCCCCACGCTGGTACTCACTGCCGAACTCGAACCGCTGCGTGCCGCCTTTACCCGTAGCGTGCAAGCAATACCCGGTGCACGGGGGCACGATTTCCCTGGGCTTCATCCCCTGCTGTCGGGACGGCACGCCGAATGGGCGCAGATCGTTGCGAGGTTTCTGGCGGAAACGTGAGGGCGCGTACTTCCGCGACGCCAACGCCCACCCGCGCTCGTGCCCCAATCCGGCGTGTTCGGGCAGAAATGCCGTTCGAGTCTCAACCTGCGCTTTGCTACAGTGTGCTACACCTGCTACGGTAGACCCGGTGAAGAGCCGCATGATCACTCAGCGAGAGCTGCGCAACGAGTCCGGGGCGATCCTCCGTGAGGTGGAAGCCGGCCGCACCGTCATCGTGACTCGAAACGGCACTCCGGTCGGAGAGCTACGGCCGATCCGGCACCGTCGCTTCGTGCCTCGAGCCGCCATCGAAGACGCCGCAACACGAGCGGTGCGGATCGATGCCAGGCAATTCCGCGCTGACCTGGACGCGGTCGTAGACCCGTTCACCCATGGCTGAGCCCACGCAGGGCGTCCTCGACACCTCGGTCGTGATCGATCACGACTTGATCGATGCCTCACTCCTTCCCGATGAATCCGCGATCACCGCGGTGACCCTGGCTGAACTCGCCGCGGGCCCTCATGCGACCGAAATCAGGGATGAACGCGCCCGCAGACAGGACCGGCTGCAGTGGGCGGCTGCGACCTGGGATCCGCTGCCTTTCGATGCGGAGTCGGCGCGCATGTACGGCCGGGTATTCGCCGCGGCGCGCGCCGCAGGGCAATCCAGTCGTGCGCGCCTCGCCGATCTGCTCGTCGCGTCGACGGCGGCCGCCAACGGCTTGCCGCTCTACACCCGCAACCCTGCCGACTTCAGCGCGCTGAAGCGCATTCTGAAGGTCGTCAAGATCTAGTGCCCGCCTCGAGCGCGGCCCAGCGCTCGTAGGCCGCATCGATCTCACCGCCGATCGATTCGAGTCGCGCCAGCGTCGCACGCACCGTCTCCCGCGCGCCGGAATAAAACGCCGGATCGCCTGCCTGCGCCTCGAGCGCGGCCTTCTCTGTTTCGAGCGCCTCAATCGTCGCCGGCAGCGCTTCGAAGTCGCGCTGGTCCCTGTAGGAGAGCTTCTTCAGCTTCGGCGCGGGCGTCGCGCTGCCGGATGCATTCGTCGCCGTGCTGACCGCGGCCGCGGCACCGCCCGCACCGGCCGCGCCCGCACTCGCACCCGACAACTCATCATCCGCCTGGTCGCCGTCGCCGCTCGCGCGCCGGCCAGCGCGTGCCGTTGCCGCCGCGCGCGAGTCGCGATACTTCGCCCAGTCGCTCCAGCCGCCGACAAACTCCTGCACACGCCCGTCGCCCTCGAGCACCAGCAGACTGGTGACGACATGATCGAGGAAGGCGCGATCGTGGCTCACCAGCAGCAGCGTGCCCTGGAACTCCGCGACCAGTTCCTCGAGCAGATCGAGCGTGTCTAGGTCGAGGTCGTTGGTCGGCTCATCCAGCACCAGCAGGTTCGCCGGGCGGGTGAACAGGCGCGCCAGTAGCAGGCGGTTGCGTTCGCCGCCGGAGAGCGCGCTCGCCGGCGTGTGGTACTGATCCGGCCGGAACAGGAAATCGCGCAGGTAACCCGAGACATGCCGGTTCTCGCCACCCATGTTCACGAACTCGCGCCCGTCGCCGATGTTGTCCACCAGCGAGCGCGTGAGGTCGAGCTGCTCGCGCTGCTGGTCGTAATACGCCACCTCGAGCCGCGTGCCGCGGCTGACGCGGCCCGATTGCGGCTCGAGATCGCCGAGGATCAACTTGATCAGCGTGCTCTTGCCTGCGCCGTTCGGCCCCACGATGCCGATGCGGTCGCCGCGCTGCACGCGCACGCTGAAGTCGCGGATTACGACGCGCTCGCCGAACGCCACGCCGGCATTTTCCGCCTCGAACACCAGCTTCCCGGAACTGCGCGCTTCCTGGAGGCTCAGGTCTGCCTGCCCGATACGCTCGCGTCGGTCGCGGTGCTCGCGGCGCATCGCCTGCAGCGCACGCACGCGCCCCTCGTTGCGCGTACGACGCGCCTCGACGCCCTTGCGGATCCACACTTCTTCCTGCGCCAGCCGCTTGTCGAACAGCGCGCTCGCCTTGGCCTCGTTCTCGAGCTGCAGCGCCTTCTTGATCTCGAACTCATCGTAGTTGCCCGGCCAGGAGCTCAGCCTGCCGCGATCGAGCTCGACCACGCGAGTCGCGAGCCGGTTCACGAACGCGCGATCGTGCGACACGAACAGCAGCGCACCGCGGAACTCGAGCATCATCTGCTCGAGCCATTCGATCGCCTCGATGTCGAGGTGGTTGGTCGGCTCGTCGAGCAGCAGCACGTCGGGATCGGCAACCAGGGCGCGCCCGAGCAGCGCCCGACGCCGCCAGCCACCCGACAGCGAGGAAAAACGGGCTTCGGCATCGAGGCCGAGCCGGGACAACACCGTGTCGACGCGATAGCCGGTCTCCCAGCTTTCGCCCGCATCGTGCGCCAGCCCGCCGGCGACGACGTCGATCACGTTCGCGTCCTCGACCGCGTCGATGTCCTGCACCAGGAACGCGACGCCCGCGCCCGGCCGCACCCAGACCGCGCCGTCGTCGGGCGGCTGCGCGCGCGCCACCAGCCGCAGCAGCGAAGACTTGCCCTCGCCGTTGCGCCCGACGACGCAGACCCGCTCACCCTCCGCGACCTGCAGTTCGACGTGATCGAGCAGCGGCCGCGAGCCGAACGCCAGCGAGACGTCGTCGAGCCGGATCAGCACGCGGTTGGCCCGTCGAGCAGCGCAGGCAAGGCAAGGAACGAGCGGCCGTGCCAGCGGGCGTCAGCCGCGCCAGCCAGGCGCCGGGAAGGTCCAGGCATCGGAAGATCCATCGGGGAGGCAGCGCGTAAGCTAACCCGATTCGCTTCACGTCGGATACTGCGCGGCTGCGGTTAAAGTAGCGGCACCCGTTACCCCGAGACTGCCGGTACTTCCATGCGCCTGAGCCTGGTGTTCATCCTGACGCTGATCGTGCTCGGCGCGGTTCTCTATGGATTGTGGCGCCGCCGCGGCGAGCGGGACGGCGACTCGAGCCTGGCGGGACGGGTCGAGCCCCCGGCGATTCCGGCACCGCCGCGGCCGGGTGCGCTGCCCGCGCCGCAGGACCCACCCACGGATGCGGGAGACGGCGCAGCCGCGGACCGTGATGCGCCGGCAATCGACGCCGCGCAGCTCGCCGCCGCCGATCGGGCCGCCACGCAGCGCGCGCTGCACGAGCTCGCGCTCGGCACCGGCCCGCTCGGTCCGTTTCCGCCGCGCGAGCACGCGCAGATCGTGAACGCGGTGCTGGCCACGCTCGAGGACGCGACCCGCCAGGCGAAGTACATGCCCCGTCGCCCGAGCATCGTGCCGCAACTGCTACAGGCGATGAACGACTCGCAGACCTCGCGCCGCGAAATTGCCGCGATCATCGCCCGCGATCCGACGCTTGCCGCCGACCTGCTCAAGCTCGCCAACGGCGCGTTCTACCGCGTCGCGCCGAAGCCGGTCGAGAGCGTCGATCGCGCGGTCGCCGTGCTCGGCACCGAGGGCATCCGCTCGCTGCTCTCCGCGGCGATCCTGCAGCCGATGTTCCGCCTGCCGCCCGGACCCTTCCAGCGCTTTCCGCAGGTGGCCTGGGACCAGGCCGCGGCCTCGGCGAGGGCCAGCGAGTCACTCGCGGCGCTGGCCGAAAACGACGACCCGTTCGCCGCGCAACTGCTCGCGCTGCTGGTCGGCGTGGGCGGCATCGTCGTATTCCGCGTGGTGCTCGACGCCTATGCGAACGAACCCGCGCTGCAACCCAGCCCCGAGGCGATCGCGATGCTGATCGACCGGCAGGCCGCGCCGGTCGCGCGCCGCATTGCGGCGAGCTGGGAACTGTCGGAGCGGATGATCGGCGCACTCAACGACCAGAGCGCCACCGATTCGGCGCCGCTCGCGCTGCTCTCACCGCTCGGTCGCAGCCTGCTGCTCGGCCGCGAGCTCGGCGCACTCGCCCTGCTGGCGCGCGCGGGCACACTGCCCGAGGCGGAAGCACGCGACCGCGCGCTTCGCTGCGGTGCGCCGGCGCGCCTCGTCGAGCGGATCTGGGTGCGGCTCGCGCAGGCGCGGTGAACGACGCCCCGAAAGACGCGCAGGGCGTCGCGGCGTACGTCGCTCAGCGCTTCGGCGTGATGCCCTCGCCCGAGACGATCACCTCGACCCGACGGTTGCGCGCGCGGCCTTCGGCCATGCCGTTGTCGGCGACCGGACTCGCCGGCCCGAGACCCTCTACGTCGATCCCGGTCGCCGGCACGCCCTGGCTGATCAGGTAGTCGCGCACCGACATCGCCCGGTCGTTCGACAGCTTGAGGTTCGTCGCCTCGCTGCCGGTGTTGTCGGTGTGGCCCTCGACCTTCAGCGTCAGCCCCGGATACGCCGACAGCACGCCCGAGAGCCGCGCCAGGCTCTCGCGCGCCTCGACGCTCAGCGTCGCCTTCGCGGTCGCGAACAGCACGCCGCCGATTTCCGCGACCAGGCCGCGCGGCGTATCGCGCGTCGGCAGCACCTGGTTCATGCGCGCCAGCAGGTCGGCACGCGCCCGGGCCGCCGAGCCCTCGGCCTCACGGGCGCGAGCGGCTTCGGTCAGCGCCAGCGCCGCCGCGCGTTCCGCGTTGCGCTGCGACTCCGCCGCCTGCTTCTGCGCCTCGGCCTTCTTCACTTCCTCGGCGCGCCGCAGGGCCGCGACCCGCGCATCCTCGCCCGCCTGCACGGCCACGCGGCCGAGCTCCGGCGCTCGCTTGCGCTCGGCGCCTTTCTTCGAACGCCAGGCGAGGTCGGCCGCCTCGAGCGCGCCCTTCGCAATCGTGAACGGCCCGCTCGCGAGTTGCTCGGCGCCGCTCGCCGCGGCGATCGCCACGGCATAGGTGGCCTGGTCGACCTGGATCGGCCGCTTCGATGCCGGCGCGAGCGGCGTGAGGGTCGAGTAGTCGGCGCGGTCGGCCAGCGTCGTCACCGGTTGCGTGCGCCCGGTGAACTCCACCGCGACGTTGCGCATCACCACCTGGGTCGACGGCACGCTGACCAGGAAATGCGGCTCCGCGGTGAGGATCATCGCGAAGCCGTTCAGCGGCGTGCCGACCTCGATATCCGCCTTGCCCGACGACTTCAGTTCGAGCACGCCGAGGCTGGCCGCCCGACCCTCCGGCGTGATCGCCCAGAGCACGTAGACCGTGTACGGCCCCAGCTCCCTCGGCTGCGGCAGCTTCTCGAACTCCGCGTCGATGCTCGTCCGCGTGGATTCCGCCGTCACCTTCGCGGTGCCGAACGCACGCGCCGCCAGCGTCGTGCCGCGGAACTCGAGCTTCGAGCGCGTGCCCGCCTTGTAGAGGTAGGCGTCGACGCG
>JAYTNX010000207.1:0-4656 GCA_043748075.1 Pseudomonadota bacterium
GTCCAGCTTCCTGCACGCGGCATCCGGGTGTCACGGTGTACCCGCTCTGCTCGGCGAAGCGCCGGAACTGTCCGACGGTCACCTCGGTGCGGCCGAGCGCGAAGGCGCGCCGGATGCGCACGCGGTGCACCGGCGATTCCGGCCGGGTCTTCTCGCCGTCGTTCGAACCCATCAGGAAACGGCCTGCCGGAACCACCACCAGTTCGGGACAGTCGGGGCAATCGACTCGTATTTCGGGCCGTGAAACGCCGACCGAGGCTGCCGGGGTCGGTGACGTCGCGACGGCACCCAGCAGGACGCTGGCCGCAACGGCGGCAAGCCGCGAACTCGCGCGGGAGACCATGGACCTCAGCGCCCCTGCGGCTTCTTGCGGCGTTCGTCGAAGGCCTTCCTGAAGAAAGTCCAGCTCGTCTCATCCGGCTCCGTGAACTTCTCCGGCGCACTGAGGTACTTCGGATTGTCCCGGGTGATATGGTCGCGCAATCTCTGCGGCACGCCCTCGAGGCCGTCGACGGGCTTGAAGGACCGGCTGTGATAGACCAGGTAGCCCTGGTGGGCGCCCATTTCCATCCACGGCAGCCAGGGGCCGAATCGAGTCCAGGTGCCGGTGCTCGGCAGCGAGGTCAGCTTCGGATTTTCTAGCTGCTCGCGGCGGATGAAGGTGGTGAACATCTCCATCGCTTCGTAGTACTCGCCGGTGGAGTTCAGCGGATAGGTCGCGCGATCGAGCGGGTTTGGATAGCGCAGCGGCACCTCGCGGTAGAAGACGATGTCGTCGCCCGACGCGTTGTAGCTGTAGTTGGCGTTCTGCACCGTGTAACGGCGGTTCACCGGGTCGTTCTGGATCGGCAGCACCTCGACGTCGCGCTGCAGCCAGGGGTTGAACCAGCGCTGCAGCACCTCGCCCGTCTTCGGGTCCGTGTAGTAGCCGACCTCGCGATGCAGCCGCAGGTAGCCGCCGTCAATTTTCTCGTAACGCGACATGCCCAGGACTTCGAGCCCGAACAGCGGCCGCGGTTTCTCGCCGGGAACATAGCCATACACCGTGCCGGTACCGTAGGTGGCGACGGGCTTGCCACTGGTGTCGCCATTGGCGCGCACGAAGGCCTCGAGCTTCTGCGCCGGATCCTCGAGGTTGGCGCGGGGCGATTTGCCGGCGGCGAACCCGGCGCCGAGCGCGAGGGTGCCGCAGACGATGAGGCCGCAGGTCACGGCGATGCGATGTCGGGCCATGTCGAGGGAACCTGTGTGATGCGCGGCGGCGCGGGACGGGCGATCAACTGCGACCCGGCGTGGGTCGCAGCTGCATGTGGTACTGGTAGGCATCGGCGCGATACAGCGCTACGACGCGTTCGACCGGCTTGCCGTCGTCGTCGAACACCACGCGCGTCAGGCGCAACAGCGGGGCGCCCACCTCGACATCGAGGGCGCGCGCGGCTTCGACGCCGGCGAGCGTCGCCCCGATCAGCTGGTCGGCGCGCGACACGGTGATGCCGGCCTTGCCGAGCAGCTCGAACATCGGCTGGCGGGACATCTCCGCCTGGCTGACGCGGGCCGCGACGTGCAGTGGTACGAAGGTGGTGATCAGGCCGAGCGGCACGCCACGCAGCAGACGCACGTGCGACGCCCGCTGCACCGAGTCGCCGACCGCCAGGTCGAGCGCGGCACGGGTCTCTTCATCGGGATCGACGTCGTTGACGACCAGATCGCGCACCTCGGTGGCCGCGGCGAGGTCGGCAACCTGGCTGCGCGCCTCGTTCAGATCGAGCGAGGCCGCCGGCCGCGCCGACGAGAGCTGGACGAACGTCCCCTTGCCCTGCTGGCGCACCAGCCAGCCCTCGCGCGCCAGGTCCTCGATCGCCTTGCGCACCGTGATGCGCGACACGTCGAACATGCGGCACAGCTCGGGCTCGGTCGGGATCTGGTCGCCGGCGCGATAGGTGCCGTCGCGCACCCAGGTGCGCAGCGACACGTAGACCTGGTGATAGCGCGGCGACGGGATGTTGCGCACGCCGCTGCCGCCGGTGCGGGAGCCGGCGCGCGAACGGGCGGGCGGAGCGCGCGGCGGCATGTCAGTCGAGCCACAATCCGCCGGAGAGGTTCATCACCGTGCCGGTGACGAACGCCGCCGCGGGGCTGATCAGGTAGCCGATCGCGTGCGCGACGTGCTCCGGCCGGCCGATCTCGCCGAGCGGAACGCTCGCCGCCAGGGCCGCGAGCACCTCGGGCGTGAAGCGGCCAGTCACCATCGGCGTGTCGATCGGCCCCGGTGCGAGGCAATTCACACGTATGCCCTCTTTCGCCCACTCCTTCGCAAGATAGCGGTTGAGGTTGATCAGCCCGGCCTTTGCAACTGCATAGGCGGGACCCGAGAGCGCGCTGCCGCCGTTGAGGCCGTTGGTCGAGGACACGAGTATGAGCGTGCCGCGCGACTGCACCAGCGCGACGTGCGCGGCCTTGGCGAGCATGAACGCGGAGGTGAGGTTGACGTCGATTACCGCGTTCCAGTCGGCGCGACTCACCGCCTCCAGCGGCCCGCCGCCCGCGCGGCCCGCGAGGTGCACGACGTGGTCGATGCGTCCGAACTCGGCGAGCGCCTGCGCGATGCGGTCGCCGACCGCGGCTTCGTCCGTGACGTCGAGGCTCGCGGCGGTGAAACCCGGCTCGCCGCAGGCGATGGTGGCGAGCGCGAGGTCCGTCGCAAACACCGCCATTCCGCGGGACCGCAGCATTGCCACCGTCGCACGCCCGAGCCCGCCGGCGGCACCGGTGACGAACGCCACGGGCTGCGAACCGCCGGCGCGCTGTGCCGCGGGCCCGCCGCCGGTGCGACCCGCCGCGACGGATCCCGGGCTATTCAAGTCGCGCGCTCAGGCTGCCTTCTTGTGCGACAGCCGCTCGTTGATGCCATCGAGCATCGAGAAACGCATCTCGGCCGAGGAACGCACGCAGGCAATCGCGCGCTGCTGCAGCTCCGGCGTGGTGGCATAGCGGTCGGTCAGCTCGAGACCGATGTGCGCATGCTCGGTATCGCCCTCGATGTGAACGTGGAAGAACTCCATATCGTCCTCGGTGAAGCCCATCTTGCGCATGGCCTCGACATACTTCGGATACAGCGTCGGCAACTGCCCCTCGAGCGCGACCATGATACCGGCGCAGGACTCGGCCAGCGCGCGGATGCCGGAGAGTTCCCAGATCCACGCGCGCATCGCGCGCGTGGTGGCGAGGATCTCGCCGTTTTGTTCGGCCTCGAGGATGCGCGCGTCCGACACGCCGCAGGAACGCGCAAACTTTCTCAGCAGGTCCGGATGCCGCTTGCCGGGCTTGCCCGGCATCTCCTCGCCGAGCAGGTTCTCGAGCAGGTGCTGGCGGGCATCGAGGTCCGGCAGGCGCGAATACAGCAAAGCGAACTGCTGCGGGATCGGATCGATGTAGTAGAAATGCTGGATCGCCCACTCGCCGAGCTGCGCCTTCGACAGCTCGCCGGCCGCCCAGGCGCGACTGAACGCGTGGCCGCCACCGTGCTTGGGCAGGCGCGCCGCCTCGAGTGCCGCGAAGAGTTCCTTTGAGGGCATGAGCTGGGTCATTGGGCGTCTCCTTGACGCGGCAGCGGTGCCGCGAGCTTGAACTCGGAATGGCAGGCAGGGCAACAGGCCGGCGGCGCGCCGGGGCGCGTCATGACCGGACTGACCGGAAACCAGGTTCCGCATCCGGCGCTGGCACAGCCGATCCAGATCGTGTTGCCGCGCTTTTCCCAGGCCGCACCGGGCGAATCGCGCAGAATCTCGGGCGCGACCCCGCTCATGCCTTGGGCCAGCGTGCCGACGGCGCGCCGGCGAGCAGCGCGAGCGCGCGCTCGCGCGCTGCTGCGGGAACGGTCGCCACCGGCGGCACTGCGCGTGGCAGACCGGGGCGCGGCGACGGGGGCAGCGTGGCGTCGATACCGAGTTTCGAGGCCGTGCCGGCGCCTTCCGGCAGCGAAGGGTCGAGGCTCGAGCCGGAGAGGCCATCGACGATGATCGCATCGCGCGACCACTGCACGCGGGTCGCCACGGCCCAGAGCATCGACTCGGGCGCGAACAGGTCAACGTCCTCGTCGACGACGATCACCGTCTTCAGGCGACGGTAGGCCAGCGCGGCCATCAGCGCATCGCGCGCCTCGCCGCGCGCCGGATTGCGCAGCTGCAGGTAGGCGTGGAAGCGGCGGCCCTCGGTCGGCACGTGCACGTTGACCAGCGACGGGGCGACGGCCTTGACGAGTTCGTACACCTTGCCTTCCATCGCCATGTTGTCGGGCACGAGCATGTCCGTCAGGCCGGACGCATAGTCGTGGTAGATCGCGTCGTGCCGCATCGTGATGCAGCTGACCTCGAACGTCGGTGACTGTACCTGTGCGCCCAGGTAGCCGGTGTACTCGCCGAACGGGCCATCCGCCGAGTGCACATTCGGGGGCGCGAAGCCCTCGATCACGATCTCGGCATCCGCGGGCACCATGATCTGCTCGCCATGCAGGATCGACGGCACCACCCGCAGCGCCTCGCCGAGCACGCCACCTGCCGCGCGCCAGTGGCTCTCGGGATAGCGCAGCTTGGCCTGGGTGCCCAGCAGAACCGCCGGATGGTGTCCGATCCAGAACGCCACCGGACAGGGTTCGCC
>JAYTNX010000208.1:0-2028 GCA_043748075.1 Pseudomonadota bacterium
GACACCGACGTGCGCGGCCAGATCGTCTCCGTCATCGACGGCGTCGAGCTGATCGGCCAGTACAAGATCGTGGCGATCAACCGCGGTTCGAAACACGGCCTCGAACCGGGCCACGTGCTGGCGATCGAGGAAGCCGGCGAGATCGTCCGCGACCGCACCCGCAAGAACCAGGGCGGTGTGCGAGCCTCGCGCGCCTTCAGCTCGAAGGTGAAACTGCCCAACGAGCGCATCGGCACGATGCTCGTGTTCCGCGTCTTCGATCGCATGAGCTACGCGCTGATCGTCGGCGCGTCCAATCCGATCCGCATTGCGGACGTGGTGCGCAAACCCTGACGGGCCTGGCGGATGAGGTCCCGATAAGCGGCGGCCGCCGGTTTGGCGGACCTGACGAAACTCGTCCGGTCCACTAGAAGTAGCCCAGCACCCTCGCGCCCGCGTTCCGGTCAGCGCGAGAACGGGTTGCGCACGGTCAACTGGCCGTCGATGCGCTGGCCGGGATTGAAGTTCTCGGAGTACAGCACGCGGCAGCCGGCGAGCAGCGCGGAGGCCACGATCGAAGCATCGTAGAACGCAAACCGATGCCGCCGGGCGGCCGCGCAGGCGCGCTCGTGCGTGTGCACGGTGAGCGGATGCACGGTGCAGGCCTGGCGCACCACGCCGAGCAATTCGCCGATCTCTTCCCAGCCAAGCCCCGCCTTGCGACGCGCGACGCTAGCGAACTCGTTCAGCACCTGCACGGAGATGTGGCCGCCTCGCGTCAGCAGGGTCTCCACGGCATCGGCCTTCGCTGCGTCTGCCGACACCAGGTAGAGCAGCACGTTGCTGTCGAGGAAGGCCTCAGTCGCGCTCATGGACTGCCCGCCGGTCGAAGCGAAAATCGACCGGCAGCCGCCCGCGAAACCGACGCAGCCGCTCCAACAGCTCGCGCGTGGAAGGCTTGCGCGCGACCGCCAGCGCGCGCGCGCTGGCCACGAACAACTCGACTTCCTCACCCTCCTTCAGCTGCAGCGCCTCGACCACGACTGCGGGCAGGCGGGAACATTGAAGGCGGACATTCCGGGCATTCGCGGCAGTTAACCGCCGACCGCGGCGGGCGTCCTGCGGCTACCTTGCTCCGATGAGCCCCGACCTTCGTGCACTCTGCATCCTTGCCCGCGCTCCGCAGCTCGATGCGGACGGGCTCAAGGCCGCCGTTGCCGCCACCGGCTCGGTCACCGAGCTCGTGGCCCAGCCGCCGTCGACGCTGCGCGCGCTCGGGCTGCGCGCGCCGACGATCGCCGCGCTGTGTGCGCCCGATCCGCAGCGGCTGGAATCGGACCAGCGCGACATCGAGCGACTCGGCCTGTGGCTGTTGCCGGCGAGCGATCCCGCCTATCCGGCGCGCCTCGCGGAGATCTCCAGCGCCCCGCACCTGCTCTGGGTGCGTGGCGACGTCGCCGCGCTGTCGCGGCCGCAGCTCGCGGTGGTCGGCAGCCGCCACCCCACCGCCGGTGGCCGGGGCACCGCGCGCGAGTTCGCGCACCACTTCGCCCGCACCGGTCTCGCGATCACCAGCGGCCTCGCGCTCGGCATCGACGCCGCCGGCCACGACGGTGCGCTGCTCGCGGGTGGCTGCACCATCGCCGTGCTCGGCACCGGCCTCGACACCTGCTACCCGACCGAGAACCTCGCGCTCGCCGCGCGCATCCTCCAGAGCGGCGAGGGCGCGCTGGTCAGCGAGTTCCCGCCGCGCACGCTGCCGCGGCGCGCGAACTTCCCGCAGCGCAATCGCCTGATCAGCGGCCTCGCGCTCGGCGTGCTGGTCGTCGAGGCCGCGCGCAGCAGCGGTTCGTTGAGTACGGCGCGCTGGGCAGCGGACCAGGGGCGCGACGTCTTCGCGGTCCCCGGCTCCATCCACAGCCCGTTGTCCAAGGGTTGCCATGAACTCATCCGGCAAGGTGCCAAGCTCGTCGAGCGGGCCGAAGACGTCTTGGCGGAGTTCCGATCCTTCCTTTCGCAACAGTCACTTGCGATGCTGTCGCCGGTCGG
>JAYTNX010000209.1:0-21543 GCA_043748075.1 Pseudomonadota bacterium
CCGACCGAGCGGTGCAGCTCACGCGCCGACTTCAGGAATTCGTCACGGTTGCCCCAGACGAAGAAGACCTCGGCCAGCTTCAGCTTCAGGTCGCGGCGATCCGGCTCGCGCGCCGCAGCCAGCCGGACGAGGTCCGCCGCCTGGTCGTACAGCCCGTAGGCCATATGGAAATCGGCCTCGGCGAGCGGATCACCCTGGTCGAGGTTGATGCCGGTCTCGCCGCTGAGGGTGTCGTCGGCGGACACGCTGGTCTTGGCGACCGGCGCGGCCGCGGCGGACATCCGCGGCTGCTCGAATTCACCCGACTCCTCGACCACGAAGCCGCCGCGGTCCTGCGGGGCGGCGACGTTCGGCCGGCGCAGGCGCGCCGTGTCGGAACTGGCCGCCATCGGCGGCGACATCGACATCTCGCGCGCGGTGGTGGTGGCCCCGCCGAAGGTGTCGTCCATCTCCGTCGCCCGGTTCTGCTGCAGGCGGCGGTAACCGAAGAACGCGGCAACCAGCGCGAGCAGGCCGAGGATCACCCACCAGAACTGCAGCGCCGAGTCGAGCAGCGAGCCGACCAGGGACGGCGGCTGCACTTCGGACGACGGGTCGGTCGACGGGTCGGCCGCCGGGCGATTGCGGGGACGCTTCGGGGGTGCGACGGGCTCGGCGGCTGCGCCTTCGGCGGTCGCTGCGGCGGCGGCGGCGGCTTCGGCCGATCCCGCGGGCGCGTCGGCGTTCGACGGCATCGCCGTGTCAGCAACCGGCGGCGGAACGACGATCGTGGGCTCGGCCGGGGTCGGGCCGGATCCGGTGGCGACCGGTGGCGGCGCGGCGCCCGAAGCCGCGGCCGCGGCCGACCCGCCCGCGAGCTTCTGCTGCAGATCGGCGATCTGCGCCGAGCGCACTTCGAGCAGCCGGCGCGATTCCGACAATTCCTTTTCGAGCTGGGCAACGCGATCGCGTATGGCCTGCGTCTCGCCAGCGGCCCCCTCAGATCCGGCGCCGCCGCCGGCTTCCGACGGCGGCACCAGGCGCAGGCGACCTTCCGCGGCGCCGCCCTCCCCGGCCACGGCTCCGGCGGCCGCGGCTGCGGCGACGCGGCTGCGCCATTCGGAGCGCTGCCGGCGGATCTCGGTCAGGGCCGAGGAGCGATCGATCGAGCCCATCGCCGCGGCGTCCGGCACGCGCAACACGGCGCCTGCGCGCAGCACATTCATCGTGCCGTCGAACGCACTGGGATTCTCGCGGAACAGGCTGACCATGGCCTGTTCCGCCGACGCACCGCGCTCCGGCGCCAGCGCACTCGCGATGCCGGACAGCGTGTCGCCGCGACGCACGGAATAGCGATCCGGGTCGCCGCCCGACGCCGCCATGGGCTGCGATGACGCCGCGGCCGCCGAAACAGGACGGGGTTCGACGGTGGACGGGCGCGCCACGGTGCCGCTTCGTGACGCGGCGGTGGCCGGGGACTGGACAGCCGCGGTCGGCGCCGGCGTCGGCGTCGGCGAGAACACCGGCGGATCGAGCAGCAGCGTGTATTCGCGGACCAGGCGGCCGCGACCCCAGTTGGCATCGACGAGCAGAGTCACGAACGGCTCGGTGATGGCCTCGGACGAGCGCACGCGAAGCACGTCCCGGCCTGACTCACCTTTGGCCTTGGCCAGCGTGACGGAGCTCAAGAACGCTGGCCATTCAAGGCCATAGCGCGCAAATGTCTCGCGGGACGCGAGCTGCACACGGAGGCTGGCAAGCTCTTCCGCGGTCGCATTGACCAGCTCGATTTCCGCATCGAGCGGCGCGTTCAGCGGCGAGTTGAGGCGAATGTCCCCCAGGCCCAGCGCGAACGCGGACGAAGGCAAGGCCGACAGCACGAGCACGGCTCGCACCCATTGCTTCACGCGCATCTGCTCTCCCCGGACAAGCCAACCGCCATGGACGGCGGGGTTCCATCAAAAAAATACGGCTTTAAAACAGATACTTAAGCGCGACCCACGCCTCAGTATGTCAAGTGCGCAATATAACTTATAAATGGTCCCGGACCAAAATCTCGGCGATCTGCACACTGTTGGTGGCGGCACCCTTGCGAACGTTGTCGGACACGATCCACATCGTGAGCCCACGGTCGTGCGACATATCTTCGCGGATCCGGCCCACGAAAACCGTGTCGTGGTTCGCGGCTTCCACTGCCGCGGTCGGATAGCCGCCCGGCTTGCGCGTGTCGATCACCTCGACACCGGGTGCGTCCTGCAGCAACTTCCTTGCCTGAGCCTCCGTCAGCTTGACGCGGGTCTCGATGCTCACGACCTCGGAGTGTCCGAAGAACACTGGCACACGCACCGCAGTCGCGTTCACGCGGATGCGGTCGTCGCCGAGGATCTTCCGGGTCTCCCAGAACATCTTCATCTCTTCCTTGGTGTAGCCGTTGTCCATGAATTTGTCGATCTGCGGTACGACGTTGAAGGCAATCTGCGCGGGAATGACCTTGGCCTTCACCGGACCCTTGCCGCTCATCAGCGCGACGCTCTGCTCAGCCAACTCGTCGACCGCTTCCTTGCCCGCGCCGGAGACCGACTGGTAGGTGGCGACATTGATGCGCTCGATGCCGGCCGCATCGTGCAGCGGCTTCAGCGCGACCAGCATCTGGATCGTCGAGCAGTTCGGATTCGCGATGATGCCGCGTGCCTTGTATTGCGCGATCGCCTGCGGATTGACTTCGGGCACGACCAGCGGAATGTCGTCCTGGTAGCGGAACTCCGAGGTGTTGTCGATGACCACACAGCCCGCGGCCGCGGCCTTCGGCGCGTAGACGCGAGACACGTCACCGCCCGCGGAAAACAGGCCGATGTCGGCCCGGGAGAAATCGAAGCTGGCGACGTCGATGACGGAATGGCGCTTGCCGTTGAACTCCACGCTCTTGCCGAGCGAGCGGTTGCTCGCCAGCGGGTAGAAGTCGCTGACCGGGAATTTCCGCTCTTCGAGCACCTTGATGATCGTGTCGCCCACCAGGCCTGTCGCACCCAGCACCGCCACCCGCCAGCTTTTCGTCGTCATCGTCTTCTCCGTCATGGTCTGTGCGTGATCACCGGGGTCGGTGACTGCACGTCCGCGTTCTGCGCCCGTTGGCGCAGCCAGTGATCCATCAGCACGATCGCCAGCATCGCTTCGGCAATGGGCGTCGCGCGCAGCCCCACACACGGATCGTGGCGACCCGTCGTGACCACATCGACCGCATTGCCGGCGACGTCGACCGTGCGACCCGGCAGTGTGATGCTCGAAGTCGGCTTCAACGACACGTGCACGACCATGTCCTGGCCGCTGGAAATGCCACCGAGGATGCCGCCGGCGTTGTTGCTGAGGAACCCGGTCGGCGTCATCTCGTCGCGGTGCTCGCTACCCTTCTGCTCGACGCTGCGAACCCCTGACCCGATCTCGACTGCTTTGACAGCATTGATTCCCATCATTGCGTAGGCGATCTCGGCATCCAGGCGATCGAACACCGGCTCGCCGAGCCCGGGCGGCACGCCGGTCGCGATCACGGTGACACGGGCGCCGAGGGAGTCGCCGTCGCTGCGCACCTTCCAGACGAGTTCCTCGAGCTCCTTGACGCGCGAGGGGTCCGGGCAGAAGAACGGATTGTCGTAGGCGGTTGCGGGCGCGACCGGGTCGATCTCGAGCGTGCCGATTTTGCTCAAGTACCCATGGATGCGCACGCCGAGGCGCTGCTGCAGGTACTTCTTCGCAATCGCGCCGGCGGCCACGCGCACCACCGTCTCGCGCGCCGAAGAGCGCCCGCCGCCGCGGTAGTCGCGAAACCCGTACTTCTGCTGGTACGTGTAGTCGGCGTGGCCGGGGCGGAAGCGGTCCTTGATCTTGTCGTAGTCGCGCGAGCGCGCGTCGGTGTTCTCCACCAGCAGACCGATCGGCGTGCCGGTGGTGCGCCCCTCGAACACTCCGGAAAGGATGCGAACCGCGTCCTGCTCGCGCCGCTGGCTGACGAAATGCGAGGTGCCGGTGCGTCGACGGTCGATGTCCTGCTGCATGTCGGCTTCGGACAGCTCGAGCCCGGGCGGGCAGCCGTCGACGATGCAGCCGAGCGCAGGCCCGTGGCTCTCGCCGAAAGTGGTGACGGTGAACAGCTTGCCTATCGAGTTACCGGACATCGGGGGGCACCGGGTGGAGTGTCAGCGTAGAGAGGCTTCGAGTTGCGCGCGCGTCAGCAGGAAAACACCGCCGCCACCACGCTCGAACTCGAGCCAGGTGAAGGGCACGCGCGGCCAGGTACGACGCACCGCGGTCTCGGTGTTGCCGACCTCGACGACGAGAATGCCGCCGGGAGCGAGATGCTGCGCCGCGCCGCGCAGGATGTGACGCACGGAATCCAGGCCGTCCTTGCCGGCGGCGAGCGCCATCCGCGGCTCGTGGCGATATTCGTCAGGCAGGCTGCGCAGCTCGCGCGCCCCGACATAGGGCGGATTGGACACGATGATATCGTAGCGCCGACTTCCGAGCGCCGCGAAATGGTCGGACTCGCGCAGTTGCACGCGCCGGCTGAGACGCAGGCGCCGCAGGTTCTCGCGCGCCAGGGACAAGGCCTCGCGTGAAACGTCGGTCGCATCGACCCGGGCTCGCGGCAAGTAGCGGGCGCAGGCGATGGCGATGCATCCCGAACCGGTGCCGAGATCGAGCACCCGGCGCACTCGGGCGGCCTCGATCCACGGTTCGAAGCGTCGCTCGATCAACTCGGCGAGCGGGGAGCGCGGCACCAGCGCGCGCCGATCGATGCGGATCGGGATGCCGGCGAACAGCGTGGTGCCGGTCAGGTAAACCGCCGGCTCGCGCAGCGCGACGCGCCGCGCCAGCAGGGCCTGGAAGGCCTCGACCTGCGCCTTGGTCATGCAGCGTTGGGAGGCCCGCTTCGCCGGCAGGTCGACATCGAAATCCATCGCGTGCCAGAGCAGCACCGCCGCCTCGTCGAGCGCGTTGTCGGTGCCGTGGCCGAAGTGCACGCCTGCCCGCGAGAGGCGGCGGGCGGCGGCGCGCAGCGCCTCGGCGACGCGGGGGCGCTGCGGCCTGTGGGATACTGGGGACATGAAAACCTGGCTGTTCCGGGCGGCGGACGGCGCGTATCTTGCCGTTTTCGCGACACAAATGGGCGAACCTGGCGGCGCCGGTCGCGCCCTGCCGGCCCGCCCGATCGAGATGCCGTCCGACGCATGAGCGCCACGCCCCCCTCTTCGACATCGGGCGATCCGCCCACCGCCGAGCAGCGCCCGGGCCTCGGGGCGCGCGCGTTCGTCGCCCTGCAGTACGTGCTGCCGCAGCACGGGCTTTCGCGCCTCGTCGAGCTCGCGACGCGCAGCCGCCAGCGCCGCTTCAAGGACGCGCTGATCGGCGGCTTCATGCGCGGCTACAAGCCGGACATGCAGGATGCCGTGGTCCGCGACCCGCACGCGTACGAGTCTTTCAATGCGTTCTTCACCCGCGCCCTGCGCGAGGGCACGCGGCCGCTGCCTGCCACGCCCGACGCGCTGGCCTGCCCCGTCGACGGCACCGTCAGCGAGGCAGGTCGCATCCACGACGGTCAGCTCCTGCAGGCGAAGGGCCGCCACTATTCGCTCGATGCGCTGCTCGCCGGCCGTGGCGAATGGACGCGGCGATTCGACGGCGGCCACTTCGCGACCATCTACCTCGCGCCCTACAACTATCACCGGATCCACATGGCGATGGCGGGGCGTTTGCGCGAGGCGTGGTATGTGCCGGGGCGGCTGTTCAGCGTGAACCGGGTGACCGCAGCGGGCGTGGACCGCCTGTTCGCGCGCAACGAGCGGGTGGTCTGCGCCTTCGAGGGCCCGCCGGTCGATCACGCGCTGGTGATGGTCGGTGCGTTGAACGTCGGCAGCATGGACACGGTCTGGCACGGCGCGGTCACGCCACGCGCGCGTCGCATCGTCACGACGCTCGAGCCGCGCCTCCCGGGTGCGTCGCTGGCGCTGCCGCGCGGCGCGGAAATGGGCCGCTTCAACATGGGCTCTACCGTGATCCTGCTGTTCCCACCGGGGCGCATCGCGTGGAACGACGACGTACGCGCCGGGCGCGTGGTCCGCATGGGCGAGCCGATCGGGCGGATCGTCGCGGATGACGCCTGAAGCAGCGCCTGCATCGGGGCCTGAATCAGAGCCTGGATCAGGGCCTGGATCAGGGCCTAGATCAGGGCCTGGAAGGGTGCCGGACGCAGGCGCGCCCTGGCGGCCCACCGCGACCCGCGATCGCCTCGTGCGACGCGCGGCGATGCGCACCGCGATGGCGCGCTTCTTTGCGCAGCGGCAAGTGCTGGAGGTCGAAACGCCCGCGGTCGTCGGCGCGCCGGTGACCGACCTGCACCTGCAGTCGGCGCGCGTCGATCTCGGCGACGGACGGCCGTACTGGCTGCACACCTCGCCCGAGTACGCGATGAAGCGCCTGCTGGCCGCGGGCAGCGGGGACATCTGGCAGGCCTGCCGCGTGGTTCGCGGTGGCGCGGAGCGCGGCCGGCTTCACAATCCGGAATTCACCCTGGTCGAGTGGTATCGGCTCGGGCTGTCAATGTCTGCGATGGCGGTCGAGACCGCCGCCTTCGTCGACATGCTGTGTGTCGCCGCCGGCGCCAACGCGCGCGGCTTCACGACCCTGACCTATCGCGAGGCGCTGCAACGTCACGCCGGCATCGACCCGCGCGACGACGACGACGATCGGCTGCGGCGCGCTGCCGGGACGCTCGGACTCGACGCCACCGCCCTCGCCGCGGCCTCGCGCGACGATCTGCTGGACCTGCTGGTCGCGCTGCGCGTCGGGCCTGCGCTCGGGCACGGCGCGCTGTGCGCGCTGACGCATTACCCCGCCTCTCAGGCCGCGCTGGCGCGACTGGACCCGACGGACTCGCGACTCGCGCTGCGCTTCGAGCTCTACGGCGACGGCATGGAACTCGCCAACGGCTTCGAGGAACTCACCGACGCTTGCGAACAGGCCGCGCGTTTCGAGGCCGACAACGCGACGCGCCACCGCCGCGGTCTCGCGCCGCAACCCGGCGACGCGCGATTGCTCGCGGCGCTCGATGCGGGCCTCCCGGCCTGCTCGGGTGTCGCGGTGGGATTCGATCGCGTCGCGATCCTGGCGACTGGCGCGGCTTCGATCGACGACGTGCTGGCGTTTCCGCTCGAGCGCGCATGAATCCGTCCCACCGCGAACCGCGATTGCGCAGCGCCGACTCGGCCGGCCGCTACCTCGAGATCGACCGCGAACTCGCTGCCCTGCTTGGCGGCGACCTTCCTGCGATCTCTGGACGGATGCGCGCCTGGGCGCTTACTTCGCGCGGGAGATGTACTCGCCGCTGCGGGTATCGACGCGGATCACTTCGCCTTCGTTGAGAAACAGCGGCACGCGCACCACCGCACCGGTCTCGAGCTTGGCGGGCTTCTGGCCGCCGGTGGCGGTGTCGCCGCGCAGCCCGGGGTCGGTCTCGACGATCTTCAGCTCGACGTGCTGCGGCGGCGTGACCACCAGCGGCACACCATTCCACAGCGTGACGATGCAGACGGTGCCGTCCTTCAACCACTGGGCGCCGTCGCCCAGCGCGGCCTTGCCGGCCGTGTGCTGCTCGAAGCTCTCCGGCACCATGAAATACCAGAAGTCGCCGTCCTGATAGAGGTACTGCATGTCGACATCGACGACGTCGGCGCCCTCGGCCGAATCGCCCGACTTCCAGGTGCGCTCGATGGTGCGCCCGTTCTTGAGGTTGCGCACCCGCACGCGGTTGAAGGCCTGCCCCTTGCCCGGCTTGACCATCTCGTTCTCGAGGATGACGTAGGGGTCACCGTCGATCAGGATCTTCACGCCGGACTTGAATTCGCTGGTGCTGTAGCTGGACATGCTCTTGGATTCCCGCGGAGTGCAGCCCAGACTACGCGCCCCGAAACGAGGCCGCGCCGCAAGGGCCGCACATGATACCGGCAACACCACAGGCTCGCCAGACGTCGTCCTGGCAGCGCGAATTGGCCTCGGCGATCACCGATCCCCACGAACTGGTGTCCTTGCTGGGGCTGCCGCGCACGCTCGCCGAGCAGGCGCTGGCGTCGGGCACGGGCTTTGCGATGCGCGTGCCGCGCGGCTTCGTCTCCCGCATGGCCTACGGAAATCCGGCGGATCCACTGCTGCGACAGGTACTACCGGTCGCGGACGAGGGCCGGGTGGTGCCAGGCTATGTTGCCGACCCGCTGCACGAAGCGGCCGCGCAACGCGCTCCAGGCCTGCTCCGGAAATACCGCGGACGGGCGTTGCTGGTGACCACGGGCGCCTGCGCCGTGCACTGCCGCTATTGTTTCCGTCGCGAGTTCCCCTACGCCGAGCAGGTCGGGGACCTGGGTCGCTGGCGCGAAGCGCTGCAATTCATCGCAGCGGACCCGAGCATCACGGAGGTGATCCTCAGCGGCGGCGATCCGCTTTCGCTGTCGGACTCGCGTCTCGCGGCACTCGGCGCGGAGCTGGCGCGGATCCCGCACGTGAAGACGCTGCGCATCCACACGCGCTTCCCCGTCGTGCTGCCCGAGCGGGTCGATGCCGGCCTGCTTGCGTGGCTGCACTCGTTGCCGTGGCGACTGGTCATCGTCGTGCATGCCAATCATGCCAACGAGATCGACGCTCAGGTCGCGGCGGCGCTGCAGGCGCTGCGCGGCACGGGCGCCACGCTGCTGAACCAGTCAGTACTGCTCGCCGGCATCAACGACGACGCAGCGACGCTCATCGCGCTGTCGCGCGCGCTGCATGCAGCCGCCGTCCTGCCGTACTACCTGCACATGCCCGATTCGGTGACCGGCACGGCGCATTTTGCCGTGACGCAGCGCACGGCTGCGGCAATCATCGACCGCCTCGCCCGCGAACTGCCCGGCTACCTGGTCCCGCGACTCGTGCAGGAGAACCCCGGCGAGGAGGCGAAGACGGTGCTCGCCGCAGGCATTCGCAGCGCCGCTGCTCCGTTTATGTGAGCTGGCTCTCAGGCAGGGCCCCGACCCCCTGATGTTAAAATCGAGGCCGTTTTCCGCCGCCTCCCCGCGGCCCCCGTCGCAGGTGGTGGCCTCCCTTGAATGCCCAGGTTTCCGTACCGCTGATCGTCCTGTCAGCCAGCGCCGAGCCCGTCGAGACCGTCAACGGCATCCTGCGCCGCGCCGGCCAGCCGGCGCACTGCACCTGGATTCCGGCGTTGCCCGACCTCGCCGACGCGCTGACCCAGATCAATCCTGAACTTCTGGTGTTCGTCGGCCAGGACCTCGACGAGGCCGTGCGCGCTGCGCGCGTGCGCGACCAGACCGCGCCCGAGGTGCCGTTGATCGCGCTGACCGAATCGGCCAATGAAGTCTTGGTCGCAGACGCGATGCGCCGCGGCGCGCGTGACGTCGTGCCGCTGTCGAACCCTGGCCGCCTCGAGGCCGTGATGCTGCGCGAGCTGCGCGCGTTTCGGCTGGAGCGCGCCCTGAACGCGACGCTGCAGTCGGCGCGCGACTACCGACGCCAGCTCGAGACGGTGCTGGAGCGCTCCAACGACGCGATCGCCCAGGTGAAGGAAGGCATCCTCGTCGAGGCGAACGAGTCCTGGCTCGAGATGTTCGGCCTCGAGGACCGCAATGGTCTCGTCGGCCATCCGCTGATGGATATCTTCGAGTCCGACTCGCAGGCGGCGCTGAAGGGCGCGCTTGCCGCCTGCCTCTCCGGCAAGTGGAACGACCACGTCCTTGCCGCCTCGGGGCGCCGCGCCGACGGCGTCGCGCTGCCGCTGGAGATGGTGCTGTCCGTCGGCGAAAACGACGGCGAACCCTGCGTTCGCCTGATCGTGCCCGCGCGCCGGCGCGATGAGAACCAGCTCGCCACCGACCTCGCGGATGCCGTGCGCCGCGACCCGGCCACCGGCTTCCTGCATCGCCGCGCCCTGCTCGAAGCGATGCGCGAACGCGTCGCGACTGCCGCCTCGGGCGGCTTGCGGCACATCGCGCAGATCCGCCTCGACAAGTTCGCGGCGCTGGAGCGCGACGTCGGCATCGACGGCAGCGAGCAGATCCTGGTGGAGTTCGCCACGCTGCTGAACAGCCATGTCATGCCGAAGGATCTCACTGGGCGCTTCGGCGGCGTCAGTTTCCTGGTGATGCTCGAGCGCGGCAACACCCGCGACGCGGAGGCCTGGGCCGAGCAGGTGGTGCAGCACGTCCAGAAAAACCTCTTCACGGTCGGCTCGAAGACGCTCACGGCCACCTGCAGCGTCGGCTTGGCCGTGATCCCGCACGGCAACCCGGACCTCAACGCCGCGATCGACGATGCCATCGACGCCTGCCGTCGGGCGCGCCAGCGCGGTGGCAACCAGGTCAGCCTGCTCGACCGCGCAGACGCCGACACGCGCGTGCAGGCTTACGACCAGGTGTGGGTCAAGCACATCAAGGCCGCGCTGATGGAGAACCGCTTCCGCCTCGTGCAACAGCCGATCGCGAGCCTGCACGGCGACGACCCGCAGATGTACGACCTGCTCGTCCGCATGGTCGACCTGCAGGGCAAGGAGGTGCTGCCGTCGGAGTTCATCCCGGCCGCCGAACGCAACGACCTGCTCAAGAACATCGACCGCTGGGTCATCGGCGCGTCGCTGTCTTTCGCCGCGCAGCGCAAGCCCGGCTGCATCTTCGTGCGCCTGTCGCGCGACAGCGTGCTCGACCCCTCGATGCCAATGTGGCTCGACGGGCAGCTCAAGGCAACCAAGGCGCAGGCCGGGCGCATCTGCTTCCAGGTACCCGAGGACGTCGCGTCGAGCTACCAGGTGCAGGTGCAGGTGCTGTCGCGCGAGCTGAAGCGCCGCGGGCTGAAGTTCGCGCTGGAGCGCTTCGGCGGCGGCCGCGATCCGCTCGGCCTGTTGAATGCCGTGCCGCTGGACTTCATCAAGATCGACGGCGCCCTGATCCAGGGTCTTGCGGGCAATGTCGAGGTGCAGCAGAAGGTGCGCATGCTGGTCGAGGCGGCGAATGCCAAGAAGATCCAGACCGTGGCCGAGCGCGTCGAGGAAGCCAACACGATGGCCGTGCTGTTCCAGATCGGCGTGCAGTACGTGCAGGGCTATTTCGTCAACGAGCCCGAACAGGTCGTGCTCGGCTGAGGGCGCGTCTACTTCGTCTCGGGCGCCGGCTCCGCCATGAGTTCCAGTCGCGTCACGCCGCGGTAATTGCGCGACAGCAGCGCACCCCGCTGCGCGCGTTCACCCTTGTAGTCCTTCAACTGCGACCACTCGAGCGTCATGCGCCGCTCGCCGCAATACACCAGCAAGCTGCCCCCCTTGGCGATGACGGCGACGCCTGCGAGCACCTCTTCGCGCGCCGCGGCCTTGGCCGCGGGGATGTTGAACAGCTTGTTGCCCTTGCCGCGCGGCATCTCCGGCACGTCGCTGGCGGGGAAGACCAGCAGCCGGCCCTCGTCGTTCGCAACCGCGACCAATGCCCCCGGACCGGGCACCGGCGCCGGCGGCAGCACCAGCGCGCCTTCCGGAACGGTCAGCACGGTCTTGCCGGCGCGACGATCGGTGACCAGGTCCTTCAGCCGTGCCGTGAAGCCATAGCCGGCGTCCGACACCAGCAGCCACAGGCCCTCCGGGTCGCCCATCATCACGCCCGCGAACTTCGCCCCGTCCGGCGGGTTCAGGCGGCCCGAGAGCGGCTCACCGAGGCCACGCGCCGACGGCAACGTATGCGCGGGCACCGCATAGGAACGCCCCGTCGTGTCGACGAACACCGCCGGCTGCAGCGCCATGCCGCGTACCGAATGCTGGAAACCGTCGCCGGTCTTCCAGGTCAGCGAACGCGGGTCGATCTCGTGCCCCTTGGCCTGGCGCACCCAGCCACCGGTGGAGAGCACGACCGTGACCGGCTCATTGGCAATCAGCGAGGTTTCGTCGATGGCCTGCGCGGCCTCGCGCTCGACGATCTTCGAGCGGCGCGCGTCGCCGTACTTCTCGGCGTCGGCGGCGAGCTCGTCGGAGATCAGCTTCCGTAGCCTGGCCTTGCTGCCTAGCAGCGCCTCGAGCTTCGCCTTTTCGTCGGCGAGGGCCTTCTGCTCCTCGCGGATCTTCATTTCCTCGAGCCGCGCCAGGTGACGCAGCTTGGTCTCGAGAATCGACTCGGCCTGCTCGTCGCTGAGCTTGAAGCGTTTCATCAGGACGGGCTTGGGCTCGTCCTCGCGCCGGATGATGCGAATCACCTCATCGAGATTCAGATAAGCGATCAGAAGGCCGTCGAGGATGTGCAAACGCCGCGTGACCTTCTCGAGCCGCCATTGCAGGCGGCGCGTGACCGTCGTGGTGCGAAACTGCAGCCACTGGGTCAGCATCTCGCGCAGACCCATCACCTTCGGCCGGCCGTCGAGGCCGATCACGTTCAGGTTGACGCGGTAGTTGCGCTCGAGGTCGGTGGTGGCGAACAGGTGCGCCATCAGCTGCTCGACGTCGACCTTCTTGCCCTTGGGCACGATCACGAGGCGGGTCGGGTGCTCATGGTCCGACTCGTCGCGGAAGTCGTCGAGCATCGGCAGCTTCTTCGCCTGGAACTGGTCGGCAATCTGCTGCAGGACCTTGGAGCCGGATACCTGGTAGGGCAGCGCGTTGACGATGATGGAGTCTTCTTCCATCTTCCAGGTGGCGCGCGCCTTGAAGCTGCCCGTGCCCTTCTCGTAGAACTCGGCGAGGTCGCTGCGCGGCGAGATGATCTCGGCGCCGGTCGGCAGATCGGGGCCCTTGATGAACTTCATCAGGGCCTTGGTCGTCGCCTCCGGCTCCTCGAGCAGGTGGATGCAGGCGGCGGCCACCTCGCGCAAGTTGTGCGGCGGCACGTCGGTCGCCATGCCGACCGCGATGCCGGTCGTGCCGTTCATGAGCAGGTTCGGCAGCCGCGCCGGCAGCACGGCCGGCTCCTCGAGCTGGCCGTCGAAGTTCGGCACCCAGTCGACCGTGCCATCACCGAGTTCGCGCAGCAGCACCTCGGCGTATTTCGAGAGACGCGACTCGGTGTAGCGCATCGCTGCGAACGACTTCGGCTCGTCCTGCGAACCGAAATTCCCCTGGCCCGCGACGATCGGATAGCGGTAGGAAAAATCCTGCGCCATCAGCACCATCGCCTCGTAGGCGGCCGAGTCGCCGTGCGGGTGGAATTTGCCGATCACGTCACCGATCGTGCGCGCCGACTTCTTCGGCTTCGACACCGACGACAGGCCGAGCTCGCTCATCGCATAGATGATGCGGCGCTGCACGGGCTTGAGGCCGTCGCCGAGCGCCGGCAGCGCGCGGTCGAGGATCACGTACATCGAGTAGTCGAGATACGCCTTTTCGGTGAAGCCGCGCAGCGGGCGCTGCTCGACGCCTTCGAAATTCAGCTCCTGCTCTTTCATCAATGATGTACCCGGGGCGGAGCCCCTCAGGGCACCACCTCCGCGAGGTTGCCCTTCTCCTCGAGCCAGTCGCGCCGGTCGGAGGCGCGCTTCTTGGCGAGCAGCATGTCCATCAACTGGTCGGTCTCGTCGCGCGCATCGAGCGTCAGCTGCACCAGGCGGCGGGTGCGCGGGTCCATGGTGGTCTCGCGCAGCTGGATCGGGTTCATCTCCCCCAGGCCCTTGAAGCGCATCACCTGGGGCTTGGCGCGCGACTCGGCCTCGAACTTGTGCAGGATTGCATCGCGTTCGCCCTCGTCGAGCGCGTAGGCCACCTGCTTGCCGGCATCGATGCGATACAGCGGTGGCATCGCGACGTAGACGTGGCCGTTCGTGACCAGTGGCCGGAAGTGCCGCAAGAACAGCGCGCAGAGCAGCGTCGCGATGTGCTGGCCATCGGAATCGGCGTCGGCGAGGATGCAGATCTTGTGGTAGCGCAGGCGCGAGATGTCGGCCATGCCGGGATCCACGCCGAGGGCAACGCTGATGTCGTGCACCTCGGCCGATGAGGCAATCTCGCCGTGGTCGAGCTCCCAGGTGTTCAAGATCTTGCCGCGCAACGGCATGATCGCCTGGAAATCCTTGTCGCGCGCCTGCTTGGCCGAACCCCCGGCCGAGTCGCCTTCGACCAGGAACAACTCGGAGCGGCGCGGATCGTCGGTGGCGCAGTCGGCGAGCTTGCCCGGCAGCGCCGGGCCCGCCGAGATGCGCTTGCGCTGCACCTTCTGCGCCGCCTTCATCCGCTCCTGCGCATTGGAAATCGCGAATTGCGCGATCTTCTCGCCGGCGTCGGGATGCTGCGCGAGCCACAGGCCGAGGTGGTCCTTGGCGAAACCTTCGACCAGCTGCGCGGCATCGCGCGAGGCCAGGCGTTCCTTGGTCTGGCCCGCGAACTGCGGCTCGCGGATCTTGATCGAGAGCACGTAGCGGGCGCTGTCCCAGACGTCCTCGGGCGTGAGCTTCACGCCCCGCGGCAGCAGGTTGCGGAACTCGCAGAACTCGCGCAGCGCGTTCGCCGCGCCGGCGCGCAGGCCGTTGACGTGCGTGCCGCCCTCGATCGTCGGGATCAAGTTCACATAGCTCTCGGCGACCGCGTTCTCGGCGCCCGGCGCCCAGCAGAGCGCGAATTCCACCGTGTCCTGGTCCTGCTCGCGCTTGCCGGTGATCGGCTCGGCGGGAAGCCGATCGACCTTGCCCAACTCGTCGGAAAGATAGGCGCCGAGGTCGCCGGTGAAGAACCATTCGTCCTTCTCGCCCGTAGCCTCGTTGAGGAAGCTGATCTTCAGGCCCGGGCAGAGCACGGCTTTCGCCTTCAGCACATGGCGCAACTGCGGGACCGAGAACTTGTCGGAATCGAAGAACTTCGGATCCGGCCAGAAACGCAGCGTGGTCCCGGTGACACGCGCACCGACCGTGCCCACCTGCTCGAGCTTCGAGACGACCTTGCCGTCGCGGAAGCCGATGTTCCACTCCTTGCCGCCGCGGCGGATCCAGCAGTCGAGCTGCTTCGAGAGTCCATTGACCACCGACACGCCGACGCCGTGCAACCCGCCCGAATACTTGTACGTGTCGCCGTCGAACTTGCCGCCCGCATGCAGGCGCGTGAGGATCAGTTCGACGCCGCTGACCTTCTCCTTCGGATGGATGTCGACCGGCATGCCGCGGCCGTCGTCGGCCACGGCGACCGAGCCGTCCTTGTGCAGCGTGACGGCAATGAGCTTCGCATGTCCGCCCAGCGCTTCATCGACACTGTTGTCGATGACCTCGTGGGCCAGGTGATTCGGACGCGAGGTGTCGGTATACATGCCCGGGCGTCGTCGCACGGGTTCGAGGCCGGAGAGAACCTCGATCGCCGAGGCGTCATAGTCTTTCGCCATCAGGGGTCGATCCCGCGGTTCACGTCAGCCGAAATCGGCGAGCAGCGCGGTGCGGATCGGTTCCGGAACCGAGTCCACCGATTGGGAATACGCCGGATGATCCACGCCCATGGCCAGGCGCGCACCGGCGCGCAGCGCCACGACCATCGGGTCGCTGAGCTCGAAGCGCAGGAAATGCACCGCCGAGGTCTTCTCGTCGTTCTCCCGGGCGATGTCTTCGTCGGCAATCGCGAACACCCGCGCGAAGTCGGCCACCTGCACCCAGCAAAGGTCCTCGACGCCCTTGAGCTGGCCGAGCCGGACCCGCCGCACTTCCGGGTCGGTGAACTCGACCAGCAGCGTCACTTTCCAGTTGCGGCCGTCGGGGATCAACGGGTTGTAGGCGCCGAGCTCGTCGGCAATGCCGTCCGGCTCGAAAATGCGCTCGGTTCGCAGCATCTCCTGGATCTGGTACTGGATCGTCAGCCAGTCTTCGAAGCACCAGGTGGTGTTCGGGCCCACCGCAACGTGGCGCCGCTTCTTGTGCTCGATGACGCGGGCGCGGAACGCCTGGCGTTCGCGGGCGTACTGCTCGAGGGACAGCAGATCGCTGGCGTGGAGCTTCTTCATGGACGCCTCGGGTGGGCAGTCAGGGGCGAATTCAGAGTCCATACGCGATCCGCATCAGCTTCAGCGGATGGGTGGGCGGCTGGTCGCCGGCCATCCCGGACTCGATCTGGTGGCCGGCCATCGGGCAGTCACTGGCGTAGTGATCGGGATGGGCGTTTTCGACGCGGGTCATCACCGGGCGGCCGATCTTCAGCGACGCCGGCCGGAATTCCTTCTTCACGGCATAGGTGCCGTTATGCCCCGAGCAACGTTCGATCACGTCGACCGTGGTGTCGGGCACCAGCCTGAGCGCGTCGCGGGTTTTCAATCCGATGTTCTGAACGCGCAGATGGCAGGGCACGTGATAGCTAACCTTGCCGAGGGACTTCGGGAACTCGGTCTTCAACAGCCCCGCCTTGTGGCGCAGCATCAGGTATTCGAACGGGTCGAAGATGCGCGCCTTGACCGCCTGCACGTCGGGGTCCTGGGGGAACATCAGCGGCAGCTCCTGCTTGAACATCAGCACGCAGGAGGGGATCGGCGCGACGATGTCATAGCCCGCGTCGATCGCCTGCTTCAGCGCCGGGATGTTGATCTCCTTGTGGCGCGCGACGGTCTCGAGGTCGCCGAGCTCGAGCTTCGGCATGCCGCAGCATTTTTCCTGCGAGACGAGCTTCACCGGAATGCCGTTGTGTTCGAACACGGCGACGAGATCGGAATTGAGGTCCGGCTCATTGCGGTTGCCGTAGCAGGTGGTGAACAGCACCACCTTGCCGCGGGTCGTATCGGTCGGCGTCGGAGTCGCGTCGAGCTCACGCCCGGCGAGGCGCTTGCGCGCGGTGTTCGAGTGGTACGGCGGGATCGGCGCATCGACGGCCACGCCGAGGGTCTTCTCGAGCAGCTTGCGTCCCGCCCCCGAGGCATTGGCCGCGTTGACCATCTGCACGATGATCGGGATACCCGCGAGATTGCCGACGGTATCGGTGGCCGAGAGGATCCGGTCGCGCGCACGCACCTCGCCCTTTTTCGCCTTGACCGCCTTGGCGCGCAGCATCAGGTGCGGGAAGTCGAGGTTCCACGGATGCGGCGGCACGTAGGGACACTTGGTCATGTAGCACATGTCACAGAGGTAACAGTGGTCCACGACGTCCCAATAGGCCTTCTTCTCGACCGATTCGAGCTCGCCGGTGGCGCCCGCGTCGATCGCGTCGAAGAGAGTGGGAAATGAATTGCAGAGCGAGAAGCAGCGGCGGCAGCCGTGGCAGATGTCGAACACCCGCGCGAGTTCCTTGTCGAGTGCGGCCTCGTCGTAGAACGCCGGGTTCTGCCAGTCGAGCGGGTGGCGGGTCGGCGCCTCGAGGCTGCCTTCGCGGCCACCGCTGGTCGTGCTGCTGCTCATGCGTCCTTGCTCCGGCGCGGCGATGCCCCACCGGCGGCTCTCGCCACCGGCGGGACCGGCCGTCAGGTCGACAGGCGGCTCAGATCGTGTCCAGTGCCTTCTGGAACCGGTTGGCGTGCGAGCGCTCGGCCTTCGCCAGTGTCTCGAACCAGTCCGCGATCTCGCTGAAGCCCTCGTCGCGCGCCTGCCTGGCCATGCCCGGGTACATGTCCGTGTACTCGTGCGTCTCGCCGGCGATGGAGGCCTTCAAGTTCAGCTTGGTGTCGCCGATCGGCAGGCCCGTGGCCGGATCGCCCACGGCCTCCAGGTACTCGAGATGGCCGTGCGCATGCCCGGTCTCGCCTTCCGCGGTGGAGCGGAACACCGCGGACACGTCGTTGAAGCCCTCGACGTCAGCCTTGGCTGCGAAGTAGAGATAGCGACGGTTCGCCTGCGACTCGCCGGCGAAGGCGTCCTTCAGATTCTTTTCGGTCTTGCTGCCTTTAAGGTTCACGATGATCTCCTGGCGGGTGCTGGAAGGGCCTTAGACTTGGTCTAAGGCGCGCGGGACTGTAGTCCCGGGCACTGACAGCGTCAACCCGGTTTGACCCCGAAATCCGCGCCCGTATAACGTGGCGTCGAGACCGCCGAGAGTAACTCTTGAATCGCAAGACACGACAACCCGATTTTGAAAAGTCGCTGCAGGAACTCGAACAACTGGTCGAGCGACTCGAGGTCGGCGACCTGCCCCTCGAAGACTCGCTGCGCACCTTTGAACGCGGCGTCGCGCTGACGCGCGAGTGTCAGCTCGCGCTGCAGTCGGCGCAGGCGCGCGTCGAGATCCTGTTGAAGCGCGACGGGCAGTCGGAACCTGTACCGTTCGATGCTGGCCCGGGTGAGGGACTCGACGATCCTGGAGCCGAGGGTTCCGGAGACGGGGAATGAACGGCGCGACCACCACACCCGCGCGCCCCGTCGCGACTTCGAGTGCCAATGCGAGTGCGGGTGCGGGTGCGGGTGCGGGTTCCGGTGCGAGCGAGGCGACCGGCTCGCTCAGCGAACGCGTGCAGGTGTTCCGCGATCGCATCGAGACCGTGCTCGACCGCCTGCTGTGTCTGCCCGACCCGGGCACGCCTCGCCTGCGCGAGGCCATGCGCTACAGCGTTCTCGGCGGCGGCAAGCGCTTGCGCCCGGTTCTGGTCTACACCGCCGGCACCGCGCTCGGCGCCCGAACGGAGGCGCTCGACGCCCCGGCGGCGGCGGTTGAGCTGATCCACGTCTACAGCCTCGTGCACGACGACCTGCCGGCGATGGACAACGACGACCTGCGGCGTGGCCGTCCCACCTGCCATCGGGCCTTCGACGAGGCCACGGCTGTTCTCACGGGCGATGCCTTGCAGGCGCTTTCGTTCGAGGTGCTGGCGGGCGCGCCGACCCCCGACATCGCCGAGGCCGCCGCTCGCCTGGACATGATCCGCCTGCTGTCTCTCGGCATCGGCACGCTGGGTATGGCGGGCGGCCAGGCCATCGACCTCGAGTCGGTCGGGCGACGCCTCGACCTTGCCACGCTGGAAGACATGCACCGGCGCAAGACCGGGGCGCTGATCGGGACCAGCGTCATGCTCGGGGCGGTGGCGGCCGGCGTGCGCCAAGGCCCCGTCTACGAGGCGCTGCGGAGCTTCGGCGCGGCCATCGGCCTGGCGTTCCAGATCCAGGACGACATCCTGGACGTTGCCGGGACCACGGCCGAACTGGGCAAATTCGCCGGCGCGGATGCGGCCCGCGACAAGCCCACCTACCCCAGCATCGTCGGCATTGCCGAGGCGCGTCGACAGGCGGCGGCCCTGCACGACCGCGCGATCGCCGCCATCGAACCGCTCGGGGAACGCGGCCAGGGGCTGGTCGAACTGGCCCATTTCGTCGTCGGCCGGGGTAGCTGAGCCCTACGGGTGGCCCCCGCGGCCGCCCGTGTAAGATGACGGTGCGATGAAAGGCCCCGACCCCCTCCACCCGCTGCTGTCGCGTATCGACTCTCCGGCCGACCTGCGGGACCTGAAGGAGTCGCAGATGGGCGAGGTCTGCGCCGAACTGCGCGACTATCTGATCCGCAGCGTGGCCACCCGTGGCGGCCACTTCGCCGCCGGTCTCGGCACGGTCGAACTGACCGTCGCGCTGCACTACGTCTACGATACCCCGGAGGACCGGCTGGTCTGGGACGTCGGCCACCAGGCCTACCCCCACAAGGTGCTGACCGGCCGGCGCGATCGCCTGCCGACGATCAAGCAGAAGGACGGGCTCGCGCCCTTCCCGGCGCGTAGCGAAAGCGATTACGACACCTTCGGCGTCGGCCACTCGAGCACCTCGATCAGCGCCGCGCTCGGCATGGCCGTGGCCGCGCAGCGCGAGGGTGCCAACCGCCGCGTCGTCGCGGTGATCGGCGACGGCGCGATGACCGCCGGCATGGCCTTCGAAGCGCTGAACAACGCCGGTTCGCTCAAGGCCGACCTGCTGGTCGTGCTCAACGACAACGACATGTCGATCTCCGAGAATGTCGGCGCGATGTCGAACTACTTTGCGCGGATCCTCTCCGGGCGCATGTACGCGTCGCTGCGCGAGCGTGGCAAGAAGGTGCTGCGACAGATGCCGACCGTCTGGGAACTCGCGCGCCGCTCCGAGGAACACATGAAGGGCATGGTGCTGCCCGGCACACTGTTCGAGGAGCTCGGCTTCAACTACATCGGGCCGATCGACGGCCACGACATCGGCACGCTGGTGAAGACCCTGCGCAACCAGCGTGGCCTGCGTGGCCCGCAGTTCCTGCACGTCGTCACACGCAAGGGCAAGGGCTATGCACCCGCCGAAGCCGACCCGATCAAGTGGCATGGCCCGGGCCCGTTCGACCCGGCCAGCGGCACGATCTTCAAGGACAAGGCCACCGGCCCGTCCTTCACCCAGGTGTTTGGACAGTGGCTCTGCGACATGGCCGAGGTCGAACCGCGCCTAATCGGCATCACGCCGGCGATGCGAGAGGGCTCAGGCCTCGTGGAGTTCTCGAAGCGCTTCCCCGACCGTTACTTCGACGTCGCGATCGCCGAGCAGCACGCCGTGACCTTCGCCGCCGGGCTCGCCTGCGAGGGCCTGAAGCCGGTGGTCGCGATCTACTCGACGTTCCTGCAGCGCGCCTACGACCAGCTGATCCACGACGTCGCGCTGCAGAAGCTGCCGGTGGTGTTCGCGCTCGATCGCGCCGGCCTCGTCGGCAGTGACGGGGCCACGCATCAGGGCGCGTTCGACCTCTCCTACCTGCGCTGCATTCCGAACCTGGTGGTGATGGCGCCTGCGGACGAGAACGAGTGCCGCCAGATGCTCTACACGGCCACGACGATCGACGGACCCGCTGCCGTGCGCTATCCGCGCGGTACCGGGCCTGGCGCGAAGATCGAATCGGCGATGACCGCGCTGCCCGTCGGTCGCGGCGAGATCCGTCGCGAGGGGCGCTCGGGTCTGGCGATCCTGTCCTTCGGCACGCTGCTCGAATCGGCGATGTCGATCGGCGAACGCCTCGACGCCACCGTCGTCAACATGCGCTTCATCAAGCCGCTCGACGCTGAGCTGGTGCTGCGGCTGATTGCGCGCCACCGCGGTCTGGTCACGGTCGAAGAGAATGCCGCGGCGGGCGGCGCCGGATCGGCGGTCGCCGAGCTGCTGGCGGCTTCCGGCGCAGAGTTGCCGCAGCTGCTGGTTGGCATTCCGGACCGGTTCATCGAGCATGGCTCCCGGGACGATTGCCTCGCCGCCGCCGGGCTCGACCTGACGGGCCTCCAACGGACGATCGAAGGGTGGTGGGCCGCCCAGAATTCGGACCTCGCGCGGCTCGTCGGAGGGTAAGTTGGGGCGATACGCACCTCCCCCGGCGGCCGGCAGCCTCATTCTTGTACAATAGTTGTACAGGTTGTAGCTGTACAAGACTTGGTCTAATCTCTGGGGTGCGGCGACAGCCGCCCCCGACACAATGGATGGATCGGGACGTCAGACGAAGGAACACGCCATGAGCTCAGCCGTCACGTTTGCTACCCACGCCGCCGCTCCGAAGGCCAAGATGACTTTGGTCGAGGACGTCCAGAACCGAGCCGACATCCGCCAGATTCCGATCAATCGCGTCGGCATCAAGGACATCGTGCATCCGGTGAAGGTGCGCGACCGCTCCAGCGGCGAGCAGCACACCGTCGCGACCCT
>JAYTNX010000210.1:0-2295 GCA_043748075.1 Pseudomonadota bacterium
GGGCGACGCGACCTACCGCTTCGAACTCGACGAGGAGCCCAAGGCGATGCTGCTCGAGGGGCTGGATGCAATCGATCTCACGTTGAAGCAGCGCCCCGCAATTGCAGCGTTCCGCGAGCGCGACCGCCTCGAGCGGCCCTGGATCTATCTCGAACCTGCCACTAACGGACGACTCTGAATGGACATCCTGATCAGCGAAGTGGGGCCGCGCGACGGCCTGCAGAGCATCAAGAGCCTCATGCCGCTCGCGGCCAAGAAGGCGTGGATCGACGCCGAAGCCGCAGCGGGGGTCACGGAGATCGAGGTCGGCAGCTTCGTGCCGGCGAAGTTGCTGCCGCAGCTGGCGGACACGGCGGAAGTCGTCGCGCATGCGCGCACGATTCCGGGGCTCACGGTCGCGGTGCTGGTGCCGAACCTGCGGGGCGCGGAAGCGGCCGTCGAGGCGGGCGCGCACAAGATCACGATTCCGCTGTCGGCGTCGGAGACGCACAGCCTGAAGAACGTGCGACGCACGCATGCGCAGATGCTCGAGGAGACGCGCGGTATCGTCGCATTGCTGCGCAGCCTGCCGAAGGAGCGTCGGCCGAGGTTCGAGGGCGGGCTGTCGACGGCGTTCGGCTGCACGATCGAGGGTGACGTGCCGGCGGACAAGGTGGTGCAGCTCGCGGAGCAGATGATGGCCGCGGGCTGCGACGAGGTCGGTCTCTCGGATACGACGGGCTATGCGAACCCGGCGCAGGTGAAGACGCTCGTGAAGCGCGTGCGCGCCGCGGTTGGCGACCATGCGCTGTCCGGCCTGCACCTGCACAACACGCGCGGGCTCGGGCTCGCAAACGTGGTGGCGGGGCTCGAGGTCGGCATCACCACCTTCGATTCCTCGCTCGGCGGTCTCGGCGGCTGTCCTTTTGCGCCGGGCGCGTCGGGTAACATCGTCACCGAGGACCTGGTGTTCATGCTCGAAGCGATGGGGCTGCGCACGGGCATCGATCTCGAGAAGCTGCTGCGGGTGCGCGAGATCCTGCGCGCGGCGCTGCCGCAGGATGAGCTCTACGGATTCACACCGGATGCGGGCCTGCCGCTCGGCTTCAAGCCCGCGACCGAAATGGCGCGGCAGGTGCATGTGGCATGACGACGTCGAACGCTTCTCCGGAGCTGCCGCTGAAGGGCATTCAGGTGGTGGAATTCACCCATATGGTGATGGGGCCGGCGGTGGGCGCGATTCTCGCGGACCTCGGCGCCGACGTGGTTCGCGTCGAGCCAGTGGGCGGCGATCCGACGCGCGAGCTGCGCGGCTCGGGCGCGGGCTATTTCCCGATGTACAACCGCAACAAGAAGAGCATCTGCCTGGATCTGAAGGATCCGCGCGGGCTCGATGTGGCGAAGCGGCTGTGCGCGCGAGCGGACGTGGTGATCGAGAACTTCCGCACCGGGGCGATGGATCGGCTCGGGCTCGGCTACGAGCCGTTGTCTGAGTCCAACCCGCGGCTGATCTACTGCTCGGAGAAGGGCTTCCTCGCCGGGCCCTATGAGCACCGCACCGCGCTCGATGAAGTGGCGCAGATGATGGGCGGGCTCGCGTACATGACCGGGCCACCGGGGCGCCCGCTGCGCGCCGGCACTTCGGTCATCGACGTCGCCGGGGGCATGTTCGGCGTGATCGGCATCCTGGCGGCGATCGAACAGCGTCACAAGACGGGGCGCGGCCAGAAGGTCAGCAGCTCGCTGTTCGAGACCACGATCTATCTGGTCGGGCAACACATGGCGCAGATGGCGGTGACGGGTCAGCCGGCGAAGCCGATGCCGGTGCGCATCTCGGCCTGGGCGATCTACGACGTGTTCGAGACGGCGGACGCTGAGCAGGTGTTCGTGGGCATCGTGTCGGACGGTCTGTGGCAGAAGTTCTGCGAGTCGTTCGCGCAGCGCGAGCTCGGCGCGGATCCGCGGTATCGGACCAACGCGCAGCGGGTGGCTGCGCGCGAGGCGCTGTTGCCGCAGGTGCGCGCGCTGTTCAAGACCTTCACCAAGTCTGACCTCGTGGCCAAGCTCGAGAAGACCGGGCTGCCGTTCGCGCCGATCGGCAAGCCGGAGGACATGTTCGACGATCCGCACCTCGCCGCGAGCGGCGGCCTCGGGGCGGTGACGCTGCCGGACGGGCGAACCTCGAAGCTGCCGATCCTGCCGATCGAGATGGGCGGCCGGCGGCCGACGCAGGGCGGGAGCCTCGCGAAGATCGGCGAGCACAGCACCGAGGTGCTGCAGTCGCTCGGCTTCGGCGAAGCGCAGATCGCCGAGCTG
>JAYTNX010000211.1:0-3357 GCA_043748075.1 Pseudomonadota bacterium
CGGATCCGCGCCGCGCTGGCGACCTTCAGCGAGGCGCCGCCGGCGACGTTGCGAATGCAGCCGCCCGTGGGCGGACCACGCTCCAGTTCGTTCGGTCTACGCCGGTTCTTCAACCAGCAGCCGCGCAATCCGCACAGTGGCATGGACATCGCCGCACCCACGGGTACGCCGGTCTACGCCCCGGCCGACGGCCGCGTGGTCGATACCGGCGACTACTTCTTCAATGGCAATTCGGTCTTCGTCGACCACGGCCAGGGCCTGGTCACGATGTACTGCCATCTGAGTGCGATCGCCGTGAAGACCGGACAAGTGGTTCGCGCCGGCGAGCGCCTCGGCGCGGTCGGCGCGACGGGGCGCGTGACCGGGCCGCACCTGCACTGGGGCGTGGCGCTGAATCGCGCCCTGGTGGATCCGGCGTTGTTCCTGGCGGCGCCGCCGGGCGGTTGAAGTGTTGTCGGCGGCGCGCGCCCTCAGCGTCGCCCGCGTGATCGCGTGTCGCTGGCGCGCTTGCGCTTGATCCCCGCGTGGCCCGCCTTGCGGGCCGTATCGTAGGGATTCGTGCCGCCGCGGAACTCGACCGCGACCGGCGAGGCGAACAGGTCGAACTCCTTGCGGAACACGTTCGCGAGATAGCGGGTGTAGGAGTCCGGCACGTCCTTGGTCTGGTTGCCGTGGATGATGATCCGCGGCGGGTTGCGGCCGCCCTGGTGCGCGTAGCGCAGCTTGATGCGCCGCCCGCGCACCATCGGCGGCTGGTGCTGCTGGATCGCCCGCTCCAGCGCTCGCGACAGCAGCGGCGTCGGGATGTCGCGCATCGCCGCGTCATAGGCGCGGATCGTCGCCTGCACCAGCTCGCCGACGCCGGTGCCGTGGCGCGCGGAGATGAAATGCTGCGGCGCATAGGGCACGAAGTCGAGCTTGAGCTCGAGCTGCCGGCGGATGTCGTCGCGCTGCTCCTGCGGCACGCCATCCCACTTGTTGACCACGATCAGCAGCGCCCGGCCGCGCTGCAGCGCGAGCCCGAGCACGCTCGCATCCTGCTCGCCGATCACGTCGTGCGCGTCGACCATGAAGATCACGATGTGGGCCTTGTCGATCGCCTGCAGGGTCTTGGCAACACTCATGCGCTCGACGTCGTCGTCGACCCTCGAACGTCGACGGATGCCCGCGGTGTCGATCAGCACAAAGTCGCGCTCGTCGCGACTGAACGGCACGAAGATGCTGTCGCGGGTCGTGCCGGGCGTCTCGCTCGCGATCACCCGGTCCTCGCCGATCAGGCGATTCACGAGGGTCGACTTGCCGACGTTCGGCCGGCCGATGATCGCGATGCGGATCGCGCGATCCTCGACCGCGTCGGCCGGTTCCTCGGGCGCGCAGTTCGCGAGCACGAGCTCCATCATTTCGCGGCAACCGTCGCCGTGCGCGGACGCGATCGCGATCGGCTCGCCGAGCCCGAGGCTATGGAAGTCCATTCCGGCCATCGAGGAGTCGAGGCCCTCGGCCTTGTTGACGGCGAGGAACACCGGCTTGCCGGCGCGGCGCAGTTCGCGCGCGACGAAGTGATCCTGCGGCGTCAGCCCGGCGCGCGCGTCGGCGAGGAACACCAGCAGGTCGGCCTCGGCTACGGCACGCTCGGTCTGCGCGCGCATCGGCGCTTCGAGCCCGGCGGGCTGCTCCACCAGACCGCCGGTGTCGACGACGATATAGGGCACCGGTCCGAGCCGGCCGAAACCGTACTGGCGATCGCGGGTGACCCCCGGCATGTCGGCGACGATCGCGTCGCGCGTGCCGGTGAGGCGGTTGAACAGCGTCGACTTGCCGACGTTCGGCCGACCGACGAGCGCGACGACGGGGAGCATCGATCAAACCCCGCCGGCGACGTTCAGGCGCCCGACGACGGCGACGCGCGCCGCATCGGCGCAGCCAAGCGCGCCTGCGGCGGCGTCTGGGCTGCGGCAGCCGGCGCGGCTTCCGCCCGCGGTCGGAACGCGCTGATGCGGCCGTCGTCGTCGATCATCAGCAACAGGTCGCCCGCCACCAGCGGCGGATTGCTGACGCGGCCACCGGCCTTGGTGCGGGCCACCAGCGCGCCGCTGGCCTTGTCGAGCCAGTGCACATAGCCCTCGAAATCCGCCACCGCAACATAGGCGCCGACCGCGGCCGGAGCCGAGAGCCCGCGGCGCTTGAACGCGTCCTGACGCCACAGCTCGACGCCGGTGCGACGGCGCAGGCTGACCACTTCGCCCTCGGACGTCGAGACGAAGACCGACTCGTCATCGATATCGAGACCGCGATGACTGGAGAGGTCGCGCGACCACCAGAGCTGGCCCGAGTCGATCGCGAGCATCGCGGCACGGCCCTGGTAGCCCACCACGAAGACGTCGGGGCCCGAGACCCTGAGCGTCGAGTCGATGTCGACGAGGCGCTCGAGCTCGGTGCGGCCGCGCGGCGGCGTCACCGCCGCTTCCCAGAGCACCTCACCGTCGCCGGCATTGACCGCGAGCACGCGGCCGTTGTCGAAGCCGCAGAGCGCGACATTGCCTGCCACCACGGGCTTCCCCGAGCCGCGCAGCGTGAGCCGCGGAATCTGCTGCTCTTCGCGCCAGCGTTCGGTGCCGGTGGTCGGTTCGAGGCCCAGCAGGCGGCCATCGACGGTGCGCACGACCACGGCCGTCTCGGCCACGGCGGGCGCGGCAAGCACCTCGCCGCCGACCTTGGCGCGCCAGCGCTCGCGGCCGTCGGCCTGCTCGAGCGCGATCACCTCGCCATCGGACGAGCCGACCACCACCAGCCCGAAGCCGACGCCGGTGCCGCCCGACAGGGAGGCCTTGGTCTTGCTGCGCCACAGGCTGCGTCCGTTGGCGAGATCGAACGCGGCCACCTCACCCCCGGCGCCCGCCGCGTAGAGACGGTCGCCTTCCACGCCCATGCCGAGGCCGAGCCGCAGCACGGGGTCGTCGCCCGACACCTTGCCAGTCCAGACGCGATCTACCTTGACCGAGGCCTTGAAGTCGACGAGTTCAGCCGGCGGCTCGACGTCCTTCTCCTTCGAGCAGCCCAGCAGGACCGCCAGCACGGCCACGGCCATCGCCGCGCCCCGACGCGTGCGTGCTGCCACGTTCATCGGCCGGCCGCCGGAAGGCTGGCCGCGGATGCCGACGCCGCGGCCGGCTCGGCCACACCGTCGCCCACCACATCCGCAATCTTCATGTCGAGGCTGCCGCGATCCACGCTGCCGCCGGCATCCGTCTCGAGCGCCTTGCGCCAGGCGCGCAGTGCCCCGGGCTTGTCACCCTTGGCGTAGAACGCATCGCCGCGAACGTCTTCGAAGCGGGAGGCAAAGGCGCCGGCCGGGGC
>JAYTNX010000212.1:0-5692 GCA_043748075.1 Pseudomonadota bacterium
GTCGGCGTCGATTCCTTCTACGAGACTTACCACCTGCCGCACATCCATCCCCAGACCCAGGGCGTGATGGGTGACTACAGCCAGTACGACCTGTACCCGAACGGCTTCAGTCGCATGATCGTGCCTCTGTGCCAGAAGTCGCACCGTGTCGCCGACCAGGACACCGTGGACGCCGGCCTGCGCTTCATGATGCAGGACGCGGGCATGGACCCGGATGCGTTCAAGGGCTCCGCTCGCGAGGTGCGCGGCGCGGTGCAGCAATCCAAGCGCGCCCGTGCGGGGCGGCTGAACCTGACCCACTACGAGAACCTGACGGATGGCCAGCTCACCGACAGCTGGGCCACGGGGCTCTTTCCCAACGTGCAGATCGGCTGCCACCCGGAAGGCGTGTTCATCATGCGCTTCCTGCCCCACGCGGATGACCCGCGGAAGTTCTACTACGACAACATCACGATGTTCAGAAACGTCGACGACCCGTCGTACTTCGTGCCGGCGTGGATGGGCTTGCCCAAGGACGCGGACGTGACGGGGAAGACGCGTCCGCCCGTCGAACACGTGCCCGAGGGCCAGAAGCCGGATCTCGGCGAGGTTCTGGACCAGGACGTGGAGCTGGTTGCCGCGGTCGGTTCGGGCAGCCGTTCGCGCGGATTCCGCGGGCCACTGTGGAGCGAGCAGGAATCACGCCTACGGCACTTCCATCGCGAACTCGATCGCTACATCAGCGGCGAGAAGTAGGGGAGAGCCGCTGCGCCAGACGCCGCAGGAACCGGCGCTCGAGTTCGTCGTGCAGCTCCGGTGCCACGGCGCCGATGCCGAGCCACTCCAGCCGCATGGCCTCCCAGTCGCGATCGTCCACCTGCCGCGCCTGGCCCAGGCCCTGGCGCAGCCACTGCATCTCGTAGTCGCGTCGCAGGGCCGCGTCCTCGGGGGGCGACGCCGTCGAGGTGAGGATCTCGGCGCGTATGCACAGTCTGCGCAACGCCTGTTCGCGCGCCGCATCGTCCGCCGTCGTCAACTCAGTCGAGTTCGTTCTGGCCAGGGCTTGTCGCACGGCCTGCAACGCGGCCTTGCTCGGCCAGCGCGGGACGCCGGTGATGAAGGCGTCGGCGGCGTTGCGCAGCGCTTCGAGTTCTTCGCCGTTGGCGCCCTGCATCGCGGCGCGCTGGCAGGCGCGGACCTGCCGGGCGGCGACATGGACGTTCGACTCGGCGGCCTCGGCGTCGCGCTGGTCCTGTCCTGCGAGGAACGCTTCGTATCGAGACATGGCCCGCTGGAAACGATCGCGCAAGCCTAGCGCTTCGGCGCGCGGCAGTTCGCCGATCGCATCGAACGCGTCCTGCCACTCGCGCAGCCTCGCGGCGCCGGACTGGCGATCCGCCGCGGCCTCCTGGCTCGAGTGCTCGATCTGCCCGCACAACGTGGCGACCTGGGACTTCGCCGACTCCAGCGACGCGGACTGCTGCGCAAACGCCTGTTGACGGCGTTCGTAGACGGCGGTGCACAGCGCGCGGAACTCGTCCCAGAGCGACTGCGACTGCGGGTGCGGCACGGGTCCGGTTGCTTTCCACTGCGCCTGCAGGTGCTTGACCTCGTCGATGGCCTGCGCGCTGTCCTCGGCCGTTGCCAGCTGCCGCGCCCGCGCGATCAGCGACTGCTTGTCTGCGGCATTGCGTGCATGCCAGTCGTTCACCCGCGCACGCAGTCGGTCCAGCGCCCGGTGGAACTCGGTCTCTACGGGACGACCGGCGTCGCGATCGACGGGCGCGTGGCTGCGCCATTCTTGCGGGGCTTCGCGCAGTACGAGGGAGATCAGCGGGTGGTCCGGCTGTTCGGCATCGAGTCCCGCCTCGACGGCGAGCACGCGTTCCAATACCTGCTTGCGGGCCTCGAGGTTCTCGCGGCGAACGGCAGCCTGTGCGGCGAAATGAGCCTGGCAGGGCTTGAATGCCGCCTGGCACGCCTGCTCGAACCGTTCCGCCTCCGCCGGCGCGTCAATCGCGAGGCCCTTGTTGATCGTGCGCCATTCCTGCCGCAGCGCGCGGATGTATGCCGCCAGCGCCTCGGGCTCCTGGTCGGCGCCGACCAGCGCCTCCATTTCCTCGATCACCTCGATGCGCTTCGGTGCGGCGACATAGTCCTTCCACTGTCGCAGCTCGTTCAGGCGGGCGTCGAGTTGCTCGAGGCTGCGCGCCAGGTGCGGGGGCAGCGGGGGGGTGCTCTGCAGCGTCGCTTCGATCGACTGGCGAAATCGTGCGGCCTTGCGCGTGTCGCCGCGCTGCAGTGCGGCGCCGCTCAAGCGGATCAAGCTGGCGATCTCGCCCTGCGCCTGTGTTTCCGCGGCCTGTTGATCGACGCGCGCCTGCGTTTCGGCGGCGCGCGTTTCGGCCGCCGCAGCCTCCGCGCTCGCGTCGCTGGCCGCCTGCGCAGCGGCGAACAGTTGCAACGCCTGCAGCGCCTCGTCGCGCGTGCGCGCGCGCGCCTCGTCGGCCTCACGCTCGGTGGCCAGGCGTGCGACCTCCCGCGCGTGCGCGGCGAGCGTTTCATGGCAGCGCTCGAGTGCCTGCTGGCCGCGCAGCCGAATCTCGGCATCGAGGATTTCCGGCAACGACTGCCATCTCGAGCGCAGCGACGCCAGCGTGTCCGCGTAGCCGGCATCGTGCGGGCGCGTGGCCTGCTTCTCGATCGCCACGCACAGCGCCGCGGACTCCTGCGCGGTTTGCCCCACCTTGCGCAGCGCGGCCAGTCGTGCGTCGGTCCGCTGCTTGATGAGCTTGTAGGCTGCTTTGTCCTTGCCGCGCAGGCGTGGCAGCAGGTCGTGCCACAGCGCGGGATCGTCGATGGCCGCCGCGGCCGCCTGGCGCACGCGGGTCGTCGGCCCGTCGACTGCCCATCGCAGGAGTTCCGCGGAATCGACGGAGCCCGATGCGATCGCGCGCAACAGCTGCTCGTGTTCGGCCGGATCGACGGCGGGTGACGGGAGCGACGCATCGACCGGCGGCGTTGCTGGCGCAGGCGGCGGCGGGACCGGCGTCGGAGCCTTGCGGAACAGTCGGGACAGCAGTTTCATCGTCGGTCGGTGGTCAGCGTAGTGCAGGTCATGGTCTTGAACGGCCTCAGGCGGGAGCGTGGCAGGACATTCTCGATGGAAGCGAGTGCCAGACGCCAGACCGCGGCGGTGGCGATGCGGATCGGCGAACACCTGGCGCCGCCGCCGTCGGTACCCGCCCCGCCGCGCTGTGACAGCCGGGGTGCGGTTGCCGCCCCGCTCGTTGACTCGACGGGAGCGCCGTTTGGCAGGCTCGGGACTGCGATGAATAACGTCACGCCCCGATACGGCGACGCCCGTCCACTGCCGACGTCGACCATCGTCGCGTGGGCGACTGGCGCCTTCGGCGTGGCAGGGATGATGAACGGCATTCCCGCGCTGATTCTGTTCTACCTGATGGCGGCCGTGAAACTGAATCCGGCGGTCGCCGGCTTCCTGGTGCCGCTCTCGCGCCTCTACGACGCAGTGTCCGACCCGTTCTCGGGCTAAATCACCGACCGCACCGAATCGAAGATGGGTCGGCGCCGGCCGTGGTTGCTCGGCGTCGCGCTCATTTCGGCGGGCGCGTTCCATGTTCAACTTCGCTTACACGGCGATGCACGCCGAAATGTCCGAGGGCTATCAAGAGCGCTCGCGCATCCATGCCTGGCGCGTGATGTTCTCGGCGCTCGGAGGTTTCGCGGTTACCGTGATGCTCGGCGTGTTGCTCGAGTGTTTCGGCAAGAATCGCTAGTGCCACGCCATCCTGGGCGCTGGCTGCGCGGCGACGATCTTCGTGACGAAGGTGACCGCATTTGCTGGCACGCGCGGCGCGCCCGCGCTGCTGCGCAGCGAGGCTAAGCTGCTGCTGCGCGAGAAGGTGGCCGTGCTCGCTGGTAGCCATGCGCTGGTCTGGCTTTCGCGGCGGGTCGGCAAGCGCGACGTCGATTGGGCCGATGGTGCTGGGTAGCGCGCTGGCCTACGCCGGCTGCGATCCGAAGGCGCCACCGACCTTGGTCGATGAGTCGGTGCGACAGGCGGTATTGCTCGGCATCGCCCACGTGCCCGCGGCGCGCCGCTCCGGGGCGCTTTCTCAGCGCGTGCCCGGGCGCGCGGGTGCCGACGTCTGGTCGCGCGCGTCGATCTCGAGGCTCGAGAGGTTCGGCTTCGACCATGACTCCTTCGGCGGCGGCACGAGCATCTCGGGGCGATGCTGGTTCGTGTGCGTCAAAACCTTCGGCTTGAAGCCGTCGAGGCTGTCGAAGGACGGCTTGGTCGAGTGGTAGACGATGTGGCCCGGTGCCTGCCCAATCAGCATCCACGGCAGCCAGGGCGTCACGCGCATCCAGGAGCCGGTGGACAACACGGACGTCTTGCCCGGATCCTGAAGATCGGCGAGCTTCGCCACGCTGGTGAAGAACTCGCTGACCTGGTTCTGCGTGCCTGCGCTTTCTGGCGGCCACCGGTCCGGCTGCAGGGCGGCCTTGTAAACTAGGTTGATGTGCGTCTGGTTCGCGACGAGGCCATTGCCGACCTCGTACCAGCCCATGTTGAGAGGCTTGCGTGGCGGTTCTGCGATCTTGTTGAGGCCGCCATAGGTGGGGCCCCGCGACGATTTCGCTCACGCTCCCGTATTTGTTCCGGGTTGCGTCGGATCACTCCGGACGTGCGCAGGGTTGCGATCGGCCGGGGGCTGGCGCTCGCGATTCCCGCGGTCAAGGGCCTTGCGGCCGCTGTACGTGGAGTGCGCTCAGCGAGCGACTTTCACCCAGCTCTTCGGATCGGCGGGGTCGCCCTTGCCTGAGTAGCGTGTCCACGAAGGATACGGGTACACCGGCCGCGCGCGATCAAAGGTGCCGACGGGATACGGGTGCCGGCCCAGTTTCAGGTACGGCGCGCCGTAGTCTTCGAGCGCGCGCGGTGCGGTGACATAGGGGGCGACAGGCCGATGCGCGAGCACCAATTCGGGCGCCACGCCTTTCTCCACCCAGTTCTCCAGCGCGGTGATCCAGTCGATCTCGCCGCCGCCGTCGCCGCTGCGGCAATGGTTGACGGCCGGCGGCAGGAACAGGCGGAAGAACTGCTGCGTCGCGGCCTCGCCGCCGTTGGCACGGATCGCGGCCTCGTAATAGTCGACGGTCGCTTCGGGCGGAATGTTGTTGTCATGCCAGCCGGTGAACAGGATCAGCTTGCCGCCGGCCGTGCGGAAGCGCGACAGGTCGGGGTTGACCGGGTTGTGGATCACGCCCGTCAGGTCGAGGCGTTGCGGGTGCGCGTCGTAGTCGAAGTCGCGGATGCTGTATTCGGGGCCCTTCGGCGCGCCGGACTCGAAGCCGAGGAAGCCCGTGATCGAGGCGCCAGTCGTGTCGCGCTGCCGTCCAGTCGGGCTGATCCAGCCGAAGCCCTTCCACTGGTCTTCGGAACCCCAGGGCATCCCGAAGTAGAGCTTGTCGCCCTTCGAGTTGCGCGCGCCGTCGTGAAACTTCTGCACCACTTCGGCCTGCGCCGGGGTCAGGCACTGCGCGCCGGACTGGCCGGCCTTGCAGACGAGCGTTCGCGGGTCGAATTCGCAACGCGCCGGGTTCATCAGCAGGCCGTCGGCGAGGCCGTCCAGCGCATCGCATTTCTGCAGCACTGCCTGGTGCACGACCTCGAGCTTGTCTTCGG
>JAYTNX010000213.1:0-1936 GCA_043748075.1 Pseudomonadota bacterium
GAGGACGTCACCCAGCTGCTCTCGGACCGCGCCTTCATCGGTGCGATCGGCGCCGTGATACCGCTCGCACCCACGCTGTATGACGCCAGCACCGTGAGCTCCGCGGTGTTCGGCCAGGCGACCTGGAAGCCGAACGAGCGGCTCGGCATCACCTTCGGGCTGCGCTACACGAACGAGGACAAGGACATCGCCGGCTCGGTCGGAGCTGCGCGCTTCACCAACAAGACGTCTTACGATGCCGTCACGCCGAAGCTCGGCTTCGACTTCACGCTTTCGGATACGGTTTTTCTCTTCGGCAGCGCCAGCCGCGGCTTCAAGGCCGGCGGCTTCAACGGCGGCGGTGGCTCGGTGATCGGCATCAGCACACCGTTCGACGAGGAGAACGTGACGGCCTACGAGGTCGGCGCCAAGAGCGAGTGGCTGGATCGGCGCCTGCGCCTGAACTCGGCGATCTACCTCAGCCAGTATTCCGACCTGCAGGGCGCGGTGATCATTCCCGGCACGCTGAACGTCATCACCGAGAATGCGATCGACCTCGACAACTACGGCATCGAGTTCGAACTCACCGGCGTCGTCACGGACCAGCTCCAGGTGTTCGCGGTGCTCGGCCTGCAGGACGAGAATTTCAAGAAGCTGAAGGCGGGCACGACGATCGCGGCGTCCAACCCCGACCGGCGGCCCGGCGTCTCGCATACCCAGGGGACGCTCGGCTTCAACTACTCCGCGCCGGTTGCCGCGCTCGGCGGGTCACTCGGCTTCGGCGCCGACTACAACTACCGCGACCGGTTCTTCAGCTCGCCCGACAACAACCGCTATTCGATCGCCTCGGCGCAGTCCCGGGTCAACGCCTACGCGGGCTACACCTCCGCGGACGAGCGCTGGACCCTGCGTCTCGAGGGTCGCAACCTGACCGACGAAACCGACTGGGTGAACGGTATCGACCTCGTCGGCTTCCTCGGGGCCGCGAGCCGGGTGGCGATCGAGCCGCGCGTGTGGTCACTGTCGGCGCGGTATCGCTACGAATGAGCGACCCCCGCCTGGGACCCGCTCACGCAACGACGGGCGCTGCGCTTCGCCAGTAGCCCTCATGCGTCCAGGCGCTCCAGGCCCACTTGAGCCAGCGCATCAACGCGGACGCCAGCCACAGCGCCCAGCCGAAGATCAGCGCCTTGTAAACCCAGAGTGGCACGCTCATCACCAGCGGCTGCGGCAACGCGCGTGCACTGTGGTCGCGGAACCAGACGAAGTCGGCGCCGGACGACTCGCCGCCGACGACGCCCATGTCCGGTGTCGAAAAGAAGCCGTAGCGAACGCCCGAGAAGACCAGGCTCGCGATGGCACCGACGGTCAGCAGTGCGAGCAGGAGCTGTACTGCGTTGAACGTCCGTTGCGGCACGCGCGCTGGCCACCGTTCGCGCCAACGGATCGCAAAGAACCACAGCGCCATGAGCGCGAACACCAGCCACGACAGTGTCGAGAGGCCGAGCCCAAGCAACAGCCAGTCCGCCCCGCGTACCGGTGACACGCGCGATCGCCTGAGCAGAACAGCCACCACCAGGAACACGAGTAGTTCACCCCAGTAGAGCACCGCCGGCCCCACTCCCGCGTCGCGCGCCAGCGCCAGCAGCGGCCAACGATCAGCCGGCAGCGCGAGACGTGTGGTGATGTTGCTGGCGGCGGATCCCAGGTCCACGATGTCCGGCCGCGCTGCGGCCGCGGCACCGCGCGGCGACTGCCAGTCGACCGCCACACTGTGCTGGCCCGGCAGCAGGTTGATCGACAGCAACCCCTGTTCCGGCCGGATCTGTACCGGCTGGCCATCCAGCGTCACCGCGCGCACGCTCGCGTCTTTCGGCAACACGATGCCATGACGGCCACCCTGCGTGCTGCGATACGAGAAACGCAGGCTCACGTCGGAACTGCGCGAACCCAGCCG
>JAYTNX010000214.1:0-5900 GCA_043748075.1 Pseudomonadota bacterium
CGGTGGCGGTGGCGGTGGCGGTGGCGGTGGCGGTGGCGGCGAAGAGTTCACGATTGCCACCGGCACCGGTACAACTTTCACCGCGGCATTCGCGGCCGCCTTGGCCAGCAATCCCCACGCGATCGTGCCGCGCTACGAGGTGCTGCGCCTGCTGGGCCGCTCGGCGAGTTCCAGCGTGTATCTCGCGACCGCAGCGGGGCTCGACGAGAACGTCGCGCTGAAGGTCAGTGCCGACGAGTTCTCCGACGACGGCGCCGACGTCGCGCAGCGCGCGCGTGAGATGCTATCGCGCGAATATCAGACCCTTGCCGCGATCGACCATCCCTGCGTGGTCGACATCTACGATTACGGCGTGCACGACGGACGCGAATACCTGGCGATGGAGTATTTCCCGCGCGGCGACCTGCGCACGCGGATGCAGCAGCCCTTGTCGGTGGCTGCCGCGGTGGGCTACGCGCAGCGAATTGCGGCGGCACTGCAGGTCGTGCACCAGGCGGGCGTGGTGCACCGCGACCTGAAGCCGCAGAACGTAATGCTGCGCGAGAACGACGACATCGTGCTGATCGACTTCGGCCTCTCGAAGGACCTGAACGGCACGATGGGCGCGACTCGCACCGGCGTACTGCGCGGCTCGCCCTACTACATGTGCCCGGAACAGGCCCAGGGCCTGCCGGTCGATCGCCGCGGCGACCTCTACAGTCTCGGCGTGATGCTTTATGAGATGTTGGCGAGCCGCAAGCCGTTCCACGGCGAGACGGCGATCGAGATCCTGCAGCATCATGTCGGCGCGCCCCTGCCGCGCCTGCCCACGGACCTCGCCGGCTTCCAGCCGGTGCTCGACCGGCTGCTCGCGAAGCGACCGAACGATCGCTACGACACCGCCGCCGAGTTGATCGTCGCGCTCGCGGGAGCTTGAGCGCGGCGCCACGCGCCCCGCCCCGCTGCCGTGACGCCCACCGTCCACGTGTACCGGCTCAACCCGCTGCGCCTCGCGCTGGTGCCGCTGGTCTGGCTCGGATTCATCGTCGCGCTCGGCGCCAGCGCGCTGTGGGCCGACGATTCGGCGGCGGCGGGCGCGGCACTGGGCGCGGCGGCGGTCCTCACGCTCATCGTGGGGCCCATCTTCTACTTCACCGTGTGGAAATCCCGGCTGGAGCTCAGCGCGACGGGCATCACCCACTTCCAGTTCGGCTATACGATTCGCAGCAGCTGGGAGAACCTCGCGTCGTTGTCCATGGTGCCGGGTCGCGAGGGCCTCTACCTGCGGCAACCGGGTGTCGACAGTGCGTTGCTGCGTGGTTCCACGCGTCTCCTGGAGAGCGCCACACGGGCGGTCGGACTGCCCTCGATGATCGGTGACGAGGACGCGCTGGCGGAAGGGCGCTTCATCGCGCTGATGCCGTTCACGCACCATCTGCGCAGTGGTCAGCTGCGGCGCGATCTCGAGCGTTGGGCGCCGCAGCTGTTCACGGCGGCGGCGGCTTGATGGCCGTGACGTTCGCGAGCTGATCCACGCGCATCGAGAAATCGTTCTGCAAGTCGCCGGAGTGGTCGAACCGTGCAGCAGATCGAGTCCATGCGCCAGCAACAGGAGGCGCGCAGGGTAGCCGGTGCGGGTGGGGCCGGAGGGGCAGCTGCTGCGCGTCGTGCAATAAGCAGGCGCGATGCGGCAAACGCGCCGCTGTCCGGCCCGCGGTCCGCGCGACACGGCGTGCGCGTGCGGAAGCGACGCCGGCGCTAGCCTCGGTCGTTGTCACCCCCCGGAGCCCGACCCATGCCTCGCATTGCCCGTTCGACCTTCCTGTCGCTGGTCGCCGCGTCTGTCCTGCTGGCCTCGCCCGTCGACGCGGCGACGGTCCTGATCACCGGCACGAACCGCGGCATCGGGCTCGAGTTGGTGCGCCAGTACGCCGAGGCGGGCTGGACCGTCATCGGCACGGCGCGCGATCCGGCGGCCGCGACCGAGCTGCAGGCGCTCGCGGCGAAGCACAAGTCCGTGTCGATCGAGAAACTCGACGTCGCCGATGCGGGCTCGATCGCGGCACTGACCGCGCGCCTGAAGGGCAAGCCCGTGGATATGCTGATCAACAACGCCGGCACGCTCGGCGACGTGCCGAAGCAGACGATCGGCGCGCTGGACCATGCCGAGTTCGACCGGATCATGGCGGCGAACACCTTCGGTGCATTGAAGCTCTCCGAATCGCTGAAGCCGAACCTGCTCGCCGGGCAGATGAAGAAAGTGTTCGGCATGACCAGCGGGCTCGGGTCTTCCGAGCTGGTGTCGCGACGCGGCGGGTTCTATGCCTACCGGATGAGCAAGGCAGCGCTGAACGTGGGCTTCCGGTCGCTGGCCGCGGACTGGCGTGGCGAAGGGCTGATGGTTGGCATCATCGCGCCGGGCATGGTCGAGACCGACCTGCTGCGCGCCTCAGGCTTTCCGGGCAAGGGCATCACGCCGCAGGACAGCGTGGCCGGGATGATGAAGGTGATCGACGCGATGACGCTCTCGACCAACGGCAAGGCCTTGAACTACGACGGCTCGACCATCCCCTGGTAGCGGCGCGTCCACCTGTCCGGGCGCAGGGGTCGAGTGAGGCTCAGTGCCCGGGCGTACGCGCCCGCGGCGGACTGCCGGCTTCGAGCTTGTCGTGGCGACTGCCGAGCAACCAGCCGTTGACCGCCCAGGCGCCGGCGATCCCGGCGCCGATCAGCGCCACGGCGGCTGGCGTCAGCGAAGCCATCGCATCGAGCGCGGTCTTGGCCTGCGCACCGACGGCATCGGCGGCGCGGTAGACGGGCACGTCGATGAAGTTCTTCGCCTTGTACTTGGTCTCGGTGTCGAGCGCGCTGAACAGCATCTCGCGGCCCGGGCGGATGAACGCGTACTCGCCCCAGCGGCGCACGACCAGCACTACGGCGATGACGGCAAACACGTTGAACGCGCTCAGCAGCATGAAACCGCCGACCATCACCAGCGGCAGGATCGTCAACAGCGCGCGCACGCCGAGCTTCGAGGCGATGCGGCCGGTGAGGAAGAACTGCGAGAAGATGGTCAGCGTCTGCACGATGAAATCGATGTTCGCGAACACCTCGGTACGTCGCGTGGTGTCGGTGAAGGTCTCGGAAACGATGCGCAGCTGTTCGAAGTAGAGGAAGGTATTGACCAGCGACAGCAGCATGACGAACAGCGCGATGCCCAGCAGGTAGGGCGACTTCAGCACCATGAAAATGCCGGCGAACGGATTGCCGCCGACACCCTTGTCGCGTGAGCCGGGTGCCGCGGCCGCGCGACCCGACGCCGCGGCCTGCACGGCTTCGGCGGCGTCCTGCTCGCGGTTCCAGATGCGGATCAGGATGCGCTGGCAGAGGATGGCCCCGACGAAGCCGACCGTGCCGATGTACAGCACGCCGGCATTGCCGACGGAGTCCACCGCGAGCCGCGTGGTCAGCGGACCGACCAGCGCGCCGAGGGTGCCGCCGGCGGCGATGAAGCCGAACAGGCGCTTGGTCTGCTCGCTCGAGAACATCTCGAGCAGGAAACTCCAGAACACCGACACCAGCATCAGGTTCAGCACGCTGATCCAGACGTAGAAGAACGTGCCGACCCTCAGGTTGCCCTCGTCGTTGCCGATGTAGAAGCCGAGCACGGCAAGGATGATCGCCACCGCGCCGTAGATCCAGGGCAGCAGCAGACTGCGGCGCACGCGCGCGACCAGCCAGCCGTACACCGGCACGATCGCAATCGAGAAGATCGCCGTGTAGATCCACAGGTCCGCGACGCGGTCGCGTCCGAGCAATGTGGCGATGGTCTCGCGCACCGGTCTCACGGCGAAATAGCTGCCGAGCACGAAGAAGAACAGGAAGAAGGCCGCAATGACGGCCGCGGACTCGCGCGGCTCGACCTTCGCGAAGCGCTGCAGCGCACGCTGCAGGGCGGTGACCGGCGGCGCGCCGGCAGCGGAACCCTCAGCGGCCATCGGTGCGCAGCCCGGCGAAGAAGGCTGTCCAGTCGGAGGATGGCGCGCCGTCCGCGCCGATCACCTCGAAGGTCTTGCCCGTGGCGGCCGGGTTGCCGAGTGCGGCGACGCAGACCGCGGCCACGTCGGCGCGCGAGATCTGGCCGCTCACCTTGGGATCGCCCTGCAGCGCGGTCAGCGCCGTCTGTCCAACAGGGGCGTTGCGCAGCCCACCGGGTCGCACGACCGTGTACGGCACGCCGCTGGCGCGCAGCACGTCCTCGCCCTTGAGCTTCCAGACCAGGATGTTGTCGAACATCTTGTTCAGCGGATGATCGGGCTGGGTCACGCCCATGGAGGACACCAGCACGAACTGCTTCACGCCGGCGGCCTTCGAGGCCTCGACGAGATTCTTCACGCCACCGTAGTCGATGAACTCGGGCTTGTTGTCGGGATCGCGCTGGCTGTTCGAGCCGAGCGCGGAGATCACGTAAGTGGCGCCCTTGACGGCCTTGGCGACGACCGCCGTGTCGCGCACGTTGCCCACGGCATACTGCACTCGGTCGCCGAGCAACGGCCGCGCGGCATCTTCGTTGCGCACCAGCACGCGGACGGCGAGGCCTCTCGCGAGCGCCTGGCGGACCGCTTCCTGCCCGGTGCCGCCCGTGGCGCCGGCGACCACGACGATCGGGCCGCGGGCCCCCGAAGCGCCCTTGCCGGCACCCGTCGCCGCGCAGCCGAGGCCTGCGGCAGCGATGGCGGCCAGGGCCAGGGATGCCAGGAGCCTGCTCGATGGGGTCATGCGGATTCCCTTGTGTTGGTGTTGTCGTCCGGGACGGGGCGGAACGTAGCAAATCTGCACGACGGCCGTATATCCTGACTGGACCCCGTGGCCGATTACTGAGACGCCACACCCCTCGAGGACGCTACCCACCGTGACGACTACGTTGAACATCAATGGCGCGAGCCACGAGATCGACGCCGATCCCGACATGCCCCTGCTGTGGGCCGTGCGCGACCTCGTCAAGCTGCCCGGCACGAAGTTCGGCTGCGGCAAGGCGCTCTGCGGCGCGTGCACCCTGCACCTGGACGGCCAGCCGATCCGCTCCTGCTCGGTGCCGATCTCGGCCGTGGGCGCCGGAAAGATCACGACCATCGAAGGCCTCTCGGCCGATGCCAGCCATCCGGTGCAGAAGGCCTGGATCGAGCTCGACGTCGTGCAATGCGGCTATTGCCAGTCGGGCCAGGTGATGGCCGCGGCGGCGCTGATCGAAACCAACGCCAGTCCGTCGGATGCGGACATCGACGCCGCCATGAGCGGCAACCTGTGCCGCTGTGGCACGTATCCGCGGATCCGCGCCGCCGTGAAGCGCGCGGCCGAGATCAAGCGCGGCGGTGCGGCATGAGCGCGGATCCGAAGGACGTCGTGGACGTGAACGCCGGTCGCCGGCATTTCCTGATCGGGCTCGGCGTGGTCGCTGCGGGAACGGCGGCGGGCATCTACGTGATGCCGAAATATCTCGCATCGCGCGAAGGGGCGGACGCGGGCGCCGGCGCGGCGAAGGCGCCGCCCTTCGACTTCAAGGCGCACGCGTTCCTGAACATCGCCTCCGACGACACGATCACCGTGACGATCGGCAAGAGCGAGATGGGCCAGGGTGTGTACACGGGCCTGCCGACGATGCTGGCCGAAGAGCTCGACGTGGACCCGCGGCGCCTGAAGGTGCAGTTCGCGGGCGTCGACAAGGCGTTCAACCATCCGAACGTGCCGATGCAGTTCACCGGCGGCAGCATGAGCACGATGACGCTGTACGAGCCGATGCGAAGGGTCGGCGCGACCGCGCGCCAGATGCTGCTCGCCGCGGCCGCCGCCGAGTGGAAGGTGGACGCGGCGACGCTGCGCACCGAGGACGGCGTCGTCACTGACGGTCGGCGACGTGCGAG
>JAYTNX010000215.1:0-3169 GCA_043748075.1 Pseudomonadota bacterium
GAGGCCGCCGAAGGTGCTGCGTCCGAAGTAGGCGTTCTGCGGCCCCTTCAACACCTCGACGCGTTCCAGGTCGGAGAAGTTGACGCTGGAGAGGCCGCCCGAGATATAGATGCCGTCGATGAACAGCGAACCCGAGGAGTCCTGCGGCAGGGCGCCGTCGCCCGCGAGGCCGCGAAAGATCAGGCTGCCGAACGTGCGACCGGCGGCCGCGGTGCCGGCGACCTTCGGGAACGTGAAGCCGGCGACCGTTTGCAGACTGTTGAGGTCGGTGATCCCAGCGGCTTCCAGCTGCACCGCTGACAGCGCCTGCACCGACAATGGCGCGTTGATCAGCGTTTCTTCGCGCTTGCGTGCGGTAACGACGACTTCGGTGAGGGCGCCGGTATCGACCCTGGCAGTGGCGTCCTGTGCCACGGCGAGCCCGCCTGGGGCCAGCAACGCCGACCCTACGAGCACGGCGGCGCCGAGTGTCGTGTAAAAGAGATGCCTTGGTTCGCCTCTGCTGCTTTTCATTGGAGACCCCCTGGGGCGAAATGCCCTATTTTATTGATAGTTATACTGATCGGCGGGACGGCTCGCCAATGGCTTTGGCGACCTCATCCATAGGTCTCTTACATACCACTCTACGAGCATAGCCGCCCCATCGGACGCGGCGCCTGCGCGCCGACCGGTATTCGGTCAACGGCGCAACGCGTACGGGTCAGTCGGTCGTCTGCGCAAAACTGCGCAACCAGGGCTCGACGTGGGAAAAATCGAACTCGTGACGTTCGATCATTCCGAGAATCTCGAGGTGGATCTGCAGCGGCGCGCGACGCAGTCGCCAGCCGTTGATCCGCAGGAACACATCGACCGCGGCGAAAGCGCCGCGCTCGTTGCCGTCGATGAACGGGTGGTTCATCGCCAGGCTTTCGAGCAGTGCGGCAGCCTCTTCGACGATATCCCCGTAGTAGCCGGTCTGCGGCCGGAACAGCGCTGCTTCGAGCGCGCCGGGATCGCGGACGCCGCTGGCGCCGCCATAGCGGGCGATCAGGGCCGTGTGCAGGCCGAGTACGTCGGCGACCGTCAGGAAATCGCGGCGAGTCACTTCGCGAGTTCGCGATAGAGCGTGTCGAACTCCTCCAGGCTGCTGGCAAACGAGGCGAGCACGTGCCGGCGCGGACGCTCTTCCTGGTGGCGATCGATGTAGTCGCGCATCGCCTCATCGAGTACGGACTGAAACTGCCGCCCTTCCGATTCGGCGATCTTGCGCAATGCCCGCAGCACCTCGGGTGAGGCCTGCGAGGAGAACTTTTCCCGGACTGGCGAGGACATGGGCGGGCCTGCAAGATCTATCTTGATTCATCAAGATACATCAAGCTGGCGCTGAAAACCAGCGAATTCCGGCTATCTCCACGCGCGGGAGCACAGCCACTGATCGTGACGGCCGGAGTGAGAGTCGAGGGTCTCGCGACGCTCAGCGCGGCGAAGGGGCGGGAGAGGGGTCCACACCGGCGACGCCGAGTTCCGCGAACGCCGCCGCGAGGCTGCCCGGCAGTGATTTCACCGCCGGTGCTTCGTCGTCCAGCAAGCTGCGGACCCGCGGAGCCAGCGACGCCATGGAGGAGACCGGCCGCCAAGACAGGTGCAACAGATGCCGGCCGCCCGGCGGCAGGAAGCCCCAGTTGTCGGCGACCTTGGTCATCACGAAGCGGATCCGTGGTTCCGCGCCGGCCGAGTGATCGGCCATCACGATCTCGGTCAACTCGATCGGTTTCTGCTGCGGGTCAGGGGGCGAAAGCACGCGACGGAACACCCAGCTGTCGTCTTCGCGTGCCGCGCCGAGCTGTTCGGGCAGCGCGATGTTGCGGGTGTTGCCGCGGACGCCCGAGAGCGCGGCGGTGACGATGCGATCGCCGCGCAGCTGATAGCGCACGATGCCGAGCGAGGGCACGGGCATGTTCTGCGCGCGAACGTCCGGATAATAGGCGAGCACCTCGCCGCTGCCCGGCGCGCGATACAAGAGGAACGCGCGTCGCACGACGTACCAGGTGTCGGGCTCTGCGCGGCTGCCGGGAAAGGCTCGTGCAATCTGGAAACCATCGACGGTTGCCAGGATCCGACCGGACGGGACGTCGTAGACGGTGCCGCCGTAGGCATACATTCGAGCCTTGGCGTTGCCACCTTGCGCCTGGGCATAGGCGGCAACGGCGGCGGCGTCGAAGCCGCCCTCCTGCGCGGAGCCGACCTGCGGTGCGAGCCACAGCGCGAGCGCGGCCGCGAACGCGACCGACGCGACGAGCGGATGGGCGTGCGGTGATCGCATCACTCAGCCCACCGTCGCCGGCACCCGGTCCGCAGTCATAGGCGTGCCCGAGATCGGCGCGGTGATGTCGGTGAACTGCAGCGCGGCGAAGCGCGCATACAGCGGGTTGCTCGCGATCAGCTCCTCGTGCCTGCCGGTCGCGATGATGCGCCCATGGTCCATCACGATGATGCGGTCGGCCTTCAGCACGGTGGCGAGGCGGTGCGCGATGATGATCGTGGTGCGCGTCGACATCAGCGTCTCGAGCGCCTGCTGCACCGCTCGCTCGCTCTCGGCATCGAGCGAGCTGGTGGCTTCGTCGAGCAGCAGGATCGGCGGGTTCTTGAGGATGGCGCGTGCGATGGCGATGCGCTGGCGCTGACCGCCGGAGAGCCGTGCACCGCGTTCGCCGAGGAAGGACTCGTACCCCTCGGGCAGGCGACGGATGAACCCGTCGGCCGCTGCGGCTCGTGCAGCCTCCTCGACCTCGGCATCCGAGGCGCCGGGACGGCCATAGCGGATGTTCTCGCGCGCCGTCGCGCCGAACAGCACGGTCTCCTGCGGCACCAGGCCGATGCGTCGGCGCACGGCCTCGGGCGAGGCGCGGGCGATGTCGACGCCGTCGATGATCACGCGGCCGCTCTCGGGGTCGTAAAACCGCAGCAGCAGCTGAAAGGTCGTGCTCTTGCCGGCACCCGAGGGTCCGACGAAGGCGACCGTCTCGCCCGGCTCGATGGTCAGCGAAAAGTCTTCGAGCGCCGCGCTGTCGGGGCGCGACGGATAGCGGAAGCGGACGTTCTCGAACTGGATGCGGCCCGCGGGTTCGCCGGTGCGCAGCGGCGGCAGCGGCACGGGGGAGGGCGGGGCGACGATCGCCGGTTCCGACTG
>JAYTNX010000216.1:0-5661 GCA_043748075.1 Pseudomonadota bacterium
ACGGCGCTCGCGACGCTGCACCATCTGCGCCAGCAGAAGAACAAGGCGCCGGGCCAGCCGCACGAGTGCCTCGCCGACTATGTCGCGCCGCGCGACTCGGGCGTGCGCGACTACGTCGGTGCGTTCGCCGTGACGGCCGGCATCGGCATCGAGCCATGGATCGCGCGCTTCGAGGCCGACCACGACGACTACTCGAGCATCATGCTCAAGGCGCTGGCCGACCGCTTTGCCGAGGCCTGTGCCGAACACTTCCACGAGCGCGTGCGCCGCGAGTTCTGGGGCTATGAGCCCGGCGATGCGCTGACCGGCGCGCAGCTGATTCGCGAGGAATACCGCGGCATCCGGCCCGCGCCCGGCTACCCCGCCTGCCCCGACCACACGGAGAAGGCCACGCTGTGGCGCCTGCTCGACGTGGAGCGAAATGCCGGCATCACGCTCACCGAGAGTTTCGCGATGTATCCCACCGCCGCGGTCAGCGGCTGGTACCTCGGGCACCCCGAGTCGCACTACTTCGCGGTCGGCAAGATCGCGCGCGACCAGGTCGAGGACTACGCGCGGCGCAAGGGCCTGACGGTCGAGGAAGCGGAGCGCTGGCTGGCGCCGAATCTCGGCTACGAGCGCGCCTGAGGCGGGGTGGTCAGCGCGCCGCGGCGATCTCCGGTTCGGCGTCGTCGAGCTGCCGCAGGTAAGCCGGACCGCCGAGCGCACGCATCTGTCCCAGGATCCGGCTACGGCGCGCCAGCACGTAGCGCGAGGGCGCCTCGACGCGGAACCGTACCGGGTTCGGCAGCACTGCCGCGAGCGTCGCCGCCTGGGTGCGCGTGAGGCGGGCGGCTGGCTTGCGGAAATAACGCTGCGAGGCCGCCTCCACGCCATAGATGCCGCGACCCAGTTCAGCGATGTTGAGGTACACCTCGAGGATGCGCTCCTTCGGCCAGAGCGTCTCGATCAGCACGGTGAACCAAGCCTCGAGGCCCTTGCGCAGGTAGCTGCGCCCGCGCCACAGGAAGAGGTTCTTTGCGACCTGCTGCGAGATGGTGCTCGCCCCACGCACGCGCACGCTGCGGGCATTGTGCCGGATCGCCTCGCGGATCGACTTGAAGTCGAAACCGGCATGGAACGGAAACTGCTGGTCCTCGGCGGCGATCATCGCGATCGCGGCGTGTGGCGACACCTGCTCGAGGTCGACCCAGCGGTAGTCGTTGGCGTAGTGGAAGTCGCGCGCCAGCAGCGCGTCCTTGCGCGTGCCGATCATGAATGCGGAGGTCCACGGCTCCACCCAGCGCAACAGCAGCACCGCGCCGACTGAACTGCCCACGGCGGCCAGCAGCGCAATGGCCGTTCCGCGGACCAGTCGGCGGCGCAGTACCTCGAATTTCGCCATCCGTGGACCCGGCGGGCGGCGCGAGGCCGCCGTCGCGGGCCTACGCCGCGGCGACACGCCTCACGGACCGGATCACCACGTCTTCGAGTGGGCAATCGTCGAAGCCCTTGCGTCGACCGGTGCCGACCGCGGCGATCGCGTCGATGACATCCATGCCCTCGGTGACGCGGCCGAACACGGCGTAGCCGTAGTTGCCCGGCTTGTGATCGAGGAACTCGTTGTCGGCGAGGTTCACGAAGAACTGCGAGGTCGCGCTGTGGATGTCGCTGGTGCGCGCCATCGACAGGGTGCCGCGCAGGTTCTCCAGGCCGTTGGTGGCTTCGTTCTGGATCGGCGGGCGCGTCGGCTTCTGCGTCGGGCCCGGCTCCATGCCGCCGCCCTGGATCACGAAGCTGGGCACGACGCGATGGAAGATCGTGCCGTCGAAGAACTCGTCCTCGACGTATTTGAGGAAGTTCGCGACGGTGCGGGGCGCTTCCTTCTCGAACAGTTCGACCGAGAAGGCGCCTAGCGTGGTTTCGAAGCGGAGCATGGCAGGGATTTCCTGGGTACCGGGGCGAATCGGGGTGATCGGTTCAGCGCGTCCACTGCCCCTCCGTGACGCGTTGGTGACCTGCAAGGTCGGCGTGCGAGCGTACGTGACGGAAGCCTCGCGCGACAAGCCGTTCCGCCACGTCGGGCGCCTGTCGGAATCCGTGTTCGAGCGCGAGCCAGGCCCCGGACTCGAGGTGCGGCGGGGCGGCGGCGATGATGGCGTCGATCGCCTGCAGCGCGTCGCGGCCGGGCGTCAGCGCCATGCGGGGTTCGGCGCGCAGTGAGTCGGAGGCGAGCAGCGGGTCGTCCGCCGCGACATAAGGCGGGTTCGTGACGATCACGTCGAAGCGACGGCTGCCGAGCGGCCCGAACCAGTCGCCGTGCAGGAACTCGACCTGCAGCAGTCCGTGCGTGCGCGCATTGCGCTGCGCCACATCGAGCGCGGCGGCCGACAGGTCCGTCGCAACGATGTTCCAGGTGCGCTGCTCGCTGGCGACCGCCAGCGCGATGGCGCCCGAACCGGTTCCGAGATCGAGGACCGACGGTGGCTCGTCCTCGGTCGCGCGCGGTGCGGCCAGCGCCAGCGCCCGCTCGACCAGCAATTCGGTTTCCGGCCGCGGCACGAGTACCGCAGGCGTCACGGCCAGCTGCAAGGTCCAGAACTCGCGATGGCCGACGATATAGGCGAGCGGCTCGCCACTGGCGCGACGCCGGGTCCAGTGCTGGAGGATCTCATCGAGCGACGCATCGAGCGGGTGCTCCCCGCGCGTCACCAGTCCGGCGCGTCCGCAACCGAGACAGGCGGCGGCAAGCGCCTCGGCTTCCCGCCGCGCGTCGACGCGGTCGCCGAGCGTGGCGAGCGCATCGGTGGTGGCCAAGAGCGCCTCGTCGAGTGTCCTGCGTGTCGTCATGTCGAACGTCCGGGGCGGTTTCGGTGAGTCTGCTACATTCCGCGTCACTTCCGAGGTGCGCATGTCGTCCACGATTCTGCCTTTCCAGCGCCCGGTCTCTGCGGGCGAGGTGCTCGACGCCGGCTTTCGCCTGTTCAAGGTTTCGCTGGTTCGCTGCCTGCCCCTATCGCTGGCTGCCGTCGTCATGGGGCAGCTACCTACGGTTCTTGCCATGGCACGCGGCCGCCGGCCGTCGGTGTCGCTCGACATGGGCACGGGCGAGTGGCTGCTGGTGCTCGTCGCCGGGCTGGCCAACGTGCTGCTGTGGGGCGCGATCCTGTTGCGACAGCGGGCGATTGCCTACGGCCAGCCCTCGACACTGGCGGGTGATCTGGGGCTGGCGCTGTCGCGGCTGCTGCCGTCCCTCGCCACTGCCATCGTCGTCGGGCTGCTGATCGTCGCCGGTCTGGTCCTGCTGGTCGTGCCCGGGCTGTACCTCGCAGTAGCGCTGCTGTTCGCGTATCCCGCGATGCTGCTCGACGGGCAAACCGTCTCCGGCTCGATCCGCACCAGCCTGCGACTGGTGCGGGGGCACTGGTGGCGCACCTCGCTGATCCTCACCGTCGCGCTGTTCGCGGTGATCGTCTTCTACGCGGTCGGGACGGTCGTCGGGCTGCTCATCGTGCAGCTCACCGGTGGCGGCGACGTCGGCACGGTGTTCCTCGTCACGTCCGTGATCAGCGCGCTGATCGGCGCGCTGTTCACGCCGTTCATGGTGGCGCTGTCCCTCGCGCAGTTCGACGACCTGAAGCTGCGCCGCGACGGCGTCGATCTCGCCAGCCGGATCGGCGCGCTGCCGGGGCAGTAGCGTGACGCTGCGCGCCGCGATCCGCCGACCGCGGTACTGGCATGCTTGGCGAGCGGCCGTTGCCGCCTCCGCAGTCTGTGTCGCGATGTCGGCGCGCAGCGGCGCGGCGGCGCCCGCACCCGCGGCGTCGACGCAGGCAGCGATCGTCGCGCTCGACGCCTGTGCGCGGCGGCTCGATCCGGAACTCGACGTCGGTCTCGGTCGCATCGAACCGCGCTGCCCCGGACTCGCCGCGCTGCTCGAGTCGAGCGGTGCGGCCGCGACCCTGCCCGAGGACTGGAAGCGTGCGCGGAGCGAGCTGTCGGCGGGCAGCCTGCGCGCGCTGCGCGACATGCTGGCCGCAGGCGCGCCGGTGGCGGCGCGCCCTGCGCCGCCGGATACCCGGGTGCTGCGGGCGCTGCTCGAGGAACGCGGTGTCGACGCCGGCGCGGAACGCGGCGCCTGGTCCCGCTTCACGCGCTGGTTGCGTTCGATCGTCGCGGGGTTCGAGCCCGGTCGTGAGTCGCCCGGTCCATTTTCCCGGTTCGGCGATCTCACGGTGCCGCAACGTGTGTGGACGATCCTCGGCTACGCAGCCGTGGTGGCGCTGCTGGCGTTCGCGGCCGGGGTGATTCGCGCGGAGCTGCGCGCCGCGGGACTGACCGGAGGCGCGCCGACGCCGATGCCCGGTGCGCACGGGGCGTACGTGCCGGCGCCGGACGATGCGGCGCAATCCCTCGCCGAGGTGGCGCCGCTCGATCGGCCCGCCTGGTTGCTGCGGCGGCTCGCCGCGACGTTGCAACGCCTAGGACGGCTGCCGCCTCCCCGCCACCTGACGCCGCGCGAAGTGGCGCGCGTGGCGCAACTCGAAGTCGCTGCCGATCGCGAGCCGCTGCAGGCGATTGCGACCGCGGCCGAGCGCGTGCGCTTCGGCGCCGCACCACCGGCATCGAGCGAACTCGAACCCGCGGTCGCCGCCGCGGCCGCGTTGCTGCAGCGGCTGTCGGACTACGCCGGCGTGGGCCACGGCCGGGGGGGCGACGCGGTTGCCGTCCGAACGGTTGCCGGAGCGCGCGAGTGAGCGAACGCGGATCCACGGCACTGCTCGCGCTCGGCGCACTGGCGCTGTTCCTCGTCGTGATGTTCGGCGGGCGCACGGGCGGCATCGCCGCGGGGGGTCCGGCGCGGCCCACCAGCGTCGACACGTCAGGCAATGGTCAGTCGAGTGCACGGCGCTGGCTCGAGCGCGAGCGGATCCGCGTGGTGTCGCTGCGCGATCGGTTCACCACCCTCCAGCAACTCGCGCCCGCCGGGCCTGGTCGCTCCAGCTTGCTGGTGCTGACGTTACCCGGCACGGGGCCGATCCAGACGCGTGAGTTGCTGCCCCTGGACCGCTGGCTGCGATCGGGCAACACGCTGCTGGTGCTGGCGGCGCTGTCGGATGCGCCGGACTGGTCCGAAGCCTCGGCCGGCGCCGATGCGTTCGATCTCGAGGCCGTGACCGGCCTCGACTTCGAAAGCCTGCCGCAACGTCGCGCGCGGCGCGTCGCGGAAGGCGACCTGTCGGGCGGCGATCGCCGGCCGCGCGCGCCGCCGCGCGCCGCAGTGCCCGGTGAGGACGCCGCCGCGGTGCGCAGCGTCGAGCGGATCGAGCCGCGGCTGCTGGCGCAACCGGCGCGGCTGCTGGCGCGCCCCGTGCGGTCCGACGGCCTGCTCGACGGCATCGCCACCCTGGTCGGCGAATCCGACTATCGCCGTACGCCGTGGGCGGTGCGCATGCCCTACGACGGGCTGGTGCTGGAACTCGCACGCGATCGCGACAGCGGTCAGGGTGTGCTGTGGACGCGCACGCTCGGCAGCGGGCGGATCGTCGTGTCCGCCTTCGGCAGCCTGCTGTCGAACCGTGCCATCGGGCAGGGCGACAACGCCAGGCTACTCGCGAACCTGGTGGCGGCGTCGGTGGGGCCGCAGGGCGTGGTGCTGTTCGATGACGGTCACCAGGGCCT
>JAYTNX010000217.1:0-2344 GCA_043748075.1 Pseudomonadota bacterium
CACCGGGAGTGACGATGCCAAAGGGAATTCTGGCCGGCATGCGCGTCGTCGAAGGGTCGGCCTTCGTGGCGGCACCGCTCGGTGGCATGACGCTCGCACAACTCGGCGCCGAGGTGATCCGCTTCGACCCCCTGGGCGGCGGACTCGATGCGCAGCGAATGCCGGTGACGGCCACGGGCCGAAGCCTGTTCTGGGCCGGGATGAACAAGGGCAAGAAATCGATCGCGATCGACATTGCACGCCCGGAGGGCCAACAGCTCGCGATGCGCCTGATCACCGCGCCCGGCGAGCAGGCGGGCCTGTTCCTGAGCAACTTTCCGCCGCGCGGCTGGTTGTCCTTCGAAGCCTTGCGCGCGCTGCGCGCCGATCTCGTTCACGTCAACGTGCTCGGCGACCGTCATGGCGCCTCCGAAGTCGACTATACCGTCAACCCGCGCGTCGGCTTTCCCGACATCACCGGGCCTGCTGACCTGCCCGGCCCGGTCAATCATGTACTGCCCGCCTGGGACCACATCTGCGGACAGATGGCCGCGGTCGGCCTGCTGGCCGCCGAGCGCCACCGTCGACTCACCGGCGCGGGTCAATACGTGAAGCTCGCGCTGCTCGATGTCGCGCTCGCGACGCTCGGGCACATGGGCTTCATCGCGGAAGTCGAGGTCAACGGCGAGGACCGGGCGCGGTATGGGAACGATCTATTCGGTGCGTTCGGGCGCGACTTTCTCAGCCGCGACGGCCGGCGCCTGATGGTCGTGGCGTTGACGGCGCGACAGTGGTCCAGTCTCGTGAAGGCCACCGGGCTGGCGGCAGAATTCAATGCCGACGCCGCGGCGGTCGGACTCGATTTCCGTCTCGAGCGCGACCGTTTCCGCGGACGCGAGGCGATCGCAGCCCGCCTTGCACCCTGGCTCGCCGCCCGCGACTGGGCTGCAATCCGCGTGGCCTTCGAACGCGACGGCGTCTGCTTCGGACCGTACCAGAGCATCCGCGAACTGCTCGATCGCGATCTGGAAGCCTCGACGCAGAACCCGCTGTTCACCCTGCGCGAACAGCCCGGCATCGGACGCTTCCGTATGCCGGGCTCACCGCTTTATTTCTCGGGCGCGCCACACCTCGACGCCCAAGCGGCGCCGCGCCTCGGCGAGAATACGGACCAGGTGCTGGCAGATCTGCTGGGCCTGTCGGCCACGGAGATTGGTCGGCTGCACGACGCGCGGCTGGTGGCCGGCCCCTGAATCGTGAGGACGGACGCATGACCCAGCTCGATCGCAACGCCGCCGCCGGGCGCGACACGTCCGCCGACATCGAAGTCTGCGGACCCTGGTTCGAGGACTTCCATCCCGGCCTGGAGTTCGATGCGCCCGCGGTGACGATGACCGAAGGCCTCGCGGGCCTGTACCAGGCACTGTTCGGCGATCGCCTGCGCCTGCCCCTGGATCACCACGCAAGCCGTGCGATCAGCGGCATGCCGACCCCCCTCGTACATCCACTGCTGGCCGTCAACGTCGCCATCGGCCAGTCGACCTGGGCCTCGCAGCGCGTCAAGGCGAATCTGTTCTATCGCGGCCTGTTACTGCAGCGACCGGTCTGCCTCGGCGACACGCTGCTGACGCGCACGCGCGTGGTCGGGCTGCGCCAGAACCGCGCGCAGGCCGGCCGCGCTGCCACCGGCATCGTCGCGCTGGAAATGACGACGACCAACCAGCGCGGCGAGACCGTGATGCATTTCTGGCGGTGCCCGATGATCCCCTGCCGTGACCCGGCGGCAGCAACCGGGCACGCCGACGAGCTCGACAGGATCGGGCGCAGCGCGAGCCTCGAGGACCTGCAGCAGGCAGTTCCGACCGGCTGGTCGCTCGGCGTCGGGTCGGGCTGGCTCGGCCGGCGCGCGCGCGACATCCGCGCCGGCCAGACCTTTCGCGTGGAGGCGCGCGACACCGTGACCTGCGCACCGGAGCTGGTGCGACTGTCACTGAACATGGCGATGGCCCATACGGACGCGCGCCTCTCGTATCTCGGCGAGCGCCTGGTCTATGGCGGGCACACGATCTTCATGGCCTTCGCGCAGCTGACGCGCGCGTTGCCGAACCTGCTTACGATCCTCGCCTGGGAAAGTTGCGACCACACTGCGCCGGTGCTGGAGAACGACCGGCTGCGAACCGCATTCACCGTCACCGACGTGGTCGCGGTACGCGGGACCGCCGGCGGTTCGTTGCTGCGAATCCATGCCGAGTGCTGCGCGACGCGAGGCACGACCGCCGCCGAGGCGCCGGAGACGGAAATCAAGGTGCTGGACTGGATCTTCTGGGCCTGGAGTGTCTGAGCGGCGCGAAGCTTGCGCGGTCGG
>JAYTNX010000218.1:0-5156 GCA_043748075.1 Pseudomonadota bacterium
CCGCACCGCGTTGGCGAACGCGCCAGCGCCCGGGGCAACTATCTGTCGATCACCTACACGATCGTGGCCCGCAGTCGCGAGCAGGTGGTGGCGCTCGTCAGCGAGCTGTCGGCTACCGCCGGCGTCCTGATGGTGATCTGAGCGCGGTCTCAGCGACCGATCAGCGAGAGAAATTCCCGGCGCGTGTCCGGATTCGACTTGATCGAGCCGCGCAGCGCGGAGGTCACCGTCGCGGTGCCGGTGTGGCGCACGCCGCGCGACTCCATGCACATGTGGCGGCATTCGATCACGACCGCGACGCCGAGCGGCTGCAGGTGGGTGTCGAGCGCGTCGGCGATCTGGTTGGTGAGGCGCTCCTGCACCTGCAGGCGGCGGCCGAACACCTCGACCACCCGCGAGATCTTCGACAGCCCGAGGATCCGCCGGTCCGGCACGTAGCCGACATAGGCCTTGCCGAAGAATGGCGCGAGGTGGTGCTCGCACAGCGAGTACACCGGGATGTCGCGCACGATGACCATCTCGTCGACGCTCTGCGCGCCATCCTCGAACACCTTGAGGATGTCCTCGGGTTTTTCCTTGTAGCCGCGGGTGTATTCCTCCCAGGCCTTCAGGAAGCGCTTCGGCGTCTCCTGCAGCCCCTCGCGATTGGGGTCCTCGCCGATGTAGGCGAGCAGGCGGCGCACGGCCTCCAGGTCTTCCGGTTTGAACATGATCATTCCTTCGATAGTTCGTCGAGCAGAATTGGCCCCAGTCCCTCGGCCGCCGCTTCGACGGTATCGGGACCGCCGAGGCTCGACAGTTGGGTCATCGCGAGGCCTGGAAAGCCACAGGGGTTGATGCGACTGAAAGGTCCGAGGTCCATCTTCACGTTCAGCGCGAGTCCATGGTAACTCGACCCGCGGCGGATGCGGATACCAACGCTGGCCAGCTTGGCCTGCGCGACATAGACGCCGGGCGCTCCCGCCTCGACCCGCGCCGTGATGCCGAAGCGCGCTGCGTGGCCGATCACCGCGCGTTCCAGCGCGCCGACCAGCCCGCGCACCCCCAGCCCGGCGCGACGCAGGTCGAGCAGCGGGTACACCAGCAGCTGCCCGGGACCGTGATAGGTGACCTGCACGCCGCGATCGATGCGGACCACCGGAATAGTGCCCGGATCGAGCAGGTGCGACGGATCGGCGTTCATGCCGAGCGTGAAGACCGGCGGATGCTCGAGCAGCCAGAGTTCGTCCGGGGTATCGCCGCCGCGCGCGTCGGTGAACTGCTGCATCGCCCGCCAGGTCGGCTCGTAATCGACCCGGCCCAGCCAGCGCAGCTGCGGCTGCGCTGCGCTCAACGGGTCGGCGGCTGCGCCGCCGCCGCGAGCCGCGTGTTGTCGAGCCCGGCGTTGTCGCCCCGCAGCGCCTGCTCGGCCCGATAGCTGGAGCGCACCAGGGGCCCGGAGACACACTCGCGGAAGCCCCGTGCCAGCGCCTGGGTGCGATAGGCGTCGAACTCGGCCGGCGTGACGAAACGTGCCACGGGGAGGTGGTTCGGGGTCGGACTCAGATACTGCCCGAGCGTCAGCAGGTCCACCTGCGCCGCACGCAGGTCGTCCATCGTCGCGAGTATCTCGTCGTCGGTTTCGCCGAGACCGAGCATCAGGCTGGTCTTGGTCAACACCGCGGGGCGATGCCGCCGCGCGTGCCGCAGCACGGCGAGCGTCTGTTCATAGCCGGCACGCGGGTCGCGCACCGGGTGGGTCAGGCGACGCACCGTCTCGACGTTCTGCGCGAACACGTCGAGGCCAGACTCGACCACGGTCTCCACGTCGTGCAGCACGCCCTGGAAATCCGGCGTCAGCGCCTCGACCGCCGTCGCCGGGCGCAGCGCCTTGATGGCGCGAACCGTCGTCGCGAAGTGCGCTGCGCCGCCGTCGGGCAGGTCGTCGCGATCGACCGACGTCAGCACCACATAGCTGAGATTCATCAGGTCGACGGTGCGCGCGGTGTTTTGCGGTTCCTCGACATCCAGCCAGCCGCGCGGGTTGCCGGTGTCCACCGCGCAGAAGCGACAGGCGCGGGTGCAGACCGCGCCCATCAGCATGATGGTGGCGGTTCCGGCGTTCCAGCACTCGCCGATGTTCGGGCATCGGGCCTCTTCGCAGACGGTGGCGATGCGGTGCTCGCGAACGGTGCGGCGCACGGTCTCGTAGCCGGCACCGCTGCCGAGCGGCGCCTTCAGCCAGCGCGGCTTGCCGGTGCGGCGTTCGGGCCGCGCGAGCGGCTTGGACACGGCCTTGATGCCGTCCTTGATCGCCGTGAAGCCCTGCGCCGTGCGGTACTTCTCGCCGCTGCGTGGCGTGGCGCCCTCGATCACGACCGGAATGTCCTTGATGCCGGACACGGAAACTCCTTGGGGTGAGCGCAGCAGCTTACGCTTCCGGCGCGGGCGACGTCGCTGCGCGGCAGGGCCTCATCCGCCGGCGCCGCCCGCCAGGCTCGCATCGAGCTCGCGCAGCCGTTGCGGCGTGCCGATATCCGACCACTGCCCGCGATACAGGCAGGCGCGCAGCCGGCCGGCCGCCGCGGCAGCGCGGAACAGCGGCAGCATCGGAAACCGGCCGGGCGTGCAGCCGGCGAAGAACGCAGGCCGATACACGCCAATGCCGGAAAATGTATGGCGCGGCGTCGCGGTCGGGTCGGCGACGACGTCGGCCGACTGACCCAGACCGGTCGCTGTCGACATCACCGCTGTTGCGCGCGGCGCGAGCGCGAAATCGCCTGCCGGATGCTGCGGTGGATTGGGCACCAGCACCAGCGCCGCGAGTGCGTCGTCGTCGAGCTCCGGGCGGCGCGCATAGTCGAAATCGGTCCAGACGTCGGCGTTGACGACGACGAACGGCCCCGGACCGAGCCAGGGCAGGGCCTTGAAGATCCCGCCACCGGTCTCGAGGGCCGTGTCGCCTTCATCGCTGTAGCGGATCGAGACGCCGAGACGCGCGCCATCGCCGAGCGCGGCGACAATTTTCGACCCGAGCCAGGCGTGGTTGATCACGATCTCGCGTAGCCCCGCGCGCGCCAGCGCCAGCAGGTGCCACTCGATCAGCGGCCGACCGCCGACGCTCAGCAGGGGCTTGGGCAGCTGATCCGTCAGCGGCCGCATCCGCTCGCCGCGACCCGCCGCCAGGATCATGGCCTTCATGCCGGGCGCTGCATCGCCGCGTCGCTCAAACGCTGGGGTGCGCGCCGGAACGCGCCTGGGCGGCGGCGGCAGCGATGGCGGCGGGATTGACGCGCTCGAACGCAGGCACGACGCGCGACTCGAGCCAGTTCGAGAACTCGGCGAACTCGGGATAGCGCCGGCAGGCCCCGCGCACGTAATCGAGCGTCAGCGGCAGATCGGCGAGATAGCCGGGCTTGCCGTCCCGATACCAGAGGCGCGCGAAGATGCCGAGCACCTTCACGTGTCGCTGCACGCCGATCATGTCGAACCAGCGCAGGAATTCGCCTTCGCTGGAACCGGTGCCCGCCGGGAAGCCCGCCTGTCGCAGCCGCCCGCGGTACGACTGCACCCAGCCTTCCACGCGTTCGCGCGGCCAGGCGACGTAGCAATCCTTCAGCAGCGACGCGAGGTCGTAGCCGACCGGCCCGGCCAGTGCATCCTGGAAATCGATGATCCCGGGATTGCCCTCCGCGATCACCATCAGGTTGCGCGAGTGATAGTCGCGGTGCACGAACACCACGGGCTGCGCGAGCGCCTCGGCGATCAACCGATCAAACGTGGCGCGCAGCAGGCCGAGGTCCGAGTCCCCCAGCGCCAGGCCCAGATGCCGCGCGCAGAACCATTCGGGCATCAGCCCCATCTCACGCTCGAGCACGGCCGCATCGTAGGGCGCGAGCTCGCGCGCCGCCTCGCCGCCGCGCGACTGGATGCGCGCCAGCGCGGCCAGCGCATCCGCGTAGAGCGGCTCGACCCGCGACGGCGTCGCGAGCTGCGACAGCAGTGGCGTGGAGCCGAGATCCTCGAGCAGCACGAAGCCGTCGACGAGATCCGCGTCGTACACGTGCGGGACATGCACGCCGGTGGATTGGAGCAGCCGCGCTACGTGCAGGTAGGGACGGATGTCCTCCTTGTCGGGCGGCGCATCCATGACGACGAACGACGCGCCGTCGACGTCCCAGGCGCGGAAATAGCGGCGGAAACTCGCATCGGCCGAGGCGACTGCGATGCGCTCGATGCGGCGGCCAAGGTCCGTTTCGAGCCAGTGCGTCAGCCGTTGCAGGCGCAGGTCAGCGGAAGTCATGAAATCCGGGAGCGGCGACAGGGGGGGTCATTATAATGGTCCTCTCCATGCCGTCCTTGCGCCGACTCACACCGCTTCCGTCCGTGCGCCCGCGAGCCCCGATGGCAGCGGCGGCGCTTTGCCTGGCCGCCATCGCGGCCGCGCTCGCCACCGCCCAGACGATGCCCGCGGCGCCGGCTTCCCTTTCGGCAGAACCGCCGCCCGTAGCGGCGCCGCCACGCAGGCCGATGCGCTGCCCCGCCTCCTCCGGCAGTTTCGAGTCCATCGGCCGGCCGCGCGACGTCGCCGCAGTCGCGGCGCCGGTGCCCGATGCGCCGATCGACCTCGCCAGCGACAACGCGCAGCTCGGCGTGGACGGCAATGCGCAGCTCTCGGGCAACGTGCGCGTCACCCAGGGCGACCGGCGCATCGAGGCCGACGACGTCGAGTACGACGCGAAGTCGATGTCGTTCAAGGTGCGTGGCTCGGTGCGCTATGAGGACCCGGTGCTGCGCGCCAGCGGCGGCAGCGGCGATTATTCGCAGTCGGGTGGCGCGAAATTCGAGGGCGCGAAATTCGAGCTGCCGGAGCGGCCGGCTCGCGGTGCCGCGCGTCGGCTGCAGCTGACACCCGACGGCGTGGTGCGGCTCGAGGAGGTCGAGTTCAGCACCTGCCCGGACGAGCAGCCGGACTGGCAGATCCGCGCCCGCCGCATCGAGCTCGATACGCGCGCCCGCAACGGCACGGGCCGCAATGCCGCCATCGAGTTCAAGGGCGTGCCGATCCTCTATCTGCCCTACATCTCCTTCCCGCTCGGCAACCAGCGCAAGAGCGGCTTCTTGTTCCCGAGCCTCGGCCACACCACGCGCAGCGGACTACAGCTCGCGGTGCCGTA
>JAYTNX010000219.1:0-4179 GCA_043748075.1 Pseudomonadota bacterium
TCCCCGCGGCCTGGGCGAGACCGGGGGCCATGAGCGTCGAGGCCAGAACTCCGCTCGTACCCGCGAGCAGGTCGCGCCGCGAGAGCCTCGCGGCGTCCGTCGCATCGTCTCCGAGGTCCAGCATTGGGGTCTCCTGATGGGTCGCCGTGTCAGTTGGTGAGGACTCGAAAGCCCTGGTCCGCGCGCCCGATGGATCGTCGCAGAGGTGCGAGTACCAGTCGGGACGATCGACCTGGATGGGATGATGTACCACGTCGCCGCTCAACCAGGCCGTCGAACGACCGTCGAACAGACGATCGATCCTGAAAGGGCCGGGCAGCGCCGGCTGGCGGGATGACACGGCGGGGTACCTCGGAACAGATCATCGTCTCGCCCTGACGCCGCTTCCAAGCCACCGTGGACCCGATTTCACTCAATGAAATCCTTGTCCGGCCGATCGGAACTATGCTCGAGGCATGGATTTCAAGCGCCAGCTGGTGTCTGCAGCCTTCCTCTTGTCGTTCTGCACCACAGCCCCAGCCGCCGAACCGCCCGCGGTACGATTCCACTCCGTGGTCTCCGCCGACGGAGTCGTGTTGAACGTGGCCGACAGCGGGCCCGCGGGCGCGCCCGCAGTCATCTTCCTGCACGGTATCGGCCAATCGACGATGAGTTGGCGCAAGCAGCTGGAAGGCCCACTCGCCGGCCAACTGCGGCTGGTCGCCCTGGATTTGCGGGGTCATGGCGATTCCGGCAAACCGTCGGATACCGCCGCCTATCGCGAAGCCTGCCGCTGGGCCAATGACGTGCGCGCCGTGCAGGACTCACTCGGCCTGTCGCGCCCCGTTCTGGTGGCGTGGTCCTTCGGAGGCCTGGTAGCGATGCACTACGTACGCTGTGCGGGGGTGGAGTCGCTCGCGGGACTGGTATTGGTCTCCACCTCGGCAGGGCGGCTCGTCACCGTCCCGGCATCCGCCCCTTCCGACGGCGCCCGGGTGGCCGGAGTGGCTGCGCGTGACATGAGTTCGCCAGATCTCCGAAACAACATCAGGGGCGCGAAGGCCTTCGCCCCACTCATGGTCGCCGATTCTGCGGACAAAGACTGGGAGGAGGAGACGGTCGCCGCACTCCTGCGGCTGCCTGCCTATGTGCGCCGGAGCCTCGCGGGGGACCTGACCGGTCCCGATGGGGCGAAGATCTCCACCAACGAGGATCTCGCCGGCAGGCTTTCACTGCCCCTGCTGGTGATCGTAGGCAACCGGGATGCGCTGAGTGATGGCGCGGCACTGGCCGGCGCCTACCGCGCACGCTTCCCGGCCGCGCGCGTCGTCGAGTACCCCACGTCCGGACACTCGCCGTTCGCCGAGGATGCGGCCCGGTTCGATGCGGATCTGCTGTCCTTCGTCAGCGCGACCCGAGGCGTTCCGCCAGCCGCCGATTGATGCCCAGCTGCTTTTCGAGCGACACGTCGAGGCGGCGGATGACTCCGCCGACTCCGGCAGCGCCGACGACGCAGAATGCGGCGACGAAGCAGGCGAGCTCCGTGATGGCCACGGCAGGCACCTCGCTCACCGGCACGCCCTTCGGGAATCCGATCAAGTCGAGATAGACACCCGTCGCGAGCGCCATCACGCCGCCGGCGGTCTTGATGGCGAGCGTGAGGAAGCCGGCCACCAATGCCTGTTGCCGCTCTCCGGTGGCCACCTCGTGCTCGTCCGCGATGTCGCTGCTGAGCGCGCCGACGGCGACGAGGTAGGCGCCGAGGAACACGCCGCCCGCAAACATCATCGCGATGATCACCCACGCCAGATCACGCGACCCGACGGCCGGTCCGATTCCGAGCACCGGCAACAACACGGCGACAGCGTTCAGCAACGTGAAGCCCGTGATGCCGAACAGTATCGCCTTGCGCCGGTCGAACTCCCGGCCGATCAGCGGCAGCAGCAACGCACCGAAGGCACCGCCAAACCCCTGCGCCGACATGACCCACTTCGCCAGGTCCTTCGGCACCTGCCAAACGTAGGTGAGCACGTGAATCTTCAGGACCGTGATGGACACGAGGCAGACGAACACGAAGATCGCGAGCACGAACATGCGGCGTATGTTCGCCGTGACCGTGACGGCCCTCACGACCTCGCGCAACGCCGCCAGCGGTGAAAGGCTGCGCGCCGGCTGCTGCGCCTCGGCGCGCTCGTCGTCGCAGAGCGGGCGGAGCGTGCCGGCCACCACGAGCGCGATGCAGGCGATCATCGTGAGAGCTGCGCTGGCGGCGAACGGGGCGTAGTTGGCGGGGTCCAGCTGACCCCGCTCGTACCGGGCGCTCTCGACGAAGAACAGTCCGAACGTGATCAATGGCAGACCGACACGCGCCACGGTATTGCCGATCGCGGCAGCCGCCACGATTCGCGGGCGCTCGAGGACCGATCGGCTGAGTTCAGCGCCGATCGCCTTATAGGGTATCGAGAAAAAGGTCAGCATGATCCGCGACGTGACGCCAAAAGAGAGCAGCCAGGCGAACAATCCCCATTGCGCCATGCCGGCCGGCGGCGAGAACAGCAACAGGAACGAGGCGCCCAGCGGAAGCGCCGCGTAGATCAGCAGCGTGTTACGACGTCCCCAGCGCAGCCCGCGCAGACGATCCGAAAGGAAGCCGACGTAGGGGTCCGACACCGCGTCGACGATCAACGCGATCAGTATCGCCACTCCGGTCAGCGAACCGGAAAGTCCGAGTACCTGGGTGTAATAGAAGAGGACGAACAAGTCCCAGGCGTAGAAGTAGATGCTGTCGCCGACCGAGCCCGACCCGTAGGCCACCTTGCGCCAGAGTGGGACGGGCCTGTCGAACGACTGCGCGGCGGTATTCGACACGCGATCAGTCGAGCGCGTAGGCGATCTGCCGGGGTCCGTGGTACTGCTCGACCGTGCCCGCCTCGGCGTGGAAGATGTTCTGCACGAACGTGCCGCTGCGCTGGCTGCGAAGGATCAGCGCGGCGGTGGTCTGCCCGCCGTTGTATTCCGCGTGCACTTCCCACGGCGCGATGTAGTCGACGTGGCCGGGGCCGACGTCGACTTCCTCCGCGGCGACGACGGTCGCCCGCGACAGCAACTCCGGCTCGTCCTGGTCCCGGACTGAAACCGGCTCGCGGACAGTGTAGCGAGCGACCTTCTCGGCGCCCGTGATGACGCCGTAAATGGTGTGGGATCTTCCGTGATCGTGGATCGTGGTGCGTGCGCCGACTCGCTTGATCAGGCCATTCAGCACGAAGCCATAGTCGGGGTCTTCATAGAACAGCAGGTTGGCGTGCTTGCCCTGCAGACCGAGCACGGCCGGACTGATCGGCCAGCGCCGCGCGTGGTCGCGCAGGCCGGGATCGGCGAGCAGCGTCTCGACTTTCGAAGCAGCGTCGCGCCAGCGCTGTTGCGGCGACACTGGCGCTACACAAAGAGCGCGAACTTCTCGTATCAGGTGTTCTACGGCAGGCAGCATCACGCGATGATCCCGCCGATGCACGCCCGGCGCGACCCTTCAACGGCCGGAATTTCGACTGGTGAAACGCTCGCTTCAGACAAGGTGCAGGGGCGCTCGTACCTGACGATTAGCCGATATCCAAGTTGGCGATCAGCCGCAATGCCAGGGACGCCAACGCCTCACGGCAGCGGCGTGACGTTCAGCTCGAACAGCTCGAGTGCGATGCCGTTCGGGTCGAAGACGATGGTGTGGGTCGTGAGTCGCGACGGTGACGGTTTGGGTTCGAATGCGGGCTGGTACAGCCCCGCCTCCTTCATGCGCCGCACGATCTCCTTGAGGTTGGCGACACGCGTCGGCATGACCACGCCGCCCGGGATCAGCTTGCTGCCGCTCGGTCGCTGCTCCTTGCAGGCCGGGGCCGACGTATCCACGAGGCCGAGGAAGCCGATCCGGCTGCCGTAGACATTGCCCGCGGGATACTCGCCGCTGCCCTCGAAGATCACCTTGCGCATCTTGCCGGGCTTCGGACCCATGTCGACGAACTTCGGGGTGAGCTCGGGGTCGTACTCGCCGGTGTCATACCGAATCTGCTGCCCCAGAATGTCGCGGTAGAACTTGATCGTTGCATCGATCCTGCAGGTGATCAGCATCGTGCGGACGTGCATGCTCTGTACGGGCGGCTCGGCCGCGCGGGCGTCGCCCGCCAGCGCTCCGGCGACGAGCAGGCTGGC
>JAYTNX010000220.1:0-5169 GCA_043748075.1 Pseudomonadota bacterium
TCCGCGGCGGCGCTCCCCTGGAGGCGACCGCTGTCGATGCGAACGGTGTCGCGCGACGAGGCCGCGGCTTCGGCACCGACGCCGACGCCGACGCCGACAACGACACCACATGCGACCGAGACGAATGCGAGGCAGGCGAGTCGACGATGCATGCAGCTTCCTTGGCCGTCCGCACGGCGCGTGAATCGGGAACGGGCGGATTGTCGACGGTATCCTCGCTCTGGTCGACGCCCGGACGAGGAATGCCCACGATACGGTAGCGACGCCTGCGCTCGCGCTTGTCCGCCTCTCGGCACGGCACGCATACTGGAACGCCCTGACTGCAACGTAGCGCGGCGCACCCTCCCGATGTCCCTGTTGTCTTCGCCACCGGATGGCCCCATCGGGACGCCACCGACCCCTGCCCGCGCCGGACGCGGCGCCGCCCTGCTGATCGCCGCGGGCATCTTCCTCAGCCGCATCGCCGGTCTCGTGCGCGAGCGAGTGATCGCGACCTGCTTCGGCACCGGACTGCATGCCGACGTGTTCAGCGCCGGCCTGCGCCTGCCGAACGTGGTGCAGAACCTGCTCGGCGACGGCACGCTGAGCGCGTCGTTCATTCCCGTGTATTCCGAACTGCTGGGCCAGGGGCGCACGCGCGAGGCCGGTCGCGTCGCCGGAGCGATGTTCGCGCTGCTGCTGGGCGTCGCCGGCGCGATCTCGCTGCTCGGCATCGCCCTCGCGCCGCTGCTCGTCGCCGTCTTCACGCCGGGGTTCGACGGGCAACGGCGCGACCTGATGATCATGATCGTGCGGATCCTGTTCCCGATGACCGGCGTGCTGGTGCTGTCGGCCTGGGCGCTCGGCATCCTCAACAGCCACCGCAAGTTCTTCATTCCCTACTTCGCGCCGGTGCTTTGGAACGCCGCGATCATCGCCGCCCTGCTGGCCTTTCGCGACCGCGGCCTCGATGCGCTGCTGGCCGCCGCCGCCTGGGGCGCGCTGCTCGGTGGCGTGCTGCAGTTCGGCTTCCAGCTGCCGTGGGTGCTGAGCCTCGATCGCGAGCTGCGTCTGAACAGCGGCCGCGGCGAGCCCGCCTTCAAGGAGGCGGTGCGCAACGCCGGCCCCGCCATTCTCGGGCGCGGCGTGGTGCAAATCAGCGCCTACGCCGACCTCGTGCTGGCCAGCCTGCTGGCAATCGGCGCGGTCTCCCGGCTGCGCTATGCGCAGACACTCTACGTGCTGCCGATCAGCCTGTTCGCGATGAGTATCGCCGCCGCGGAACTGCCCGAACTCGCTCGGGAGCGTGGTGGCAGGACGGAGGCACTGCGCGCTCGCCTGGTCACGGCCGCGCGCCGCGTCGCTTTCTTCATCGTTCCGAGCCTCGTGGCCTTCGTCGTGCTCGGCAAGACCCTGGTGGCCGGTCTCTATCAGTCAGGGCAGTTCGGATCCGCCGATGCGACCCTCGTCTGGCTGACCCTCGCGGCCTACAGCCTCGGCATGATGGCCTCGACCAGTACCCGCCTGTACCAGTCCGCCTGCTACGCGTTGCGCGACACGAAAACGCCGGCGCGCGTCGCGGGCCTGCGGGTGCTGGTGTCGGCGGTGGCGGGAGCCTCGTTCATGCTGCAGTTCGAGTCGGTGTCGATGGGGACCTGGACCTTCTCTGCCGGCGTGTTCTCGCAACTCCGCGTCGACGGCCTGCCGCTCGGGCCGGTGGGCCTCGCACTCGGCGCCGCCGGTGGGGCCTGGCTGGAGTGGACCCTGCTGCGCCGCGCGTTGACGCCACGCATCGGCAGCCTCGGTATCGGCGCGCCGACGCTCGGCCGCCTGTTCGCCGCAGCCGCGGTCGCCGCTGCCGTAGGCTACGCGGCGGAGCTCACGACCCTGTCGCTTCATCGCCTGCCCGCGGCGGGAATCGTCGCCGCGGCCTTCGGCGCGACCTATCTCATTGCGACACAGCTGCTCGGCGTGATCGAGGCTCGGCAGTTCACGCAATCGATCATGCGTCGCCTGCGCCGTCGCTAGCCCGGCGTCGCGACAGCCGAGGTGGCGTGCGCCGACTCCACCGCCCTTCAAGTGCCATCGGTCCGCCAACATCGCGCTTGCACAACGACGGCAACGCGGCTAGCGTTCACATCGAGCGACGCCGCACGGACTAGCCACTCACGCATCGACTGACAGCGATTCGCGAACGGCCCGCTCAGCGGGAGAAGGCCCGGGCACTCAGGGCGTGACCGGGCCTTTTCTTTTTCCGTCGTTTCATTGATTGCGCGGTGGCCCGGGTCGCGGGCGAATCCGCGTCGCGGAGCCTAGTCCAGCGACTCGCGCAGCACCGCGGCCACCTCCGCCGGGCGCGTGTAGAACAGCCCTTCCTTCCAGTCCAGGTGCTCGATCACCTTCGTGACATTGCGGAACAGGGGCAGGGCACCGCGCGTGCGATCCGCGATACCGTCGTCGATCAGCAGCAGCGTGACCGGCTGCGAGATCAGCGGCAGGCGCGCCGGAGCGTCGGCCGCGTAGCGGAACGCAGCGACGTGGCCGTATTCGCGCCGCTGCAGCGGCGTGAGGCTGCCGACCACCATCCGGCCCCAGTCGGCGTCGCTCATGCCGCGATCGAGATAGTACTGGCGGGCGCGCGGCAGGTCGGTGGCCATGGTCTGGAAGAACGCCGCGCTCGAATCCTGCAGCGGTACGCGCGCGACGTTGGCGCGCCAGACGTCTTCGGGTACGACGTAAACGCCGTTGAGCACGATCCTGCGGATCATCGACGGGTTGCAGATCGCGATCTCTCCAGCGATCCAGACGCCGGTGTGATTGGCGAAGACGTCGACCGGCCGCTTCTTGCCGAACCCGAGCTGCCCCAGCGCGGCATCGAGTACGAGGGCGTAGTCGGCGATGGTCACGATGCGATCGGGCCCGTCGGAGAGGCCCTGGCCTGGAGTGTCGAGCGCGATCACCACCCGGTCGCGCCCCATCTCCGCGATCAGAGGCGCGAACTCGCGTGCCGAGAGCGGTGACTGATGGAACATCACCAGCGGCGTCTTCCACGCCCGGCGCGGCAGCGCCGGTTCGGGCTGCGCCGACAGGTAGTGAACCTGACCGTAGGGACTGTCGGTGAATCCGTGCCGGATGCGCAGCGCCAGCGGATCGGCAGGTCCCGCCGCGGCCGCAGGCGCGGCATCGGCGGCGGCGGCGGCAGCGACCACCGGCGCCGCACCGGCGCCGGATGAAACCGTACCGGCGGCGCCGGCGAGGGTGCCGGTGCCCCAAAGCGCGAGCAAGCTCGCCGCAAGGCTCAGCCTCGGAGATTCGACCATGCCGTCACCTCTCGCGCGCAATACTCCCGGAACCCGCGCCGCCCGCTCGTCGGCCTAGCGCGGACGCGGCGCCTTCACCCAGTTCTCCGCCCTGGCGGGATCGCCCTTCCCCTTCCACTGCGCCACATCCGGATACGCAAACACCGGTCGCGTGCGGTCGTAGCTGTCCTCTGGCAGCGGATATCGCGGCAACTGCACGTAGGTTTCGCCCGCGGCGTTCCGCACCATCGGATAGGTGTCGAGCTTCGGCCGGTGGGCGATCACCTGATCGGGCGCCTGATCCTTCTCCACCCAGTTCTCGATCGCCGTCAGCCAGTCGAAGTCGCCGCCGCCCGGGCCACCGCGGCAATGGCCCATGCCCGGCATCATGAACAGGCGAAAGAACGGACGCGTCGCTTCAGGGCCGCCGACCGTGCGCGTCGCCGTCTCGTAGTAGTCGATCGTGGCCTCCGCCGGTATCTGGTTGTCGTCCCAGCCGTGGAACAGCAGCAACTTGCCACCCGCCGCCTTGAACGCGCGCAGGTCGGGATTCTTCGCACTGTAGAGCCCTTCCATGACGCCGAGCCGCTGTGGATCACGGTCGTAGTCGAAGTCCGTCTCCTTGTAAGACGGGCCCGGCGAATAGAAGTACGCCGCATAGGTCATCATCGAGTTGCCGGCGCCACCAAAACCGGAAAGGTAGTTGCCAGGCTTGCCGTCGCTGTTGACGAAGCTCGGCGCCCAGCTGAGCTCGGACCCGCGTGGCATGCCGAAGTAGAGCTTGCGACCCTTCGAGGTCGTCGCCCCCGTGTAGATCTTTCGCACGACGTCGGCTTCGGCCGCGGTGAGGCAGGAGGCGGCGGACGCGCCCTCCTTGCAGGCGATCGCGCCCGGATCCCAGGTGCAGGCGAGTGGATTCTGCAGCACGCCGACGGCCTTGTCGGACTTCGTCGCGCAGGCGCCCATCACGGCCTCGCGAACGAGCGGCAGCTTGCTCGCGTCGAGGATTGGCTTGCCGTTGGCATCCACGTTGGCGCGCGCGCCCCACGAGAGGAACAGCGGCGTATCGCCGGTCTGGTCGTAGGGCGGGGCGCCGGCCACGATGCCGGTGAAGTCGTCCGGGAAACGCTGCGCCTCGACCATCGCCTGCCGCCCGCCCGTGGAACAGCCGTAGAAGTAGGACTGCTTCGCCGCCTGGCTATAGTAGAGGTTGACGAGCGCCTTGCCCGCCACGGCCGTCAGGTGCGTGGCTCGTGAGCCGAAATCCATCAGCCCCTGCAGGTTCTGGTAGCCGAACGCCCAGCCGACACCTTTGTGGCCCATGTCCGTGGCGATGACGGCGTAGTGGCGCACCAGCGGCGGATCGAACTTGTCGTTGGGAATCATCCCGCAGGGGCCGCCGCAACCGCCCATCAGCATCTTGCCGTTCCAGTCCTGCGTCGGCAGCTTCAGGACGAAGCCGATGGTTGGGGCGATCAGGCCTTCGATGCGGCAGAGCTCGGGGACGCCGCGCTCGGCCGGAACGATCTTCGCGGAGATGACGGTGGTGGCGGCATCCGGGAGCTGCGCGAGGTACTGCACCATCGGCGAGAAATTCAGGCTCGGCTGGAAGGCCGCGCAGGCCGCAGCCGGGTCGTCGTGCGGAACGGACGGCGGTGAAGGAGGCGCAGCCGCCTGGGTCAGCGCGGCGCCGCCCGCGACGAGGACAACGGTCAATGCGATCGCGAACATCCGGACGCGCGCGTGCGGGATCTCGAGAAAGTGCATGGGACGGAGCTCCTGCCTTGGGTGCAGCAAAGGTGGGCCGGATCCGCCATTCCGTCAACGGAGCAGCGCATAGCTATGCGAGGTGAAGGTCACCTCGCCGGCGGCGCGTTCGGCTTCGGCTTCA
>JAYTNX010000221.1:0-1542 GCA_043748075.1 Pseudomonadota bacterium
GCGGCTTTCGGCCGCTGGCTGAACTCCACCCACTGCAGCTCGGTGATCGCCGCCTGGACGTCCTCGCTCGTGACCGTGTCGCGATCGGCGCTGTAGGCAGCCATCATCGCGGTGTCGCAGAGTGTGTTGATCAGGCGCGGCGTGCCCCCGGTGTAGCGGTACAGCAAATCGAAGGTGTCGGACGCGAAGATCTCGCGCCCGCCCGCTCCGGCCACCTCGAGACGATGGCGCACGTAGCCTTCCAGGTCCTCGGGCGTCAGCGCGCTGAGGTGGAAGCGCAGGCGCACCCGCTGCACCAGCTGCACCAGTTCCGGCGCGTCGAGTTTCAGGTTCAGCTCCGGCTGGCCCGCCAGGATGATGCGCAGCACCTTGTCCTTGGTGGTCTCCACGCCGGAGAGCATGCGCACTTCCTCGAGCACGCGCGGCGAGAGGTTCTGCGCCTCATCGACGATCACCAGCACCTTGCGGTTGGCAGCGTATTGCTCGATGAGGAACTGGTTCAGCGTTGCGAGGATCTCGGCCTTCTTCATCTTGAAAGGCTGGAACCCGAACTGCACCAGCAGCGTCTGCAGGAACTCGAGTGCCGAGACCTGCGTCTGGTTGATCTGCGCGACGACGACATCCTGATCGAGCTCCTTGAGAAAGGTCTCGATCAGCGTCGTCTTGCCGGAGCCGATCTCGCCGGTGATGATGACGAACCCGTCGGTGAACCAGATCGTCGATTCCATGTACGCCTTGGCGCGCGCATGGTTCTTCGAAAGGTAGAGAAACTCGGGGTCCGGACTGAGCCGGAAGGGCAGTTCGTGGAGCTTGAAGAGATCTAGATACATGACAAGCGACCATTCTCCCCATCAGGGTACGAGCCCCGACATGATGCGGTGCTCGGAGGTCACTCATCAAGAGATTACGTTAAGTATTTGAACCTGATCCACATTCCGCAGCGTCAAATACCGGGCTCGACCGCCCTCAGAAGCCGTTTCAACGTGCGTTCCCGGCCGGCGGCGTCCGGCGCGACCACGGTGCAGTGGCCGAGTTTGCGACCCGGACGGGCGGCCTTGGCGTAGTCGTGCAGGTGCACGCCGGGCACGGCGAGCAGCGCCTCGCGCGCGGGCATGACGCCGATCAGGTTGACCATGGCGCAGTGGCCGCGCGCGGCGGTCCGGCCGAGCGGTAGGCCGAGGATCGCGCGCAGGTGGTTTTCGAACTGGCTGGTCGCCGCGCCCTCGATCGTCCAGTGACCGGAGTTGTGCACCCGCGGCGCCGTCTCGTTGGCGAGCAGTCGGCCGCGGCTCACGAAGAACTCGATGTTGAGCACGCCCACGTAGTCGAAGTGCGTGAGCATGCGGCGCAGGTGGCTGGCGGCCCGTCGCTGCAGTGCCGGCGTGCCGAAAGGCGCCCGCGTGACCCGCAGGATGCCGTCGCGATGCAGGTTGCCGTTGAGCGGCCAGCTGACGATCTCGCCGCGGGAACTGCGCGCGCCGATGATCGAGACCTCGAAGTCGAAGGGCACGAACTCCTCGTAGATCGCCGGGGCGCCGTTCA
>JAYTNX010000222.1:0-4209 GCA_043748075.1 Pseudomonadota bacterium
TTGGCGCCGAGGCTGGACTCGCCCACACCGCCAAGGCCCGAACCCGCGTGGCCCCCGCCGGAATGGACGACGCAGCCTTGCGCCGCTTTCCACAGCGACACGCCGTCGCGCTTCGCAGCCTCGCGCAGCGTGTCGAGGCTCTTGGCGCCGATGCCGCGGGTCGGCAGGTTGATCACGCGCTCGAACGAGGTGTCGTCGTCGCGGTTCGAGACCAGCCGCAGATAGGCCAGCGCGTCCTTGATCTCGGCGCGCTCGAAGAAGCGCAGGCCGCCATAGACCTTGTAGGGCACGCGCGCCGACAGGAACACTTCTTCGAATACGCGCGACTGCGCGTTCGAGCGGTAGAGGATCGCGATCTCGCGCCGCAGGCCGCCGTGCGCGACCCAGTCGCGGATCCGTTGCAGCACGAACTCGGCCTCGTCGCGCTCGTTGAACGCGGCATAGAGGCGGATCGGCTCGCCCGGTGCGCCGTGGGTCCAGAGGTTCTTGCCGAGACGGCCGCTGTTGTTCGCGATCAGCGCGTTGGCGGCGTTGAGGATCGTGCCCGTGGAGCGGTAGTTCTGTTCGAGGCGGCACAGCAGCGCCTTGGGGAAATCGCGGCGGAACTGCTGCAGGTTCTCGACCTTCGCGCCGCGCCAGCGGTAGATCGACTGGTCGTCGTCGCCGACCGCGAATGGCGCGCCCTCGGAACCGGCCAGCAGCTTCAGCCAGCCGTACTGGATCGAGTTGGTGTCCTGGAACTCGTCCACCAGCACGTGGCGGAAACGTCGGCGGTAGTGCGCCATCAGCTCGGGGTTGTCGCGCCACAGCTCGAAGGCGCGCAGCAGCAGCTCGGCGAAGTCGACCACGCCCGCGCGTTGGCAGGCGTCCTCGTAGTCCTGGTAGAGCCGGATCAACTGGCGGCGGGTGGGGTCGTTGCCGTCCTTCAGGGACTTCGGGCGATGGCCCTCGTCCTTGTTGTGGTTGATGAAGTACTGGATCTCGCGCGGCACCCAGCGCGTGTCGTCGAGGCCCTGGGTCTTCAGCAGCTTCTTGATGATGCGCTGCTGGTCGTCGCCGTCGAGGATCTGGAAACCCTGCGGCAGCTTGGCCTCGCGCCAGTGCAGTCGCAGCAGCCGGTGCGCGATGCCGTGGAAGGTGCCGATCCACAGCGCGCCGCCGGGAATCCCGAGCAGCGACTCGATGCGCGCGCGCATCTCGCCCGCGGCCTTGTTGGTGAAGGTGACCGCGAGGATGCTATGCGGCGAAGCGCCCTCGGCCTGCACCAGCCAGGCGACGCGATGCGTCAGCACGCGCGTCTTGCCGCTGCCCGCGCCCGCGAGCACCAGCACCGGCCCGACGGGCGCCGTCACGGCCTCGCGCTGCGCGTCGTTCAACGGATCGAGGATCGGGGAGAGGTCCATCGGGGCGGGCGGCGTCCGTGCGGGTCGCGAGGGCCGCGCAGTCTATCAGCGCGGAGGATCCGACGGCCCGTTCGGGGGCTCGGGTGGCGCGCCGGACTGCGCTTCGACGGGCGCGGGTTGCAGGCTCGCATCGACGTAGCCGAGCAGCGACACGATCAAGGTGAGCAGCACGGGACCGGCGATCACGCCGATGGTGCCGAAGGCGGCGACGCCGCCGACCACGCCGACGAACACCGCCAGGGTCGAGACCTCGGCATGCGAGCGGATCGCGATCGGGCGGATCAGGTTGTCCGACACCGACACGATGGCGCCCCAGACGAGCATGAACACGCCCCAGCCCCATGCGCCGGTCGCGAACAGCCAGATCGCGCCAGGCGCCCAGACCAGCGCTGCGCCGCCGGCGGGCAGCAGCGCGCAGATGGCCCCGAGCACGCCGAACACGATCGGCGAGGGCAGGTCGGCGATCGCGAAGCCGATGCCGACCAGTGCGCCCTGCGCGAGCGCGGTCAGGCCCGTGCCGTAGACGACCGCGCGCGTGGTGTTGGCGAGCAGCGTGAGGATCTCGTTGCGGCGTTGTGCGCGCAGCGGCACGAGGCGCATTGCGCGCTGGCGCATCTCGCGGCCGTCGCGCAGCAGGAAGAACAGGATGAACAGCATCACGAAGAAGCCGAACACCGTGCCGACTGCGCCGAGCACGACGCCGCCGCCGGCGGTGGCGATCCCCTTGACCGCGGATTGCGCGGCCGAGGTGACCGATTCCATGATCTGCTCACTGGTGATCGCGAGATTCTCGCGCAGCCAGCGCGCGCCGGGCCCGACCAGAGGCCAGGTTTCGACCTGCTGCAGGAGCGATCCGCGCAGCACGGACGGCTGGCTGCGCACGCGATCGACCAGCGTGTCGACCTGGCGGACGAACATCACGCCGAGCGAGGTCAGGGGCAGCAGCAGCACCACGGGTGTGAGTAGGGTGATCAGCCCCGCAGCCGCCCCGGGGCGATTGCCGAAGCGCCGCGTGAGCCGCCGCTGCAGCGGCGCGAGCAGGAACGCGAGTGTGAGCGCCCAGGCGATCGGACCGGCGAGCGGCGCGAGCATCTGGATCAGTGCGTAGCCGAGGACGGCGACGGCGAGGACCAGGAAGCCACGGCGATAGAGCGGGGAATTCATGCGGCATTTTGCCGTGTCACCGGCTTTCGTCGATACTCCCTTGATGAGTCTCCTGCGCAGATTGACGATGGTCGGCGCCGTCTGCGTCGCGTTCCTGGGCGCCTGCGCGTCGGCCCCGCCGTCGCGGCCGGCGCCCAAGCCTATCCGCCAGGAGGTGCCCCTCGTGCCGCCACTCGCCGCCAATCCCCTGGCCTTCGCCTACGTCGTCATCAGTGTCGCCGACCTCGACCAGGCGCTCGGACTCTGGCAGGCCCGATTCGGCATGGAGCTGGTGGCACGGCGGCAGGGCACGGACCCGGGTCTTGCGACGGCTTGGGGTCTCGGAGACGGTGAAATCGTCGATCAGGCCTTGTTGCGTACGCCCGGCATGCAACAGGGTGGAGTCCATCTGGTGCGTTTCCGGTTGCCCGGGCCACCGGTGCGTGAGAATGCCGCGGCGACCGATCTGGTGCCGAAGAGCGTCGACATCGCGACGCGCGACATCCAGGCACGCTACGACGAGCTGACTGCCGCCGGCTACCGGTTCCGTTCGCCGATCGGCCGGCTCGTCACGGACAAGACTGTCGTGCGCGAAGTGCATATGCCCGGACCGGACGCCGTGAACTTCGTGTTCGTCGAAGTGGAAGGCCATCCCGAACCGGTCAGCGATCAGGGCTACGGCGTGATGCCACAGATCGTCGCGATCTCGCCCGACAACAAGCTCGAGAAGGCATTTTGCGAAACCGTGCTCGGCCTGAAGGAGACCTCGTACAACCGTTTCAGCGGCCCCGAGGTCGAGAAGACCATCGGCCTGCCGAAGGGCGCCGGCCTCGACATCCGCATCTTCGGCGACCCGGCGTACGACTATGGCCGCCTCGAGATCGTGCAGTACGAGGGCGTGAAGAGCGCCGATCTCTATCCGCGCGCGAAGCCGCCGGCGCGCGGCATGCTGTCGGTCACCTACTTCATGCCCGACGTTGGGGCGATTTTCGCGCGGGCGACGCGCGCCGATGCGCCGCGCATGCGTGCCGCGCCGGTCGACCATGGCGTGGTGCGCTCGATCTTCGGCGCATCGCGACTGGTGTCGCTCACCAGCCCCGCAGGGCTGCGCATCGATCTGGTCGAGCGGCGCTGAACGGCGCGCGCGCCGTCCTCGGCGACTCCCCGGATGCGGAATCCCCTGCGGGCACTGGCCCTCGCCCTGGTGCTGATGCAAGCACCCGTGCCGGCGTCGGCGGCCGATGACCCGGGGTTGCTCGTCTATGCGGCGGCCTCGCTGACCGATGTGCTGACGCAGGTGGGCACCGACTACGCGCGGGAGCCGGGTCGGCGCGTCCGGTTCTCCTTTGGCAGCACCGCTACCCTCGCTCGGCAGATCGAATCCGGGGCGAAGGCCGAGGTCTTCATCGCGGCGGATCGCGACTGGATGGACTACGTCGAACAGCGGGCCCTGATCCGCAGTTCGAGTCGCGTCGATCTTCTCGGCAATCGTCTCGTGCTCGTGGCGCCGGCCGATGCCCGGTTGCGGTTGCAGATCGAGCCCGGCATGCGGCTGGCCGAAGCACTGGGCGCCGCAGGGCGACTGTCGCTCGCCGATCCCGCCAGTGTGCCAGCCGGCAAGTACGCCAAGGCGGCGCTGATTTCGATGGGTGCATGGTCCTCG
>JAYTNX010000223.1:0-1743 GCA_043748075.1 Pseudomonadota bacterium
GGAGCGGGCGTGGCTGGCGGCCTATGTCGCGGGCGTGAACGCGGGCCTCGATTCGCTGCGGTCCCGGCCCTGGGAATACTGGTTGCTGCGCGCGCGGCCGGAACGCTGGCGCGACGAGGACTCCCTGCTGGTGCTGCACGCGATGTGGTGGCAGCGGCAATTCGAGGCGATCCCGCGCGAGCGCTTGCGCCGCGAGGTCGGCGCGCGCGTCACCACGATGGTGGCGGACGCCTCGGCGGGGGAGGCCGATTCGGGCCCCGCGCGCGCCGTACTGCAGTTCCTGTTCCCGCGCGGCACGGAGTGGGACGTACCGAACTTTGCCGCAGCCGCCGATGAGGCCGAGGCGACGGGTGGCAGCGGCAGCTTCGAATCGGCGCCGGTGCCGCCACCGGAACTGCTAGATTTGCGCGCGAGGTCGCTCTCCGGCGACCGCCGGACGACGCCGTTGCCGTCACCGTCGACGTCGCCGTCACCGATGCCGCAACCGCCGGCGCCGACGCCGCAATTGCCGGTGCCGCGCCGGCCTCCGGGCAGCAACAGCTGGGCGGTGGCCGGCGCACACACCGCCAGTGGCGCGGCGCTGGTCGCGAACGACATGCACCTGATGCTGCGCGTGCCGACGATCTGGTACCGCGCGCGCCTGCGCGTCGGCGCGCTGGATCTCAACGGCGTGACGATGCCGGGCCTGCCGGCGCTCATCGCGGGGTCCAACGGCCGCATCGCCTGGGGGCTCACCAACAGCTATGGCGACTGGTCGGACGTCACGCAGGTCAGCTGCGACCTGGCGGCCGGCACCTTCATGACCGACGCGGGCGCGCGACGCTTCGATCGGCACCGCGAGACGCTGGCGATCGCGCGGGCACCGCCGCGGCAGATCGAGGTGCTGCGCTCGCCGCTCGGCGTGCTGCTCGGCGCGTCGCCCGACGGTCGCAGCTGCACGCTGGTGCGCTGGCTGGCGCTCGAGGATGGCGCGACGAACCTGCGGATGATGGCGTTCCAGGCGGCAGAGGACGTCGAGCAGGCGTTGGCGCTCGCGCCGCAGGTCGGTGTGCCGCAGCTGAACCTGGTGGTCGGCGATCGCGCCGGCCGGATCGGCTGGACGGTGATCGGGCGCATCCCGCGCGGCTTCGACGGACCCTCGACGGCGGCGCCGATCGCGTGGCGCGGCGCGGACGAGCAGCCGCGGATCCTCGATCCGCAGGTCGGCCGACTGTGGACCGCGAATGCGCGGGTGGTCGACGGGGATGCGGAGCGCGTACTCGGCAGCGACGAGGCCAGCGGCGGACTCGACTACGAACTCGGCGCGCGCGCGCGTCAGATCCGCGACGACCTGCTGGCGCTCGACGATGGTGCGCGGCCGGCCGACATGCTGCGCATCCAGCTCGATGACCGTGCGTTGTTCCTCGACCGGTGGCGGCGGCTGCTGCTCGCGACGCTGGACGAGGAAGCGCTGAAGAACGCGCCGCGCCGCGCCGAGCTGCGGCGCTGGGCGGAAGGCTGGGACGGGCGCGCGGCGCTCACGTCAGTCGGCTATCGCATCGTGCGCGAGTTCCGGCTGCGCACCCAGCAGGCGACCTGGCGCATGCTGCTCGGAGCGATCGGCGCCGGCACGGGTGCCGAGGCGCCGCCGCCGCAGTTCGAGGGGCCATTGTGGCGCCTGGTCACGGAGCAGCCGGAGCACCTGCTGGCGCCGGCCTATCCCGGCTGGCGGGACTTCCTGCTCGCGCAGGCGGACGCGACCGC
>JAYTNX010000224.1:0-3538 GCA_043748075.1 Pseudomonadota bacterium
GAACGGCGGCGCCGGTCTCCGCGGCCGGCGCGCGCGCGGCGACCGCGACACGGTAGCGGCGATCGCAGGCGGCGATGATGCCGCCCAGGGCCATCAGAAAAGCCGCGAGCCAGACGTAGTTGACCATCGGGCGCACCTGCGCGCGAACGCTCCAGCGGCCGCTGCCGAGGTCTTCGCCGAGCGCGGCGAAGATATCGCGCGAGAGTTTCATGTCGATGCCGGCCTCGGTCATCACCGACTGCTGCACCCAGTACTGGCGCTTCTCGGGGTGCAGCAAGCCGACCTGGCGGTCGCCCTGGAACACCGCGATCTCACCGCGTACGCCATCGTAGTTGGGGCCTTCCAGCGGCTGCAGGCTGAGAAAGCGGTACTCGTAGGCACCGACCGTGGCGCGCTCGCCGACACCCATCGCGACGTCGCGTTCCGCGGTATACGACTCGACCATCGTCAGCGAGATCACGAACAGGCCGAGCGCGGCATGGGCCAGCGCCATGCCGAAGATCGCCGGCGTAAGCGAGATGCGACGCCGCAGTCGGTCGATCGGATCGATCAGCGCCGAGACGATCAGCCAGCCGCCCAGCGCCAGCCCGACCGGCGTCAGCACTCGTGCGCCCTCCTGGGCGCCGGCGATCACCGCGACGGCGAACAGCACTGCAAAACCCAGCGCGGTCAGCAATGCGCCACGCCGCTCGCCGATGCGCCCCTTCTTCCAGCTGGCATGGATGCCGACCGCCGCGAACGCGATCAGCGGCAACATTGGCAGCAGGAAAGTGGGGTTGAAGAACTGCGTGCCCACCGAGAGCGTGCCCAGCCCGAGCGCGTCGGAGATCAGCGGCGCCATCGTGCCGGCGAACACGGTCGCGGTTGCGACGACCAACAGGATGTTGTTGAACAGCAGGAACGACTCGCGCGAGGTGAGCTCGAAACCCGCGTTCGACTTCAGCAGCGGCGCTCGCCACGCGTACAGCGTCAGCGCACCGCCGATCACGATCACCAGGAAGGCCAGGATGAAGATGCCACGCGCCGGGTCAGCGGCGAACGAATGCACCGACACCAGCACCCCTGAGCGCACCAGGAAAGTGCCGAGCAGCGACAGCGAGAACGCGAGGATCGCCAGCAGCAGCGTCCAGCTCTTGAACAGCCCGCGCTTCTCCGTCACCGCCAGCGAATGGATCAGCGCGGTGCCCAGCAGCCAGGGCATGAACGACGCATTCTCCACTGGGTCCCAGAACCAGTAGCCGCCCCAGCCGAGCTCGTAATAGGCCCACCAGCTGCCGAGGGCGATGCCGACCGACAGGAAAGCCCAGGCGACCGTGGTCCACGGCCGCGTCCAGCGCGCCCAGGTCTGGTCGAGCTTGCCCTCGAGCATCGCGGCACAGGCGAAGGCGAACGCCACCGAAAAGCCGACATAGCCCGCGTACAGCATCGGCGGGTGCGCGGCGAGTGCCACATCCTGCAGCAACGGATTGAGGTCGCGCCCATCGGGCGCGGCGGGGAACAGGCGTTCAAACGGGTTGGAGGTCGCGAGCGTGAAGAGCAGGAAGCCGACGCTGACCAGCCCGAGCACGCCGAGCACGCGCGCCGCAAAACGCGGCGGCAGCTGCCGCGACAGCAACGCCACCGCCAGGGTCCAGCAGACGAGGATCCAGGCCCAAAGCACCAGCGAGCCCTCGTGGGCGCCCCACAGCGCGGCGATCCGATAGCCGATCGGCAGCGCCGAATTGGAGTTCTGGGCGACGTAGGCAACCGAGAAGTCGTTGTTGATGAAGGACGCGATCAGCGTACCCATGGCGGCCGTCAGCATCACGAACTGCGCCGTGACCGCAGGCCCGACGGCCGCGAGCCAGCGGTCGCGGCCGAGCGCCGGCCCGGCGATGCCGAAAAACGCCTGCGCCGCCGCCAACAGCAGCGCGAGGATCAGTGCAAAATGACCGATTTCCGGAAGCATGGCTTGGGGGTGTCCCGATTCAGAATGTCGTCGCAGGCGACTGCAGCGGTGCCGACGCGGGCTTCGGACCGAGCGGCATCACGCCGTCGTTCTTGTCCTTCAGCGAACGCGCCACTTCGGGCGGCATGTAGTTCTCGTCGTGCTTGGCGAGGATTTCGTCGGCGACGAACACCCCGTCGGTGTCGAGCCTGCCATGCGCGACCACGCCCTGATTCTCGCGGAACAGGTCGGGCACCACGCCGGTGTATTTCACGCGCACGTCGTGCTTGAAGTCCGTGACCACGAAGGCGAGGTCCAGGCTGCCGGATTTGCGATCGACCGTACCCGGTCGCACCATGCCGCCGAGCCGGAATCGTTCGCCGCGAGGCGCATCGCCCGCGGCGATCTGTGACGGGTCGAAGAAGAACATCACGTTGTCCTGGAAGGCTCGCAGCGCGAGTACGCCGGCAAGCGAGACGCCGGCCAGGATTCCGACCACGAGCACGATGCGACGTCGACGGGGGGTCATCGGTCTTCTCCTTCGATCGCCCGCCGCCGCCGCGCCTCGGCGCGCGCCGTCGCATGGGCCCGCCGCGCGAGCACGACGTTGAGGAACACGACCACGAACGTGAGCGCGTACGCTGGCCAGACGAACTTTGCGTAGCCGCCCATCGCCAGGAAGTCGCTCATGCGAGAGTCACCTCGCGCACCCAGTTCGAGGCGCGCTCGCGACGCAGGATCTCGGCGCGCAGTCGCACCAGCAGCACCGCCACGAAGTAGAGGGTGAAGCCGAGCATCATGGTCAGCAGCGGCACCAGCATGTCCGCTGGCATCGACGGCCGGTCCATCTTCATGATGGACGGCGCCTGGTGGATCGAGTTCCACCACTCCACCGAGAACTTGATGATCGGCACGTTGACGACCCCGACGATCGCGAGCACCGCGCTGGCCTTGTCGGCGCGCGCCGTGTCGTCGATGCCAGCGCGCAGGCCCATGTAGCCGAGATAGAGGAACAGCAGGATGAGCTGTGCCGTGAGGCGCGGGTCCCAGACCCAGTAGGGGCCCCACATCGGCTTGCCCCAGAGCATGCCCGTGACCAGCGAGACGACCGTGAACCAGGCGCCCACCGCCGCGCAGCTCGCCGCGACCGCGTGAGCGACCTTCATCCGCCAGATCAGCCCAACTGCCGCCGAGATGGCCATCGTCGTGTAGATCATCAGGGACAGCCAGGCCGACGGCGCGTGCACGTAGATGATGCGGAAGCCATCGCCCTGCTGGTAATCCGGCGGTGCGAGCACCAGCCCGCCGAACAGCGCGAATGCGATCAGCAGCCCCGACGGCCAAGCGAACCATGGCGTCAGCGTACCGGCAATGCGGTACACGTGGGGTGGCGAAGCCAGGCGGTGAAACCAGGTCCAATCCATCGGTCGATCACTCCAGTCCGATACGCACCGCGGCCGCCGCGGCGAGCGGCGCCAGCGTCAGGCCGAGCACCGCCAGCGCTGCCAGCAGGTACATCGGCCCCGCGAACGCCGCGCCCTTGATCGCGAGCTCCGTAGCGCGCGCCCCGAAGATCAGGACCGGCACCGCTAACGGCAGCGTCAGCAGCGA
>JAYTNX010000225.1:0-4019 GCA_043748075.1 Pseudomonadota bacterium
CGCAAGTCGAGCGAGCGGCGCCGTGCACCGGAACTGGGCCGGTTGGCCGTGCAGGCGGGTGCGGATGCGCGCGCGTCGGCGCTGCGTCGCGGTGAGGAAGTGAAGCGCGCCGAAGCCGAACAGGCCGCGCTACGTGCGGCCGAAGCGACGCGGCTCGAAGCCGCCAATGCCGCGGCGCAGGCTCAGCTGGCGAGCGCGGCGAATCAGCGTGCGGGCTCAGCCGAACAGCGCGCGGCGGAAATGCGCGCCGACCTGCTGAAACGCATGAACGCCGTGCTGCCGACCCGCGACACCGCGCGGGGGCTGGTCGTCGAAATCGAAGGCGTGCAGTTCGCCACGGGCAAGGCAATTCTGTCGAGTGCGGCTCGAGAATCACTCGCCCGGCTGGCCGGTGCCATGTCCGCCTTCCCGGATCTCGACATCAAAGTCGAAGGCCATACCGATTCCACCGGATCCGAGGCGACCAATCGCCAGCTCTCGCTGCAGCGCGCGCTGTCGGTGCGCGACTATCTGGTAAGCCAGTCCGTGCCGGCCAGCATCATCAACGCTGATGGCCTCGCGTCGGCGATGCCCGTTGGCGACAACGCCACGGCGGAAGGCCGCGCCCGCAACCGTCGGGTCGAGATCATCGTGTCGGGCGAAGGCATCACGCCGCGGCGCTGACGCGCGCCCACCGAGCCGATTCAGCCACGGTGGCTGAATCGGCTCACGCCCCGACCGGTAGCGTCATCCCCAGCATCCGCCCGATCGCCAGCGCCGGCGTCAGCATCATGCCGGGCACGAACGCGTTGCCGAGCGTAGCGCCACTGCCCAGCACTTCGCCGGTGGCGTAGAGGTTCGGCACGGGCCGGCCATTGCCGCGCAGCACCCGCATCTGATTGTCGACGACGATGCCGGCGGACGACGTGGCTGAATGGCCGAGCAGCGTGATCGCGTAGAATGGACCCTTCGCGATCCGCAACGGCAAGTGCTCGCGCCCCAAAGCATCACCACCCCGGCGACGCACGGCCTCGTTGTACTCTCGCGCCGTGGCGGCGAGGCCCGCCGCGTCGATGCCGGTCTTCGCGCCGAGCTGCTCGAGGGTGTCGGCACGCGTGAACATCGAGTGCGTATCGAAGTGCGACAGCAGCTGCTCCTTCGTCCAGTTCGCGACGCCGATCGGTGCCGTATCCAGGATCGCCTGGTCGAACACGACGCGATAGCGCAGCTGCGGCTGCTTCAGCAGCGCCTGCTCGCGCTTCACGACCAGCGGTTCGTCCTCGCGGATGAAGCGCCGGCCGGCATCGTTGACCCAGAGTTCCCAGGGCGCGCGCACCTGCGGCGTGGTGGTGAAACGTGCGTAGACCTTTGCCGGGAAATGCTCGCTGGTGAGGATGGAACCGGTGCCGGCGCGGTGCAGCTCCTGGCCGCGCAGATAGCCGCCGACCGAGGTGGCGAGATCAAGCCCGTCGCCGAGCTGCCACGGGTAGCTGGTGCCGGCGTACGGTGGCACGCCGACCAGCTGCTGGAAGCGCTGCGGGTTCATCGCGTAGCCGCCGGTCGTGATCAGCACGTGGCGGCCACGAAACTCGAGGTCCTTGCCGTCGGCCTGTGCGCGCACGCCGAGCACGGCGCCCGCTTCGTCGGTGATGAGTCCGTTGACGCGTGTGCCGAGCTGCACGGTGACGCGGCCGCTCGCGACTTCCGGCGCGAGCTCGCGGCGGATGATGGCGAGAATCGCCTTGCCCTCTTCCTTTGCCCAGAGATAGCGAGGGATGGTGTAGGCCTTGCGGCCAACCGAATCGCCGGTGACCGGGTGATCGTCCAGCGGCTTCAGGCCCGCATCGAGCAGCCAGTCGATCGTCGCCGGCGCGAGATCCGCGGTGAGTCGGGCGACACTGCGATCGGCCAGGCCGTTCGACAGTCGCATGATCTCTTCGAAATGCGCATCCGGCGAATCCGGGATGCCCTTGGCGGCCTGCAGCTTCGAGCCCCCGGCGCTGATCTGGCCATTGGCGAGGTGCAGCGTGCCGCCGATGTCCGCGGCGGCATCGATCAGCAGCACGCGCGCGCCGCGTCGGGCTGCGAACACCGCGGCAGGCAAGCCGGCGGTGCCGGCCCCGACGATCACGAAATCCCAGCGGGCGGAGGTCATCAGGTTGGCACCGCGAGAGAGGGAGGGCAGCGCGGCGATGGAGGCCGTCGCTACGGCCGACTGGACGAATGTGCGGCGTCTCATCGACCGATAATAAGCGAAGGTCGGTGTCGACCGTATGGTGGCGAGGGCTCGTCGCGGCTGGCGAACCCGCAGCGCCCCAGCGAGGCGGCGCCGGCAGCGCGAATCAACGCCGGATCTTGCGCAACTTCTCGAGCAGCTTCAGCTGGGCCGACGCCCGCGACAATTCAGCCAGCGCCTCGGCCTGCTCGAGCTTGTCGATCTTGCCCTTCAGCGCCTCTTCCGCGCGCTGCTTGGCCGCCAGTGCAGCCGCCTCGTCGACGTCCTTGGCGCGCAGCGCGGTATCCGCCAGCACGGTGACCTTGCGCGGCTGGATCTCCAGCGCCCCGCCGCCGACGAAGAAGAACTGCTCCTGGCCGTCGGGCGTCTGCACCCGCACTTCGCCCGCCTTCAGCAGCGACAGCAGCGGCGCGTGCCGCGGCGCGATGCCGATCTCGCCCTGCGACGCCGGCACGAACACCATCGTCGCGGGACCGGAGAAGATCTCCCCCTCGGCGCTGACGATGTCGACGTGGATCGTGTGTTCGACCATCTGGGTGCGTCCTGTTGCTGCGGCGGCAGTCGGCGGGTGGGCCGATTACTGCAGCGTCTTCGCCTTCTCCACGGCCTCGTCAATCGAGCCGACCATGTAGAACGCCTGCTCGGGCAGGCTGTCGTAGTCGCCGGCGAGGATGCCCTTGAAGCCGCGGATCGTCTCCTTCAGCGGCACGATCTTGCCGTCCTGGCCGGTGAACACCTTGGCGACGTTGAACGGCTGCGACAGGAAGCGCTGGATCTTGCGCGCGCGATACACCGTGAGCTTGTCGGCCTCCGACAGCTCGTCCATGCCGAGGATCGCGATGATGTCCTGCAGCTCCTTGTAACGCTGCAGCACCGCCTGCACGGCGCGCGCCGTGTTGTAGTGCTCCTCGCCGACGACCAGCGGGTCGAGCTGGCGACTGGTGGAATCCAGCGGATCGACCGCCGGGTAGATGCCCAGCGAGGCAATCTGCCGCGACAGCGTGACGGTGGAATCCAGGTGGGCAAAGGTCGTCGCGGGCGACGGATCAGTGAGGTCGTCCGCCGGCACGTACACGGCCTGGATCGAGGTGATCGAGCCGGTCTTGGTGGAGGTGATGCGCTCCTGCAGCACGCCCATCTCCTCGGCCAGTGTCGGCTGGTAGCCCACCGCCGACGGCATGCGCCCGAGCAGCGCCGACACTTCGGTGCCGGCCAGCGTATAGCGGTAGATGTTGTCGACGAAGAACAGCACGTCGCGGCCCTTCACGCCGTCCTCGCGCACTTCGTCACGGAAATATTCGGCCATCGTCAGGCCCGTGAGCGCGACGCGCAGGCGGTTGCCCGGCGGCTCGTTCATCTGGCCGTACACCATCGCCACCTTCGAGTTCTCGAGGTTCACCAGGTCGATGACGCCCGACTCCGCCATCTCGTGGTAGAAGTCGTTGCCCTCGCGGGTACGCTCACCGACGCCGGCGAACACCGACAGACCACTGTACTGCTTGGCGATGTTGTTGATCAGCTCGAGCATGTTGACGGTTTTGCCCACACCGGCACCGCCGAACAGGCCCACCTTGCCGCCCTTCGCGAACGGTACCAGCAGGTCGATGACCTTGATGCCCGTGACCAGCAGGTCGCGACCCGACGACTGCTCGTCATAGGCCGGCGCCGGACGGTGGATCGACCAGTGATCCTGGCTGTCGACGGGGCCGCGGTTGTCCTGCGGCACGCCGAGCACGTCCATGATACGGCCGAGCGTCGCCTTGCCCACCGGCACCGTGATCGGCGCACCGGTGGTCGCGACCGC
>JAYTNX010000226.1:0-21924 GCA_043748075.1 Pseudomonadota bacterium
ACCTCATGCTGCGCCCGACGTGTCGGGGGCGCAAGTCAGCTTTCACCGCCGGGCGGTGTCGGTCGATCCCGGCTCGCGGCGACGGAACGCCAGGTCGTACACGCCATGGCCGAGGCGTTCGCCGCGACGTTCGAAGCGCGTCAGGCTGCGCCACCCGGGACGCGGCACGTAGCGACCGTCCGGTGCGAGGTTCTCGAAGTCGGGCGCGGCGCCGAGCACTTCGAGCATCCACTGCGCATAGGGCTCCCAGTCAGTGGCGAGCGAAAGACGGCCTCCGATGCGCAGCCGGTTGGCGAGCAGTGCCGCGAACTCCGGCTGCACGAGTCGGCGCTTGTGATGGCGCTTCTTGTGCCAGGGATCGGGGAACAGGATCAGCACCTCGTCGAGCGCGCCCGGCTCGATCGACTGTTCGAGGACCTCGACCGCGTCGTGTGACACCACGCGCAGGTTCGTCAATTGCGAATCGCGCGCGGTCTGCAGCAATCGCCCGACGCCGGCGCGATGCACCTCGATGCCGAGATAGTCGCGCTCGCGATGCGCGGCGGCGAGCGTCGCGAGGTTCTCGCCGTTGCCGAATCCGATCTCGAGGGAGCGCGGCGCGGCGCGGCCAAACATTGCCGCGAGATCGAGTCGGCGCGTCGGATCGAAATCGAGCCCGTACTCGGGCCAGAGTTCCGTCAGCGCGCGCTGCTGCGCGTCCGTGACGCGCCCCGCACGAATGACGAAGCTGCGGATGCCGCGAAGTGATTTCGAGGTGTCGGTCACAGTGCAATTTAACAGATGCCATTCGCACTTCGTCGCCGCTCTGCGACGTCTTGCACACTCCATCGACACTAAGTACAAAGGTCGCGAACGAAGGGCAAACCCGCCGCGAGGTGGGGACGCAAAGCCTCCGGTCTCGAGCTCCGCAGACACTGCAGGGCCGAGATAGCGGGGTTGCCGGCGAGACCTTCCGATGGCGCAACCATCGGTCCCACTCGTCGTCATCCGGTCCACGGGCTCGCGCCCGCTCGGACACCGGAGCTCTGCCGCCCGCGTTCGCCTTTGAACTGCAGGCGTCGCACCGGAGCTCTGGCACATGGCATCAACTCGAATCCCCGCTCTCAGGCGTTTCCCTTCGCGCCTGCTACCGATCCTCTGGCTGTCGCTGTCGCTGGCGGCCTGCTTCGACGACGATCCCGCGAGCAGCGCGACGGCGGGCGTCGTGCCGACCCAGTCCACGGGTGCGACGGCGAGCAACGCTGCACCCCAGGTCAGCGGCACGCCGGCGACGGAGATCCCGGCCGGCTTTCCCTATGTCTTCAAGCCGACCGTGACGGATCCGGAAGGCGATGCGGTCACGCTGGCGTCGCATGGCCTGCCCGCGTGGGCCACCTTCCAGGAGGCCACGGGCGAGATTCGTGGCGTGCCGTCCGAGGCAGATGTCGGCAATTCCAGCGGCATCATGATCACCGCGAGCGACGGCAAGGCGACGACCACGTTCGGCCCGTTCTCGGTGCGCGTGAAGCTGCCCGCGGCTTCGAGCACGCAGATCGGTGCGCGCCCGCCGACCATCGGCGGATCACCCCCGACCTCGGTGGCCGCGGGTACCGGCTACACCTTCCAGGCGCTTGCCACCGACCCGGACGGCGACAAGCTGACCTTCGGCGCCAGGAACCTGCCCGCGTGGCTCGGCATCAACACCGCCAATGGCCTGTTGACCGGTACGCCTTCGGCGTCCCAGGTCGGCACCTACCCCAACATCACGATCAGCGTCACGGACGGCAACAACACCGCGTCGATGGCTGCGTTCATGGTCACCGTCACGTCGCCGGCCACCGGTCCGAACACACCGACCTCAACCCCGAACGCCGCGGGCTCGACCACGACGGTGATCGCGACCACGGGCAGCGCGACGTTGTCCTGGCTCAAGCCGACACGGAACACCGACGGCACGGCGCTGCAGGACCTCGCCGGCTTCGTCGTCAAGTACGGCAACAGTCCCACGGCGCTGACGCAGCGAGTCTCGGTCGCGGACCCGGGTCTGACCCGCTATACGGTGCCGAGTCTCGGCAAGGGGACCTGGTATTTCACCGTCGTGTCGTACACGGTCACCGGGCTCGAGAGCGACGTCGCGCCGCTGGTCAGCAAGACGATCTCCTGATCTGCCGGGCCTATACTCCTGCCCGAAGGAGGAGGCCCGGAACCTGGACGACACGCGCGAAACCGCCGAGGCTTCCTGCTGGCAGCAGCTGCTCGCGGCGGCGCGAGCTCCGTCCGGTTCGGTGCCGCGGCTCGAGGTCGATGCCGCCGGCGCGACGCTGCTCGAGCTCTATCGTCCGCTGCTCGAGGCCGCGCCGCCCCGCGCGATGATCGTCGGTCATCTCGGCCAGAGCCTCGACGGCTTCATCGCCACCGAGTCGGGCGATTCGCGTTTCGTCACCGGACCCGACAACATCGTGCATCTGCACCGCATGCGGGCGCTCTGCGATGCGGTGATCGTCGGCGCCGCCACGGTGGCCGCCGACGATCCGCAGCTGACCACGCGGGAGGTGCCCGGCCCGAACCCGCTGCGCGTGGTGCTCGACCCGCGTCGCCGCCTGCCCGCGTCGCACCGCATATTCACCGATCGCGCGGCCCCGACACTGCTGGTGCATGCGGCGGACGTCGCGGCCGCGGCGCCTGCGGGGGTCGGTACGCTGGCGATTGTCACCGGTGCCGCCGGGCTCGACCTCGCGGCGCTGGTCGCGGCGCTGCAGTCGCGCGGTTGTCGCCGTCTGTTCATCGAGGGTGGCGCGTGCACCGTGTCGGGATTCCTCCAGGCCGGGTTGCTGTCGCGGCTGCAGATCGCGGTGGCACCGCTGTTGATCGGTGCGGGACGGCCGACGATCCGGCTGCCGGGTTCGCTGTCGCTCGGCGCTTGCCTGCGTGCGCGCCATCGCGTGTTCCGCATGGGCAGCGACGTGCTGTTCGATCTCGACCTCGCGCAGCGCCGCGACGGGGGCACGCCCAGCGTGGAGGCGCGCGGGTTGCAGCAGGTCGTCTGAGGCGCGCGCTGCGCGTTCAGTCGGCGACGCGGCCCGCCAGGTCTTCGTGCCCGACGTGCAGGCGCGAGCGGCCCGCGGCGAGATGGCGCCGCCGCCGCCCCAGCCAGTCGTCGACTCGCGCGGCCGCCTCCGGCTGGACCTCGCGCGCGGCCTGCGCCCAGCCCTCGAGCAGCGCCGCCTGCAGCGCCGGTTCCGAGGCGTCGATCTGCCAATCGCTGCGCACGCGACACAGGCGATAGCCGGCACGCGCGAATTGCGCCGCGGCGACTTGCGCGGCGACCGGCCCGAGCGCGGCGCCGAAACCCTTGTCGCGGCGCTGGTGGCGATTGACCAGTGCGATGACCGGGGCATCGTCGGGGTCGGTGGGCCGGCAGGTCGCGCGTCCGTCGTAGGTCAACGCGAACAGCACCGCGGCGCGCGCGCCGCGGCAGCGCGCAGCGAGGCGCGCGAGCCAGGGTTCGGAGACGAGATCCAGCAGTGCCGACGCCGTGACCAGCCCGCCCTCGGGAAACTGCAGCGACTCGAGTGCGGCGGCGAGGTCGACGACGGTGGTCTCGAGCGCTGCGTCGGGCGCGGCGCGCGCCGCCGCCACGTCGAGCAGCGCGCGATCGTGATCGACGAGCATCCAGTGCCGGGCGCCGGGCAGGCGGGGCTGCAGGTAGCGGAAGTTCGCGCCCGTGCCGGCGCCGAGGTCCAGCACACGGTGTGATGCGACGCCGACGCCGGCCGCGGCGTCGTGCCCGGCCAGCACAGCCAGCAGGCCGCCGCCGGCATTCCGCGCGCGGGTGTCGGCGGCTTCGCGCAGCGTGAGCCAGTCGGCGCTGAAGCCACTCATGCGGACGACAGGCCGTCGAGCAGGGCCGAGAGCCGCGCGCCGGCATCCGGCCAGCGAGGCAGCGCCGACGCACGGCGCACCGCGCCCGCGGCCAGTCGGCTGCGCAGCGCAGCGTCGTCGAGTACGCGGCGCAGCGTGGCCGCAAGCGCGGCGCCATCACCGGCGGGCACCAGCAGGCCCGCCTCGGTTCCGACCAGGCGCGGCACGGCGCCGACCGCGGTGGCGACCACCGGCAGGCCGTGCGAGAGCGCCTCGGCCACGGCCATGCCGTAGCCCTCGTACCAGGCGGGCAGCACGAAGAGGTCCGCGTCCGCGTACGCCGCCTGCAGCAGCTCCGGCGGACTCTCGCCCTGCCAGCGCACGCGGGCCTCGAGGCCGAGTGAGCGGGCCAGGTCCCGCAGACGCTGCGCGCAGGCGGGGTCGCGCGTCGGACTGCCCACGCAATCGAGGGTCCAGTCGTCGCCGCCGCGCGCGGCGAGCGCCTGCAGCAACAGGTCGTGGCCCTTGCGCGGCACCAGCGATGCGACACAGAGCAGGCGCAGCGGACCGGCGCGGCGCGCGCCGCGCGGCGGGGCGGGGTCGGGTGCGCCCGGCTCGACCACGCACAGAATCGCGTCCGGTACGGCGTAGTCGCGGCGCAGGGCCTCCGCGGTTTCGGCGCTGGTGACGACCACGGCGCGCGCGGTCGCGAGAGCTGCCCGTTCGGTTTCACGCAGCCGGCGCGATTGCGGCGGGTCGAGGCCGGTTTCGGCGGCGAGCGGATGATGGACCAGCGCGACTAGCCGCAGCCGCGCCGCATGTGCGGCGGCCTGTTGCGGCATCGCGCCGAAGGCGAGGCCGTCGATCAACACGAGTTCGCCATCGGGCAACGCAGCGAGCGCCGCGTCGGCATCCGTGAGCGCGGCCGGTGTCGGCCACGGAAAGCTCGCGTCGAGGCGGCGCACCGGCATCTGCCAGCCGCGCGCGCGCAGCTCGGCCACGATGCGTCGGTCGTAGAGGTAGCCGCCGGTCGGCGTGTCGGGATCTCCCGGCAGCAGCAGCGTCAGGCGTCGCGTCATCCGCGCGCGGCACCGCCGGCGTCGGCGTGGCCGCCGTCGAGCGCTCCTTCGTACGCCGCCCAGGCGACATGCGATTCGTGCAGCGCGACGCGCAATGCGGCGATGCCGCCGGCTCGCGCGTCGGCGCCGAGTTCCCCCGCGGCGATGCGCGCGGCCATGCGGTCGAACACCGCGCGCGCGAGGAACTCGGTGGTGGTGTTGCGGCCGGCGAATTCCGGCAGCTCGTCGAGGTTGCGGTAGTTCAACGCCTCCAGCACCGCGCGCAGCGCGCTGGCGGCGAGCCCGATGTCGACGACCAGTCCGTCCGCATCCAGCCGCGGCCGCTGGAACTCGACGTCGACGACATAGGTGGCGCCGTGCAGGCGTTGCGCGGGGCCGAACACCTCGCCGCGGAAACTGTGGGCGATCATCATGTGATCGCGAACGCAGACGGAATACATGCGGGCACTCACGTTGGGTAGCGGATCCGGTGGCAGAGCGCTGAGGCGGGCGCGGCGGCGAGGCGCGCCATCACCTGTGGCAGTGCGGCGAACTCGTCCTCACCGCTGAGCAGCGCGTCGACGGCCGGGCCTGCGGCGAGCAGTCGCAGCGCGAGCGCCATCCGCCGGTCCGTGTCCCAGCGCGCGCGTTGCGAGGCGGCGACCCGCCCGACCTGCGAGCTGCGCAGCTGCAGGCGATTCGCGTGAAAGGCCTCGCCGAGCGGCAGCGACACCCTGCGGTCGCCGTACCAGCTCATCTCGACGACGGTCGCTTCGAAGGCCGCGAGCTGCAGCGCGAGCGCGAGGCCTTCGGGCGCGCCGCTGGCGTGGATGACGACGTCGGCACCGGCGCTGGCCTCATCCGGCAGCGCGAAGGTGACGCCAAGGGAGGCCGCGGTCGCAGCGCGCGAGGGCTGCAGGTCGATCAGCTGCACCTCGCAGCCGGGGATGCGGGCCGCGAGCCAGGCCACCAGGCAGCCGACCACGCCGGCGCCGATCACCCGCACGCGATCGCCCGGCCGCACGGCGGCGTCCCAGAGGCCGTTGATCGCCGTTTCCGCGTTCGCCGCCAGCACCGCCCGTTGCGGCGGCAGTTCGCGCGGCAGCGGATGCACCGCGCGCGCGGGCACGACATAGCGGGTCTGGTGCGGGAACAGGCAGAACACGGTCTCGCCCGCCAGCCCCGTTGGGCCCTGCTCGACGACACCGACACTGGCGTAGCCGTACTTCACCGGCGCCGGAAATTCGCCGGCCTGGAACGGTGCACGCATCCGCGCCCCCTCGGAGGCGGGCACGCGGCCTTCGAACACCAGCGATTCGCTGCCGCGGCTGATCCCGCTGTAGAGTGCCCGCACCAGCACCTCGTCGGGCGCAGGGCTGGGCAGGGTTTCGGTGCGAATCTCGCCGCGGCCCGGCGCCGCGACCCAGAACGCCGCGGCGGTGCGGGTGTCCATGGAGTCATGATGCCGCGTCGCGTGCAGGCAGGCGAGCAGATCCCGGTTGGCGAGCCACGCGGCCACGGGCTGCGGCGTCACGTCGTCGTCGCCGTCCTGCTGAGTGCGCTCGGCGCGCTAGGGCTGGCCGAGGCGCTCGGCCTCGGTCTCGCCTATCTCGGCGCTGCCGGTGCGGTGCTGCTGGCTGGGGCGGCGCTGCTGGTCGGTCTGCGCGACGCCTTCGGCCAGGGCCATCCGTATTCCGCCTTCGGCGCCGCCAACCGCGTGACGCTGGCACGCGCCGCCTGTGTCGGGCTGCTGGCGGGGCTGGCCTTCGAGCCCCAGACTGATTTGCGCGCGTGGAGCGCGGTCGCGATCGCAACGCTGGTGGCCGTGCTCGACGGCATCGATGGCCGGCTGGCGCGGCGCAGCGGGCTCGTGAGCCGCTTCGGCGCGCGTTTCGACATGGAGACCGATGCGCTGCTGATCCTGGTGCTCGCGGCGCTCGCCTGGCGCTGGGAGCGCGCCGGCGCCTGGGTCCTGCTCGCCGGACTGATGCGCTATGGGTTCCTTCTCGCCGGCGCGCGCTTCCCGTGGCTCGCCGCCGAGTTGCAGCCCAGCCGGCGACGCCAGACAGTCTGCGTCGTGCAGAGCGTCGGACTGATTCTCGCGCTGGTGCCGTGGCTGTCCGACGCGCAGTCCGCGACGCTTGCGGCATTGTCGCTGGCCGCGCTTTGCTATTCTTTCGCGGTCGACGTGCGCGTGCTGGCCCGACGGCGTTACAGGGAAGGCGTTCCAGGCAAGGCGTTCCAGGCAAGGATTGATCCATGAGTAGCACTCGCCGTGTCTCGCGCTGGTGCCCGTTCGCGCTGTCGGTGCTCGTCGCCTGCGGCGCCTTCGCCAATGTCGTGCGTGCCGAAGCCGCGCGCTTCGCGCTCGATCCCGAGCACCTGACCGTCGCCTTCCTGGTCGAGCACATCGGCTACGCGAAGACGCTCGGCGTGTTCCGCAAGGCGAGTGGCAGTTTCCGCTACGACGAGACGAGCGGTGCGCTGTCCGACGTGCGCGTCGTCATCGATACTGGCAGCGTCGACAGCGCGCACGCGGCGCGCGACGCGCACCTGCGCAAGCCGGACTTCCTCGACGTCGCGCGGTTCCCGACGATGACGTTCACCGCGAAGTCCGCGCGCCGTCGCGGCGAGCACGGTTACCTGGTCGACGGCGAGCTCGAGCTGCTCGGACGCAGGCGACCGCTGCTGCTCGAAGCCACGCTCAACAAGCTCGATCGGTACCCCATCGGCCCGCCGCTCGCCAAGCCGTTTGTCGCTGGCGCCTCGGCGCGCGGGCGTTTCCGGCGCAGCGATTTCGGCATGATCTACGGCGTCGCCAACGGCCTCGTCGGTGACGAGATCGAGTTGATCGTCGAACTCGAGGCGCAGCGCCAGTAGGCGCGGCCGTGCGCCTGTCCTCCCGGATTGCGGGGCTTGCGACGCTGGTCGCAGCGCTATGGCTGCTCAACGCGGCACTGAGTTTCCACAACGTCTGGCCGACGCCGGCCATCCAGCTGCGCGGTGAGTGGTCGGTCGAGGTCGCACTGCTGGTGCTGGGCCTGGCCGCCTGGAGCGCCTGGCGCGGCCCGCCTGGCCGCGCGCTCGTTGCGGTGCTGGCCACGACCGGCGTGTTGTTGGCGCTCGCGCGCTACGCCGAAGTGACCGCGCCCGCACTTTATGGCCGCAGCGTCAACCTCTACTGGGATGCGCGCCACGTCGGTGGCCTGGTGGGCATGCTGGCGGAGGTGGCCCCGGCCTGGCAGGTCGCCGCCGCGTTGCTGGCGCTGCTGCTGGCGCTCGCCGCCGGTGGCGGGCTGCTGAGGCGCTGCGTGACGCGGATCGTGCGCGCCCTCGATCCGTCCACGCCCGCGGCGTTCGACGCGCGGCTGCGCCGTGCGCTGATCGGCGGCGCGGCGGCGCTCGTGCTGCTGTTTGGGCTCGATCGCGCCGGCGCGTTGCCTGAGCGCCGCCTCGGCCATTTCTCGATCCCGGTGACCCAGACCTGGGTGCGACAGGTGGCCTTGCTGGGCGGCAGCTGGCTCGAGAACCGCGATACGCAGTCGCAGTCGCGATTCGGCACCGGCACCGGCACCGGCACCGGCACCGGCACCCGCACCGACACCGACACCGAGTCTGCCGCCGCGATCCCGATCCTGCACACGCCCGTCGCGGCCCGCCCGCGCGCGGACGTCTATGTCGTATTCGTCGAGTCCTACGGTGCGATCGCCTGGCAGCGCCCGGACATCGCTGGCCGCCTCGTTGACAGCCGCGCGCAGCTCGCCGCCGCGATCAGCCACAGCGGGCGCGGCGTGGTCTCGGCGTGGGTGCGCTCGCCCACGTTCGGCAGCGGTTCCTGGTTCGCGCACGCGAGCCTGCTCACCGGCACCGAGGTGCGCGACGGCGATGACTACGCGCGCCTGCTGCTGCGCCCCCGGCCGACCCTCAGCGACGCGTTCCGTCGCGACGGCTATCGGGTGCTCGCCCTGATGCCGGGATTGCGGCAGGCCTGGCCGGAGGGCGACTACTTCCGCTTCGACGCGATCTACGGCGCCGCGCAGCTCGGGTACCGCGGTCCCGCATTCGGCTGGTGGCGGATCCCCGACCAGTTCGCGCTGGCGCGACTCGACCAGTTGGAGGCGCAGCGCGCGGTGGCGGCGCCGCGAGCGCCGCACTTCGTGTTCTTCCCGACCATCAGTTCGCACATGCCTTTCCGCCCGACGCCGCCGTACCAGCCGGACTGGGAGCGCGTCACCGGGCCGGCGCCGTTTGACGCTGAGGAGGCCGCGCGTGCGATCGCGCAGGGGCCTGAGTGGACGCGGCTCGGTCCTGCCTACGGCGACTCGCTCGCCTACGCGCAGCGCACGCTGGCCGGCTACCTCGAGCGCCGCAGCGGCGAGCCGCTGGTGATGTTGCTGCTCGGCGATCACCAGCCGCCCGCGGTCGTCAGCGGCGAGGGCGCGAGCCACGACGTGCCCGTGCACGTGGTCACCGATCGCCCGGAAGTGCTGGAGGCGCTGCTCGCGCGCGGCTTCGTCCCCGGGCTCGATCCCGGCGGCACCGCCATCGGTCCGATGCACACACTCGGTCCGTTGCTGATTTCCGCGCTCGGCACCGCGCCGCGGTCGCCGCCACCGACGATTCGTGCAGCGCGAAGCGCCGCGACCGCGCCGGGGCTTGCGGTCGCCCCGGCATCGCTGCCAAATTGACGTTCACCTCCGAGCACGGAAGACGACGAATGCCTGCCAGCGTCCACACGGAAGTCCTGCGCTATACCGCCGGTGGCGTCGAGCTCGCGAGCTATCTGGCGGTCGACACGGGCATGAATGGTCGGCGCCCGGCGCTCGCCGTGTTTCCGGAGTGGTGGGGGCTGAACGACTACGCACGCCGTCGCGCGCGCGAACTGGCGCAGCTCGGCTGCGTTGCGCTCGCGGTCGATGTCTACGGTGGCGGTCGCGAAGCCGCCGATTCCACCGAGGCCGGCACACTGATGAACGGCCTGTTCGCGAACATGGCTGCGAGCGGTGAACGCGTGAAGGCGGCGATCGAGCAGCTGCGCAAGCATCCGCTGGTCGACCCGACGCGCGTCGGTGCGATGGGCTATTGCCTCGGCGGCGCGCTGGCGCTGCACGCGGCGCGGCTCGGCGTCGACCTCAAGGGCGTGGTCAGCTTCCACGGTTCGCTCGGTCGCACGCATCCGGCGAAGAAGGGCGATTTCAAGGCCGAGGTGCTGATCTGCCACGGTGAGGCCGACGCGCTGGTGCCGGCCGCCGACCAGCAGAGCTTCCACGACGAGATGGCCGAACTAGGCGTGCCGTACCAGTTCAATTCCTACCCGGGTGCGAAGCACGGTTTCAGCAATCCGGAAGCCACCGACAAGGGCAGGAAGTACAACCTGCCGCTGGCCTACGACGAGAAGACCGATCGGCAGTCGTGGGAAGACATGAAGCTGTTCTGGCAGCGCGTGTTCCGCTGATCCACCCGCGCGCCGCTTACGGTGCGGGCATCGCCCGCGCGCCCTCGATCCGGATCCGCACGCGGTTCATCAGCTCTGGCGCCACTGCGCCGACCCCGGCATCGAGTGCGACGCGCTCGCCGGGCTGCAACGCGCGACCGACGCGCAGCGGCGGTCCCTGCTGCGCGATCGCGCCGTTGCCGTCCAGCAGCACCGCCGAGACGACCACGTCGGCCAGCGGAACCGGTGAGCGGTTCTCGACCACGGCCAGCAGCGCGCCGCGACCATCGAGCTGCGCGCCGCCGCCGACGTAGGCGCCCGGATTGCGGCCGACGTCGATCGTCGCGTACTCCGTCGCCGCGCGCTTGCCGATGTCGCTCTGCGAACCGGCCGCGCCCTTGTAGAGCTCGAGCGCGCGCTCTGTGTTGCCGCTCTCCTTGGCGATGTTGCCGAGGTAGTAGAGCGCCGGCGCGGTCGGCAGCAGCGTGGCGCTGCGTTCCAGGCGCTGCGCGGCCTCGGCGCGATTGCCCATCTGGTAGTAGGCCGTGCCACTGCCGAGCCAGGCCGCGAAGTAGTCGCCGTCGAGCTGGATCGCCTTCTCGTAGAACGGCAGCGCCGCCTGCGGCTGCTTCGACGCCAGCGCGAGGTCGCCCCGCAGCAGCTGGAAACGCGATTCGTTCGGCACCAGCTTCGCCGCGTCTTCGGCGAGCGCTTGCGCGCCCTTGAGGTCCTTCTTGCGCGCCAGGGCCAGCGCCTGGTCGGCCTTGTCATACGCCGGTTCGAGCTTGCGCAGCGTCGCCATCCGCGCCGCATAGCGTTCCTTGCCGAGCTCGCCGCCGGGCGTGCCGAGTTCGACGAGACGCACGCGGTTGCTCTCGACGCGCTCCGGGGAGGGCGGGTGCGAGGCGAACAGCCCGTCGAGCCAGCCCTGCCGGCCAGCGCCTTGCTTTTCCGACAGCGCGACGAACTTCTGTTGCAGCGTGACCGCCGCGGACGGGTCGTAGCCCGCGCGCTTCATGTACTCCATGCCGTAATAGTCGGCCTCGCGTTCCGCGTCGCGCCCGTTGCGCAGGGTCACGAGTTGCGCGCCGACGCCGGCACCGGCGGCCAGCAAGCCTCCGACCGTCGAATCGACGTCGCTCATCGCGACGCCGACCTGGGCCGCGACCACGCCGACCTGCAGCAGCGTGCCGCGTTCCTGCGCCTTCGCGCCGTGCCGCGCCGCGGCGTGCACGATTTCGTGGCCGAGCACGGCCGCGAGCTCCGCCTCGTTTTCGAGCGCAGTGAGCAGGCCGCGGTTCACCGCGATCTTGCCGCCGGGTAGCGCCCAGGCATTGGGGACCGAACTGCTCAGCACGGTGAACTCGTATGGCAACTGGCGGTCGGAGACGGCGGCGAGCTTGCGCCCGACCTCGCTGACGTAGGCCGTCAGGTCGGGCAGCGTCTTATAGTCGCCCCCTTCGCCCTGGCGCGTGGGCGCGTACTGGGTCGCGCCGATCTGCAGTTCCTGGGCTTCGGAGACGAACTGGATCTCCTTCTTGCCCGTGACCGGGTTGACGCCGCATCCGCCGAGGACGAGCGTAGCGGTGAGGAGGACGGCGGCAGCAATTCGCGGTGATTTCACGGGACCTCCGGGGCGCCCGACAGAGAGGCCATGATAACTTGGAAGCGGTTTCCATGGAGGGGGGGCTCGATGGCATTACGTGACTCGCCGCGCTTGCCGTGCACGATGGCGCCACCGTCGTGACGGAAGAGCCCCGTGCCGACGCGCTGGTGATCTTCGGCGTCACCGGCGACCTCGCCTTCCGCAAGATCTTTCCGGCGTTGCAGAACATGATCCGGCGCGGCGCGCTCGACGTGCCGGTGGTCGGCGTCGCGCGCGAGGGTAACGTCGCGACGCTGCGCACGCGCATCGCCGAGAGCCTGGACGCGCACGGCGGCGGCGCCGATCCGCAGCTGCTGGCCAAACTCGACGGGTTGCTGCGGCACGTCGAGGGCGACTACCGCGACCCGGCCACCTTCGTCGCGCTGCGCCGCGCGCTCGGCGCGGCCGCGCACCCGCTGCACTACCTCGCCGTGCCGCCGAGCCTGTTCGCGACCGTCGTGCAGGGCCTCGGCGCGGCCGGTTGCGCAAGCGGCGCGCGCGTGGTGGTCGAGAAGCCGCTGGGCCGCGACCTCGCGTCCTCACGTACGCTGAACCATGCGCTGACCCGCGTGTTCGACGAGCGCGCGCTGTTCCGCATCGACCACTTCCTCGGCAAGGAGGCGGTGCAGAACCTGCTGTACTTCCGCTTCGCGAATGCCTTCCTCGAGCCGGTGTGGAACCGCGACCACGTCGAGAGCGTGCAGGTGACGATGGCCGAGTCCTTCGGCGTCGAAGGCCGCGGCAAGCTCTACGAAGAGCTCGGCGCGGTGCGCGACGTGGTGCAGAACCACCTGCTGCAGGTGGTGTCGATCCTGACGATGGAGCCACCGACCGGTCTCGGCAGCGACGCGCAACGCGACGAGAAGGCGAAGGTGCTGCGCGCGATCCAGCCGCTGGCGCGCAGCGCCATCGTGCGCGGCCAATACGCGGGTTATCGCGCCGAGCCCGACGTCGACGCCCACTCGGACGTCGAGACCTATGTCGCGCTGAAGCTCTCGATCGACTCCTGGCGCTGGGCCGACGTGCCGTTCTTCATCCGCGCCGGCAAGGCGATGGCCACCACCGGTACCGAAGTGCTGGTCTCGTTCCGCCGCCCGCCGCAGCGCCTGTTCGACGAGCCGATGCCGTCGCACGCCAACTACCTGCGCTTCCGGCTCGGCCCGGATCGCATCGCCATCGCACTGGGTGCGCGTGCCAAGGCCGCCGGCGAGGGCCTGGTCGGGCGGCCGGTCGAACTCTCGGTCTGCAGCTCCAGCGCCGGCGAGCGCACGGCCTATGAGCGGCTGATCGGCGATGCGCTGCGCGGCGACGCCACGCTGTTCGCGCGCCAGGACAGCATCGAGGAGGCGTGGCGAATCGTCGATGACCTGCTGGTGAAGTCCGGCGCCGCGATGCCCTATGCGCCCGGCAGCTGGGGTCCTGCGGCGGCGGAGCGGCTGACGCGCGCGATCGGCGGCTGGGTGGATCCGGGCAGCCTCGGTAGCGACGCATGCGCCTGATCGTCGCCGACGACGCGCAGGCGACAGCGCTCGCCGCGGCCGACTGGATCGCGAGCTGCCTGCGTGCCGACATCGCGCGCTACGGTCGTGCCGTCGTTGCGTTCAGCGGCGGCGCCTCGCCGCAGCCCATGCTGCGCGCGCTCGGCGCGCTGCCACTGCCCTGGACGCAGCTGGTGGTGCTGCAGGTCGACGAGCGCGTCGCCCCGCCGGGCAGCGACGCGCGCAACCTGACCGCGCTCGCCGCCGCGCTGCCGAAGCTGCCGCCGTCGCGCCTGCATGCCATGCCGGTGGAATGCGACGACGACCTCGACTCCGCGGCGCGCGCCTACGACACCTTGCTCGAGGCGATGGCCGGCACACCGCCGATGCTCGACCTCGTGCACCTCGGGCTCGGCGACGATGGCCACACGGCGTCGCTGTTCGCCGCGGATCCGGCGCTGGAGGTCGTGGATCGCGGGGTGATCGTCACCGGCGTGCAGCACGGCTACCGGCGCATGTCGCTGTCAATGCCCGTACTGTCGCGCGCGCGTCGGCGGCTCTGGCTGGTCATCGGCGCGGCAAAGGCCTCGAGTCTCGCCGCATTGCTGCGTGCCCCGGATTCCGCCGGTCCGAGCGATGCGGGCGCGCACGATGCCCGCGTCCCCGCGGCGCGTGTCGCGCGCGCCGACAGCGTCGTGTTCGCCGACACGGAGGCCGCCGCACAGGCGCCGTCGGACGCGAACCTCATCCCGGCGGCGCCGCGACGCTCGTGACCGCGTGCCCGCCGAAGGACTGGCGCATCTTGGCGAGCAGCTTCGCCGCGTAGTCGTCGCCGCCCTGGCTGGCGAATCGACTGAACAGCGCCGCGCTGATCACCGGCGCCGGGATGCCGAGATCGATCGCTTCCTTCGCGGTCCAGCGACCTTCGCCCGAGTCCGCGACCACCGGCGCGATCTCGGCCAGCGTGGCGTCCTGGCCGAGGAACTCCGCCATCAGGTCCAGCAGCCAGGAGCGGATCACCGTGCCATGGCGCCAGTGTTCGGCGAGCTGCGCGACGTCGAGTCCGAGTTCGGGACGCGCCTGCAGCAGCGCGAAACCCTCGGCGTAGGCCTGCATCAGGCCGTACTCGATGCCGTTGTGAATCATCTTCGCGTAGTGGCCCGCGCCGCCGGCGCCGCAATGCAGCCAGCCCAGCGTCGGCGACGGGGCGAGCACCCTCAGCATCGGCGCGAGCCGCTGCACTGCCGCGTCGTGGCCGCCGACCATCAGGCCGTAGCCATTCTGCAGGCCCCAGACGCCGCCGGACACACCGGCATCGACGAACTGCAGACCCCGCGCCCCGAGCGCCGCGGCGCGCCGCTGCGAGTCGCGATAGTGCGCGTTGCCGCCGTCGACCAGCAGGTCGTCGCGCGACATCAGGCTCGCGATCGCCTCGAGCGCCGAGTCGGTCGGCGTGCCGGCGGGCAGCATCAGCCAGGCGATGCGCGGCGCGGCGAGGGCGGCGACGAAGGCCTCGAGGCTGTCGACCGACGTGACGCCCGGCTCGGCCGCAAGTGCCGCGCGCGCGGCCGGCATCAGATCAAAAGCCACCACGCGCACGCCGCCGCGGGCGAGGCGACGCGCCATGTTGCCGCCCATGCGGCCGAGTCCAACCATGCCGATCTGCATCCGTCCGATCGTACTGGATTTCGCGCGGCCCGTTGCCGCGATGCCGGGTTCCTGGCAGGCCGAGCGGCCGCGCGCAAGCGCCCGACCTGTCGGCTGCCCTGCCGCGCTCAGGCGGCGATACAGAGATTGCGGCCGCCGTCCTTGGCGCGATACAGCGCGCCGTCCGCGCGGTCGAATACCTTGGTCGCGTCGCCGGAATCGGCGTCGCATAGTGACGTGACGCCACAGGAAACCGTGACCCGCAGCGGCTTGCCGTGGAACAACAGCTTCAGGTTGGACACCGCCTCGCGCAGCTCGTTGGCCACGCGCATCGCCGCTTCGGGCTCGGCGCCGATCAGCAGGGTGCAGAATTCCTCGCCACCGATCCGCGCAATGAAGTCACTGGCACGCAACCGCCCAGCGAAACAGTTCGCCACCTCGCGCAATACGCGGTCGCCGGCCCGATGCCCGTAGGTGTCGTTGATCGACTTGAACCGGTCGATGTCCCAGATCAGCATGCTGACCGGCGTGTGGAAGCGCCGGAAGCGCTCCAGTTCCTCGGCCATGCGTTCCTCGAACGCCGCGCGGTTCGGCACGCCGGTCATCACATCGAGACGGGCGCGCTGCCGTTCCTTCTCGAGCGAGGTGCTGAGGTCGCGAGCCTGGTGCTCGAGTTCCGCGACGCGCACGGTCATCTTGTCGGCGCGCGACGCCTGCTCCTCGAACAGCTTCTGCTGCTGATCGCGATATTCGTGCACGTGGCTCGAGATCGACTCGAGACGCGTGCCGATCAGTTCCTGCAGCGGCGCGAGGTCGGTGGCCGAGTTCGCTTCCCTCGACAGGCCGTCCACTTCATGAAGCACCCGCGAGTTCAGCGCCTGGGTGGCATCCTGGCTGGTCTTCCAGTCGGCCTTCGAGCCCGTGAGGTAGGTCGCGACGTCCTCGAGACGCTGGGTGACCTGGTTCATCATCGCCGCGGCGGTGGCGCGCTCTTTCTCCAGGCGGTCCGCACGCTCATGCGCGAGCACGGCAGCGCGCCCCAGCAGCTGCGCCAGCGCCTCGTCGGAATCGACCTCCTTGATCTCCGCAGCCAGCGCCTGCATCGCCGGATCCGGTGTCGCGCCCGTGGAGAGTCGTTCCAGCAGCGCGGCCACGGCTTCGCATGACGCGTTCCAGCGTCCGCGTGGCTGGTCGTTGGTGGTCACCGCCTGCAGCAGCGACTTCATCAGGTCCTCGATCTCGGCCGCCGGCGCATCCTGCTGCGCCTGACGCGAGATCTTCAGCAGCTCGGCATCGATCGTCGGCGCCATCCCCATGCCGAGCGTGCAGAGCTTGCCGACCATGCGGCGCAGGGCCCGCTCCAGATCGCGCCAGTTGCGCGCCTGATCCTCCATTTCGCGGATGGCGTCGCGATAGCGGGCTTTCCAGTCAGGCGTCTCAACCATGATTTTTTCCGGCATATTGTCGTGGCGTACCGGGTATCGGCCTAACCCTTAGGGTCTTGAGAATTCCGTGCGCACTTGTGACGCAATTCCGCAACCGTCGTCGGAGCACGCTTTCATGATGAAGGCCGTCGTTGCACGCGAGCCCGGGGGGCCGGACGTGCTGCAGATCACCGAAACCGGGCGGCCGGTTCCTGCCGCCGATGAACTGCTGATTCGCGTCCAGGCCGCGGGCGTCAACCGCCCGGATGTGCTGCAGCGCAAAGGCCAGTATCCGCCACCGCCCGGCGCGAGCCCGCTGATCGGGCTGGAAGTGGCCGGCGAAGTGATCGGCAAGGGCGCCGCCGTGGCCGCCGCCTGGCAGGTCGGCGACTGCGTCACGGCCCTCGCCAACGGCGGCGGCTACGCGCAGTTCTGCGCCGTGCCGGCCGCTCAGTGCCTGCCCTGGCCCGCCGGTTTCGATGCGATCCGGGCGGCCGCGTTGCCCGAGACGTCCTTCACGGTCTGGGCCAACCTGTTCGGCCACGGCCGTCTGGCGCCCGGCGAATCGGTGCTGGTGCATGGCGGCAGCAGCGGCATCGGCACCACGGCCATCCAGCTCGCGCGCGAGTTCGGCGCCACGGTCTACACCACCGCCGGCAGCGAGGTGAAATGTGCGGCCTGCCTGCGGCTCGGCGCGAGCGCCGCCATCAATTACCGCGAGGCGGATTTCGGCGTGCGGATCGCCGAGCTGACCTCGGGCCGAGGCGTCGACGTGGTCCTCGACCTCGTCGGCGCGCCGTACTTCGAGCGCAACCTGCGCTGCCTCGCGATGGACGGGCGACTGGTCGAGGTGGCCACCCAGCTCGGGGCGGTCGTCGAGAAGCTCGACCTGTTTCAGGTGATGCGCCGGCGTCTCGTGATCACCGGCTCGACGATGCGGCCGCGCACCACGGTCGAGAAGGGCGCGATCGCGACCGCGCTGCGCGAGCGCGTCTGGCCGGTGCTCGCTGCGGGCCGTTGCGGGCCCGTCGTCCATGCGGTGTTCCCGCTCGCGGAAGCCGCGAAGGCGCACGCGCTGATGGAGAGCGGTGCGCACATCGGCAAGATCGTGCTGTGGGTGGCGGACTGAGCGTCGCGACGTGAACGGGCGAATTTGCCGCCACTTCGAGCACGCCCTAGAATCGAGGCCCGCCGCGGGTGTAGCTCAATGGTAGAGCTTCTGGTTCCCAACCAGATGACGAGGGTTCGATTCCCTTCACCCGCTCCAGACGTTGACCCGCTGTGCCCCGACCGGGCGCGGTGTGCGCCGTTCACTCCCCGGCATCCCAGCACCGCGTGATCGCCCCGTTTCGCCGCCGTCGGCGCGTGGGCGCACCAGGCACGCCACTTCATGTCCACCCCGCAGCAGTGCGTGCACCGTCGCGCCAACGATCGTACCCGTGGCGCAGATCGCGAACCCGCGCCGCGAATGCGGCGATCGCGGTTGCGGGGGCTGGCCGGATCAAACGATAGATAAAATCTATCAAACGTATAGAAACAATTGACCACGTCTCCCGTTCTCCACTCCTACACTTGCTCAAATTGATTCCCCGCCAACCGAGAAAAGGATTTTTCGCATGTCCCTGATCAACAGTGAAATCAAGCCGTTCAAGGCCACCGCATTCCACCACGGCAAGTTCGTCGACGTTTCCGAAGCCACCGTGAAGGGCAAGTGGGCCGTGTTCTTCTTCTATCCCGCCGACTTCACTTTCGTCTGCCCCACGGAGCTGGGCGACCTGGCCGATCACTACGGCGAGTTCCAGAAGATGGGCGTGGAGATCTATGGCGTGTCGACCGATACCCACTTCACCCACAAGGCCTGGCACGACACCTCCGACACGATCCGCAAGATCACCTACCCGCTGGTCGGCGACCCGACGCACCAGGTCTCGCGCAACTTCGACGTGCTGATCGAAGGCGTGGGTCTCGCAGATCGGGGCACCTTCGTGGTCGACCCGCAGGGCCGGATCCAGATCGTCGAAGTCACCGCGGGCGGCATCGGTCGCGATGCGGCGGAGCTGCTGCGCAAGGTGAAGGCCGCGCAGTACGTCGCCTCGCACCCCGGTGAGGTCTGCCCCGCCAAGTGGAAGGAAGGCGAGAAGACCCTCGCGCCGTCGCTCGACCTGGTCGGCAAGATCTAGCCATCCGCCGCGCTTCCGCGTCGTCGGCCAGCAGGGCCGGCGACGCGGAGACTGTCGCCCGCCCGACCATTCCCGGAGTGCCGCCATGCTCGAACCGAACCTGCAGTCCCAGCTCAAGGCCTATCTCGAACGGCTCGTCCGGCCGATCGAGCTGATCCCCTCGCTCGACGACAGCGAGAAGTCGCGCGAACTGGCGTCGTTGCTCGACGAGATCGCCGCGTTGTCGGACAAGATTACCGTTGCACCCGGCGCCGACGACGCGCGCAAGCCTTCCTTCCTGATCCGCCGCATCGACGGCGAGGCGACCGCGCGCGAGGTGTCGGTGCGCTTCGCCGGAACCCCCCTCGGGCACGAGTTCACGTCGCTAGTGCTGGCGCTGCTGCAGGTCGGCGGCTATCCGCCCAAGGTCGCGGCGGAACTGCTCGAACAGGCGCGCCGGCTGGGCGGCGAGTTCCATTTCGAGACCTACTTTTCGCTCTCCTGCCAGAACTGCCCGGACGTCGTGCAGGCACTGAACCTGATGAGCGTGGTCAACCCGCGCATCCGCCACGTCGCGATCGACGGCGCGCTGTTCCAGGGCGAGGTCGCGGCACGCCAGGTGATGGCGGTGCCGAGCGTGTTCCTCAATGGCCAGCCCTTCGGCCAGGGCCGCATGGATCTCGCGCAGATCCTCGCCCGGCTCGACACCGGTGCCGAAGCGCGCGCGGCGGAGAAGATCCAGGCGAAGGACGCGTTCGACATGCTGATCGTCGGCGGCGGTCCGGCGGGTGCCGCGGCCGCGATCTACGCGGCGCGCAAGGGCATCCGCACCGGGGTCGCGTCCGAGCGCTTCGGTGGCCAGGTACTGGATACGATGGGCATCGAGAACTTCATTTCCGTGAGCCATACCGAGGGCCCCAAGCTCGCGACCGCGCTGGAGCAGCACGTGCGCGACTACGACGTCGACGTGATGAACCTGCAGCGGGCCGCGAAACTGGTACCGGCGAGCGAGCCGGGCGGCCCGATCGAGGTGCAGCTCGCGAGCGGCGCGAGCGTCAAGTCGCGCGCGGTGGTGATCTCGACCGGCGCGCGCTGGCGCTCGATGAACGTGCCGGGTGAGGACACCTACCGCAATCGCGGCGTGGCCTACTGCCCCCACTGCGACGGCCCGCTGTACAAGGGCAAGCGCGTCGCGGTGATCGGCGGCGGCAATTCCGGCGTCGAGGCGGCGATCGACCTCGCGGGCATCGCCAGCGAGGTGACGTTGATCGAGTTCGACACCCGGCTGCGCGCCGACGAAGTGCTGCAGCGCAAGCTGCGCAGCCTGCCGAACGTCGTCGTGCTGTTGAACGCCCAGACCACCGAGGTGCAGGGCGATGGCCAGAAGGTCACCGGCCTGAGCTGGAAGGACCGCGCCAGTGGGGCGGTGCAGACTATCGGCCTCGAGGGCATCTTCGTGCAGATCGGCCTGCTGCCGAACACCGAGTGGCTCAAGGGCACGCTCGAACTCTCGCCGCGCGGCGAGATCGTGATCGACGACCGCGGCCAGACCTCGCTGCCCGGCGTGTTCGCCGCCGGCGATGCCACCACCGTGCCCTACAAGCAGATCATCATCGCCATGGGCGCGGGCTCGACCGCGGCGCTGTCGGCCTTCGACCACCTGATCCGCAGCAGCGCGCCCGCTGGCGCGACGCTCGCGGCAGCAAAATCTCAGGCACTCGAAGTCGCGGCCTGAGCGCCCGGATCGGCCGCGGACACCCGTCGCGCTGCCCCCAGGCTCGAGGCTTGCCGCGGGTCCCGGGGCAATCCGCTATCGCGCCGATGCGAATTCCCGCTTAGGCTTCGCACCACGATGACCCCGATCTCCCGGCACTACATTTCCGTCGACGGACGCCTCGTTCACTACCGTAGGGCCGGCACCGGGCCACTGCTGCTGCTGTTGCACCAGTCGCCGCAATCCTCTCTCGATCACGTCGAGCTGATGGGCCGCTGGGCGGGCCGCTTCACGATGCTCGCGCCCGACCGCCCCGGCTGCGGCCAGTCCGATCCCCTGCCGGATGCGGCGCCCGCGTTCGACCGCTACGGGGATGCCACCGCCGCGTTCCTCGATGCGCTCGGCGTGCAGCGCGTACCGGTCTACGGTTTCCACACCGGCGCGAGCGAGGCGCTGTCGCTCGCCGCGCGCCATCCGCAGCGCGTCGTCGCCGTCGCGGCCAACGGCGTCGCCGCGTTGACGCCCGCCGAACTCGCCGAGATCGACCGCGAATACCTGCCGTTGCTGCAGCCCAGCTGGGACGGCGCGCACCTCGCCTGGCTGTGGGCGCGCATGCGCGACCAGACCGTGTTCTTCCCGTGGTTCAAGCGTACGCGAGCCGCGCGCATGGGCTACGACCTGTCGCCGCCGCCGCGCACGCAGCGCTTCGTGCTCGAGTTGCTGCGCGCCTGGCGAACCTACCCGGTGGCGTATCGCGCCGCGTTCCATTTCGACGGCGCCGCGGCCCTGCGCCGCTCGCGCGCGCCGATGCTGGTCGGCGCCGCCGGCGCCGATCCGCTGCGCGGGCACCTGGCGCGCCTCGGCGTCGCGCGCGAAGGCCTCGAGATCCGCGCCTTCGAGACCGCGGCCGCCTTCGAAAGCGCCGCCGCCGATTTCCTGGCCGGCCACGCCGGTCAGGCAGCGGCGACCGCCACCGCGGCTGCGGGGTCGACGCTGGCAAGCGCGGCCTCGCCGTCGCCATCCGCCCCGCCGGCGGAACGCCGCGTGCGCACCGCCACCACACGCCGGTTCGTCGGCCCACCCTCCGCCGCGCTGCACGTCGCCTTCGACGGCCCGCGCGAGGGCGAGCGACTGGTCGTGCTGCACGATGCCGGCGAACGCGCCGCCTCGATCGCGCCCCTGATCGCTGCGCTGAGCGCCGCCGGGTTCAACGTGCTTGCGCCCGACCTGCCCGGACATGGTGAGTCCGCGCCGCTGGGTGCCGATGAGCCCTCACCCGTCGAGGCGACGGCCGCACGGATCGCCGAGGAATTCGCCGGCGCACCCGTGACGCTGCTCGGGCTGGGCGCCGGCGCCGCCGTGGCGCTGGCTGCGGCCCGCTCGGTGCGCATGAGCGTTGAGCGCGTGATCGCCTGGCAGCCCTCGCAGTGGCCCGCCGCGGATCGCGCCGAGATCATCGACGCGTTCGCCGCCACGCCCGTCGCCGACGGGCATGGGGGCCATCTCTCCCAGGCCTGGCATCGCG
>JAYTNX010000227.1:0-1587 GCA_043748075.1 Pseudomonadota bacterium
CATCGAGGCGCAGAACCCCGGCGTCGAGATCCGGCGCGTCTTCACCACGGTGGACAACACCCGGCGGGCGTACGAGTCGGCGCTGGTGGCGATGTTCGAGGGCTCGATCCTCGCAGTGCTGGTGGTATTCGTCTTCCTGCGCGATCTGCGCGCGACCGCGATCGCCGCCCTGGCCATCCCGCTCGCGGCGATCCCGACCTTTGCCTTCATGCAGTGGATGGACTTCACGCTCAATTCGATCAGCCTGCTCGCACTGTCGCTCGTGGCGGGGGTGCTGGTCGACGACGCGATCGTGGAGATCGAGAACATCGTGCGGCACATGCGCATGGGAAAGAGCGGCTACCGCGCGTCCCTCGATGCCGCCGACGAAATCGGCCTGGCGGTCGTGGCGACCTCGGCGGTGATCATCGCGGTGTTCCTGCCCGTGAGCTTCATGGGAGGTTTCACTGGCCAGTACTTCAAGCAGTTCGGCCTCACGGTTGCAGCAGCGGTTTTCTTCTCGCTGCTGGTTGCGAGGCTGATCACGCCGCTGGTCGCGGCGTACGTACTCGAGCCGCACGACGCCATCCGCACGGCCGACGGGCCGATGATGGCGCGATACCAGGAAATGCTGCGGTGGTGCCTCGAACACCGCTGGACGACGATCAGCGGAGGTCTGGCATTCCTGCTGGTCTCGGTCGTGCTGTTCGTCGTGATCCCGAAGTCCCTGCTGCCGAATCCGGACTTTTCCACCTCCCAGCTGACGATCGAACTTCCCCCGGGCGTCCGTCTCGAGGAAACGGCGCGGATCTCGGCGATCGCTGCCGCGATCGTCAGTGCTCATCCCGAAGTCTCGGACGTCGTCGAGTCGATCGGTGGGGGTGACGACGGGGAGCTACGCAAGGCGACGCTCTACATCACGCTGGTGCCACGCGAGCAGCGCGCGCTTTCGCAGAAGGAGTGGGAGGATCGCGTCACGCCGGAGCTGGCGCGGGTGCCCGATGCACGCGTCGGCTTTGCGTCCCTGGGCGGCGCCGGCGGCGGGGGCGGGCGGCCCCTGGCCTTCTACCTCACCGGCGACGATCCGCAACAGGTGGAGCAGGCGGCGCAGCAAGTCGTGGTGCAGATGCAGGGCTTGAAGGAACTGCGCGAAGCGCGCATCGACGGCGACCTGCAACGTCCCGAAGTCATCGTGCGCCCGCGGCTGGACCTCGCCGCGGATCTCGGTGTCTCGGTGGCCAGCATCGGACAGACGATCCGCATCGCGACCATCGGCGACCTGCCGCAGAACGCGGCGAAGTTTTCGCTGCGCGACCGCCAGATCCCGATCCGGGTCAGCCTGATCGAGAGTTCGCGGCGCGATTTCGCGACCCTCGAGAATCTTCCCGTGCCCACCTCGTCCGGGGCAACGGTTCCGCTGAAGGCGGTGGCCGACCTCAGTTTCGGCCGGGGCCCGTCTGCGGTGCGCCGCTACAACCAGCAGCGGCGCGTGTCGATCGGCGCGGATCTCAATGGCGTCGAGCTCGGGCCGGCGATGGCCCGGGTGGATGCGCTGCCGGCGCTGCGCAACCTGCCGAACGGCGTGCGCCAGGTGAGCGTCGGCGATAC
>JAYTNX010000228.1:0-2694 GCA_043748075.1 Pseudomonadota bacterium
GAACTGGCGGCTGCGCGGCGAAGTCCAGCAGTTCCAGACCATCGACCGCGCACTGGCAGAGGTCGACCGCCCGTATGCACGGGTGCCACGGCTGGTCGCGAACGGCAACTGGCTGGGCGGCCCGTCGGAACGAATCGCCTATGGCTTCGACGCGGAGGTCGTGAACTTCGACCGCGAGGTTGGGGTCACGGGATGGCGGCTCGATGCCGCACCGACCGTCGGCCTGGATTTTTCGGGCGCGGCCTTTTATCTGCGCCCGTCGGCCGGCTATCGCTACACGCAGTACTCGCTCTCGGACACCGCCGCCGGACAGGACGATGCGCCGCACCGTTCGCTGCCGTTCGCGGCCGTGGACGCCGGGTTCGTGCTCGAGCGCACGGCGGGTCGTCGCGACCAGCGTCGCGTCACGCTGGAGCCGCGGATGCTCTATCTCTACACGCCGTACCGCGACCAGTCGGCCTTGCCGGTGTTCGACACCGGCGTGCCGGACCTGAACCTGGTGCAGCTGTTCGGCACCAACCGCTACGTCGGCGCCGACCGCGTCAGCAACGCCAACCAGGCCAGCGTGGGTCTGACCGGACGCCTGTTCGACAGCCGCACCGGCGCGCGCTTCCTCGCCGCGACCATCGGCCAGACGTACTACTTCGATCCCCTAAGAGTGTCGCTGCCAGGCGAGGCGCCGCGACGCTCCGATCAGTCGGACCTCGTCGCGGAACTCGCGCTGACGGCCTACAAGGACTGGAACCTCGACCTCGGTCTGCAGTGGAACCCGCAGGACTCCACGCAGGAACGCTCCCAGGTGCGGGTGCAGTACCGACCGGACGACGAGCGCGTGGTCAATGTCGGCTATCGTTTCCAGCGTGACCGGCTCGAGCAGGCCGAGGCCTCGGCTGCGTGGCCACTGAGCCGGCGCTGGAACCTGTTCGCTCGCTGGACCTACGACCTCCAGGAGAAGGCCTCGCTGGAGCGCTTCGCCGGCCTCGAATACAAGGCCTGCTGCTGGCGGCTGCGGGCGGTGGCCCGCCGCTTCGTCTCCAGCCGCACCGGCGAGCGGGATACGGCGGTCTACCTGCAGCTGGAACTCAATGGCCTCGCCAGTGTCGGAAGTTCGGCGGACGCTTTCCTCGAAGAGGCGATTCGTGGATACTCTTTTTCGGGCGTAAGCCGCTGAAGTTGAAATGGTTTTCCTGCTGCGGCGACGGCCGCCGCCGGCGTAGCCGTCGCACCATGAAAGGTACACTGCAGATGATTCCCCGGATCCTCGCGGCTGGCGCCGCCCTCGTGCTGTTGCTCGCCCCGCCCGCCCTGCTCGCCCAGACGCGCGAGCTCACCGACAAGGGTGAGCTGCTCGACAAGGTGGCCGCCGTGGTCAATGACGGCGTGGTGCTGCAGAGCGAGCTAGACGAGCAGGTGGTGGTGATCGCGCAGCGCCTGAAGCAGCAGGGCCTCGAGTTGCCGGCGCAAAGCGTGCTGCGCCAACAGGTGCTCGAGCGCCTCGTGCTGCAGGAGATCCAGATGCAGCGCGCCAAGCGGGCCGGCATCCGCGTCAACGACGAGCAGCTCAATGCCGCCCTCGCCGACGTCTCGCAACGCAATGGGATACCCCTGCAGCAGCTGCCCGAGGCGCTTGCGCAGCAGGGCATCGACTATGCGGCGTATCGCGACGGCATCCGCAAGGAGCTGACCCTGTCGATCCTGCGTCAGCGCGACGTCATCCAGAAGATCAACGTCGCGCCGCGCGAGCTCGAGCAGTTTCTCGAGAAGCAGAAGGGCCGGCCGTCCGAGCTCAACGAGTACAACATCTCCCACATCCTGATCGCGGTGCCGCAGGCGGCCACCACCTCGCAGCTCGAGGAGGCGTCGCGCCGCGCCAACGACGTCTTCGAGCGGGCGAAGAAGGGCGAGGATTTCTCGCGTCTTGCGGTCGCCTACTCCAACAGCCAGACCGCGCTCGAGGGCGGCTCGCTCGGCTGGCGCAAGGGTCCGGAGATCCCCACGGTGCTCGCGGACCTCGTCGCGGGCCTGAAGCCCGGCAACGTCAGCGAGCCGCTGCGCACGCCGTCGGGCTATCACATCGTGCGGCTCAACGAGGTGCGCGGCGCCGACGTGCAGACCGTGGTGCAGCAGGTCAAGGCGCGGCACATCCTGCTGAAGCCCACCGAGATCCAGGACGACGCGACCGTCGAGCAGCGGCTGCGCAGCGTGCGCGAGCGCATCGTCAAGGGCGAGAATTTCGCCGGGCTCGCCAAGACCCTGTCCGAGGATCCGGGCTCCGCCTCCGAAGGCGGCGACCTCGGCTGGACGGGGCCCGGCGCGTTCGTGCCCGAGTTCGAGAAGGTGCTCGAATCGCTGGCGGAAAACGAGATCAGCCCGCCGTTCCGGACGCAGTTCGGCTGGCACATCATCCAGCTGCTCGGCCGCCGCCAGTTCGACAACACCGACGAACTGCGGCGCCAGCGCGCGTTCATGCAACTGCGCGAGAGCAAGGCCGACGAGGAGACCGAGCTCTGGCTGCGTCGACTGCGCGACGAGGCGTATGTCGAAACGAAGGTCTGACGCGCCCGGCCCCGTCGCCGCGCTGCCGCGCATCGTCCTGACCTCGGGCGAACCGGCGGGCGTCGGCCCCGAGCTGTGTGCGCAGATCGCGGCCCGGCGCGACTACGACTGCGAGCTGGTCTGCCTCGGCGACCCCAC
>JAYTNX010000229.1:0-3082 GCA_043748075.1 Pseudomonadota bacterium
GGCGGCGAGCGCCGCGTCGAGGTCCGCGGCGCGACGCAACACGGCCTGGCCCTTGCCGTCGTAGCCGAGGCGGCGTGTCTTCAGCACTCCGGGCAGGCCGATCCGCCGCACCGCCCGCAGCAATGACGCGCGCGAGTCGACGGCGGCATGGCGTGTGGTGGGGATGCCGAGCTTCGCGAACAGGCGCTTCTCCGCGAGACGATCCTGCGAGGCGGCCAGCGCCGGCAGCGGCGGCGCGATGCGGGTGCGACGGCCAAGCGCCGCCAGGCTTTCGACCGAGACGTTCTCCCAATCGAAGGTGATCACCTCGCAGCGGCGCGCGAGTTCGCGCAGCAGCCTGCGATCGGTGAACTCGCCGCACAGCTGCGGCGCGACCTTCGCCGCGGGCGTGTCGTCGATGCGATCGAGGAACAGGAAGTCGAGGCCGAGCGGATATCCGGCGAGGGCCAGCATCTGTCCGAGCTGGCCGCCGCCGACGATGCCGATGGTCATGGCGCGACGCGCGTCATGGCGCGGCGCGGGTCATCGCGCGACCCCCGTCATGGACCGATGCGCGGATCGGGGTTCTCGAGCACCGACTCCGTCTGGCGGCGGCGGAACTCCTGCAGCGCGGCCTCGAGCCGCGGATCGTGCAGCGCGAGAATGGCTGCCGCCATCAACGCGGCATTGGTCGCGCCCGCGGTGCCGATGGCAAAGGTGGCCACCGGTATTCCGGCCGGCATCTGCACGATCGACAGCAACGAATCGAGACCGTTCAGCGCCTTCGACTGCACCGGAACGCCGAGCACCGGCAGCGTGGTCCGGGACGCGGCCATGCCGGGCAGGTGCGCCGCGCCGCCCGCGCCGGCGATGATGACCCGCAGGCCGCGCGCTGCCGCGCCGCCGGCATAGTCGAACAGCAGCTCCGGCGTACGGTGCGCGGACACCACGCGCACCTCGTACGGGATACCGAGTTTCTCGAGCGTCTCGGCCGCCGGGCGCAGCGTGTCCCAGTCGGAGCGCGAGCCCATGATCAGGCCGACGAGCGGATTCATCGCGGCATTCTAGTGTTTCCCGCCTGCGCCTGACGGGGAGTTTGACGGGTGCTCTGGCGCGTGACTCAGGTCGCGCCCGCCGGCGGCGCCGGGTCGAGTGCCTCGAACTGCGACCGCAGCTCACGGAACAGACTGCGGCTCGTCGTGGCGCGCTCGCCATCGGTTCGTGCCGCCCGCGCGCTGCTCAGCAGCGGCTCGAGCCGGTCGTGATCGAGACCGGGTTGCGCCGCGAGCAGCGCGAGCAGCGCGACCTCGCCCTCCGCGACCAGCCGGTTGCGCCAGGCCTCGATGCGCCGGAAGCGCTCGGATTCACGCGCGCCGAAGCCGACGCGTGCGGCGAGTGCCGCCTCGATCGGTGCGGTGTCGATCTCGCGCATCAGCTTGCCGATGTACTGGCGCTGGCGCGCGAGGCCGCCGCGCGCATTGATCCGCTGCGCGAGGCGGATCGCGTCGAGCAGGCGCTCGGGCAGCGCCAGCCCTTCGAGCTCGGCGTCGCGCAGGCCTGTCAGGCGCTCGCCCAGGTCCTGCGCGCGATGCGCCGCACGCTTGCGCATGCCCTTGCTCGGGGGTGCCGTGGCGGGGTCGAAGGCGTCGGGATCGGGCTCGGCAGCAGGGTGGCGGTCGCGAATCATGCGCAGGTCCGGTCATGGGGTCGGCCGCAGTCTGCCGCGGCCGTGGGCGGGCTGCCCACTGCTACAATTCTGCCTCAGCGGCGCAGGAAGCGCCCGGGGCCCTTGCATGTCACAACCCGTCGACGCCAGTCGCATCCCTGAACTCCAGACCGTCGTGTCGCTCGCGCTGCAGGAGGCACGGCGGCTCGGTGCCACCCAAGCCGAGGCCGATGCCAGTCTGCAGAAGGGCCTGAACGCGACCGTGCGCCTCGGCGAGGTCGAGACGGTCGAATACCAGCGCGACCGCGGGCTCGGCATCACCGTCTATTTCGGCCATCGCAAGGGCTCCTCGAGCACGGCGGACCTCAGGCCCGCTGCGGTGTGCGAGACGGTCGCGAAGGCCTGCTCGATCGCCCGCTATACCGCCGAGGACGATTGCGCCGGTCTCGCCGACCCGCAGCATCTGGCGCACGAATTCCCCGACCTCAAGCTCGACTTCGACTGGCCGATCGAGCCCGAGGCCGCCGTCGAGATTGCGCAGCGCTGCGAGGCGGCCGGCCGCGACGTCGACCCGCGGCTGACGAATTCCGAGGGCGCCACGGTCTCGACCAGCCGCGGCGTGCGTGTCTATGGCAATACGCATGGCTTCCTCGCCGGCCATTGCAGTTCGAGTCACACGCTGAGCTGCGTGCTGATCGCCCAGGTCGACGACGACATGCAGCGCGACTACTGGTACACCACCGCGCGAGATCCTGCGGATCTCGAGGACGCGACCCGCATCGGCCGCCTCGCCGGCGAGCGCGCGATCGCGCGGCTCGGCGCACGGCGCCTGCCGACGCAGAAGGCACCGGTGCTGTTTGCGCCCGAGCTCGCGCGCGGTCTGGTCGGGAGCTTCGTCGGTGCGATCCGCGGCGGCGCGCAGTATCGCAAGACCACCTTCCTGCTCGGCGCTGCGGGCCAGCAGGTGTTTCCCGCCTGGGTGCAGATGCACGAGCGGCCGTTCATCGAGAAGGCCCTCGCGAGCGGCGCCTGGGACAGCGAGGGCGTACGCACGCGCGATCGCGAGCTGGTGCACGACGGCGTCCTCGACGGCTACCTGCTCGGCAGCTATTCGGCGCGCAAGCTGGGCCTGGTCACCACCGGCAATGCCGGTGGCTTGCACAACCTGCTGGTCGACCCGAGTCCGGGCGCGCCGGATGCCGGCGCGCTGCTGCGCCAGATGGGCCGCGGCCTGCTGGTCACCGAGCTGATGGGGCAGGGCGTCAACGGGGTCACCGGCGACTACTCGCGCGGTGCGACCGGCTACTGGGTCGAAGCTGGCGAACTCGCCTACCCGGTGCAGGAAGTGACGATCGCCGGCAATCTCAAGGACATGTTTCGCCAGGTCGCTGCGATCGGCAGCGACATCGACCTGCGTGGTGGCATCCGCATGGGCTC
>JAYTNX010000230.1:0-1527 GCA_043748075.1 Pseudomonadota bacterium
GCGCAGCTGCGCGATGCCGGTTTGCGCACGCTGCCGGGCACAGCCGCCGAGATCCTTTGCGACGACGTGCGCGCGATCATCTGCCCCGACAAGGTGGACACGCAGCAGTGGCTGGCGGTGATGCGCGCGGCGCATCGCGTCGGGCTGCGCAGCACCGCGACCATCATGTTCGGCCACGTCGAGTCGCCGCGGCACTGGGCGCGCCACCTGCTGCAGGTCCGCGACCTGCAGGAGGAGACCGGCGGCTTTACCGAGTTCGTCCCGCTGCCGTTCGTGCACATGGAGGCGCCGCTGTGGCGCAAGGGCCGCGCGCGCTCCGGGCCGAGCTTTCGCGAGGCGATCCTGATGCATTCCGTGGCGCGGCTCGTGCTGCACCCGGTGATCACCCACATCCAGGCGTCCTGGGTGAAGCTCGGCCGCGACGGCGCGCTGGTCGCGCTGCGCGCCGGCGCCAACGACCTCGGCGGCGTGCTGATGAACGAGTCCATCACCCGCGCCGCGGGCGGCGTCAATGGCCAGGAACTCGACGCGGCCGGAATGCAGGCCGCGATCCACTCGATCGGCCGGCGGTCTCGCGAGCGGACGACACTCTACGGTGAGCCGGCTCCCGAACGAGCGGCGGCCGCCGTCGAGGCGACTGCGTTCTCAGCGCAGCTTCGGCAGCACTTCCCGCCCAATGATCTGCAGCGCATCCATCGGGTCGTCGTGAAGGCGTAGCGCCACTTCGGTCAGGCCCGCGCGCGCGAACAAACGAAAACGCTCGATCTCGCGATCGAGATCCTCGAGACCGCCGGTGGACGTGAAGTACTCCGCGAGGCGGTTCGGGATGTGCTCCGGCACGCCCTGCACATGACCCGAGCGGTCGAACCAGCCAGCGACGAACTTGTCGTAGTTGTCCCGCACCAGCTGCGCCTCCTCCTCGGACAGGCACTGCATGATCAGTTCCTTCTGCAGCTTGATCGCACGCCACGGCAGCTCGCGACGCGATTCGCGATAGCCTGCTGCGCGGTCCTTCTTCAGGTGCCAGCCCCAGAACGTGTTGGTGCGCAGCGGCGCCATGCCGGCTTCGCGCTTCGCCGCGCCTTCGTTGACCTCGGCGATCGCGGCCGCCATCACCTCCGGCGGCGTACAGCCGACGTAGACGCCGTCGGCGACCCGCGCCTCCATCCGCATCATCTGCCCGCGATAGGCCGTGCCGTAGACGAGCGGCGGCGGGCACTTCACCCAGTCGTAGGTGCAGGGCAGGTTGACCCCGAAGTCCTCGCCCTTGTAACCGCCGGCGAGCTTGCGGCGCGCGGCGAGCCGCACGATTTCGATCGCTTCGCGCACCGCGCGGACGATCTTCTCCGGCCGCTGGATGCGCATCGCGTCGATGTTGCCTTCGCCCGCGCCCATCGCAATCACGCCGCGCCCACCGCTCATCTCGTTCAGCGACAGCAGGCTGTTGGCGATCTTCAGCGGGTGCATCTCGAACGGGCTGACGGCCAGCGGACCCATCAGCAGCTTCGAGGTGGACTGCGCCAGCGG
>JAYTNX010000231.1:0-2399 GCA_043748075.1 Pseudomonadota bacterium
GCACGCGACAGCGATCACGGGAGCCGGGCCGCGCGCCCGACGGTACCGCGCCCGAGGGCGAGTATTCCGTGACGACCACGGCATAGCTCTGGCGAGTGCCGCCATTGGTCCAGCCGACCTTCTGGCCAGGACTGCCCAGCTCGAGCACGTGACCGAGGCAGCGCCGGTCGCGCTCATCGAGGCGCCCGCGCCCGATCGTGCGAGTGCTCAGCAGCAGGCCGGTACCGCCGGTCGCGCCGATGATCCCGACGCTGCGGTTCTTCAGGTTCTCTTCGTGGCGCTGGACCAGTGTCTGGCCAGAGCCGGTGGCCTCGACGACGATCTGGTCGCGATCGCAGCGGCCGGCACCGATGCCGTAGTCGGTACTCCAGCGCGTGCCGCCGTAGCCGGTGTAGCCGCTGGAACCGCGACCTGGCGTCGCGGTCTGCGTGGCCGCGGGCGAGGACCCCACGGCCGCGGTGGCGGCCAATACGGCCGCGGTGGCAGCCAGCACGGCGGCTGTGGCGGCGGCGGTCACCATCCGGGCAATGAAGCGGGACCGGGGCGCAGACTTGCGAACGAACATCGGACATACCTCCCGAGATTGAGCGGAGTCTAGCGCCACGCAGTGGCGACCGGACCGTCGAGCGGCCCCGCGGCGGTGCGCTGTGGCACCATTCCGCTGCCCGAACCCCCGAGCGGAGACCCTCCCGAATGTTGCGCGTCCTGAAGTTCTGCGGCTACCTGATCCTTGCCCTGGTGGCCTTCATTCTCGCTTACGTGTTCGTGTTCAGCGGCTCGTTCCATACCCCCGTGAACGTGCTGACGCCCGCCGCGTACACGTCACCGGGCGGCCCGATCATCGTCTTCGGCGGCAACCGCGCCACGGGACTCGACATCGTCAGGATGCTGCGCGAGCGGGGCGAGGACGTCACCGTCGCCGTGCGCGCCACCTCCAACATCGATGCACTCGAGGCGCTCGGTGCCAGGACCGTGGTCGCCGATGCGCTGGATGCCGCCTCCGTCCGGGCCGCGTTCGCGTCGGGCGGCTTCAAGCTCGCCGTTTCCACGCTCGGCACCTCGCGGGGCGAGAACGCGCGGCGACCGGACTTCATCGGCAATCGCAACGTCATCGACGCAGCCAAGGCCAGCGGCGTGCAGCGCATCGTGTTCGTGACCGTGATCGGCACCGGGAATTCCTTCGAGGCCGCGCCGCTGCCGGCCCGCCGGTTCCTGAAGGAGGTGATCGCGATGAAGGGCCAGGCCGAGGATCACCTGCGCGCCAGCGGGGTGGCCTACACGATCATCCGCCCGGGCGGCCTCAACGACCTCGGGTCCACCGGGACCGCCGTGCTGGCCGACGACCCGATGGCGTTCAGCTACATCGCACGGGTCGATGTCGCCAGGCTGACCGTCGCCGCGATCGGCGACCCGGCGACGGTCAACAAGACGTACAACACCTATGACCCGTCGCGACGCGCGCTCTGGAAGCAGTTCGTCGATTGAGCCGCGCGTTCAGCCGCGCAACGGGCGGTTGCGGGCCGCGTTCAGTTTCGCAAGCTGCGGGCTGCCCACCTCCTCGACCGCGCGGGCGACCGCGGCAGCGGCGCAGTCCCGCGCCTGCCGTGACAGGCGCAGTTCGCGTCCATCGGGCGTACCGCAGACGCGGTGCGCAGCCACCTCGAGCCGGCGCTGCAGCGCCGCGGCACCCTGCTCGGTGTCGAGTTTGAGATCCGCATAGTTGACGACGACGCGGGCGACCAGGACCGCGGAGGACGGCGCGGCCGAGGCGTACGGCGCGGCCACGGCGAACATCGAGGCGGCGACCGCCGCCATCGTGAGCCGCAGGGAACGGGAAGCAGGAAGTGCAGTCATGACAGTTCTCCTTGGGGTTTTCGGGACAGGTTTTCAGACGCTGGGGTGAACGCAGGATCCGTGGCGTGCATCAAACCGCCGCGACCCCCTCGTGTCTGCCGGCGGCCCACGAGCCTGTCCCGCCGGGCAACGACTTCGTACCGCGCCTGGGCGCTTCCGCGGTTTCCCTGCGCTAGGCTATCGGCCATGAGCGTCCGCCCGATCGAAGTCGTGGCCGAGTCGGCCATCGGTGCCACCGACGCACGGCGAGGGCGCCGTTGGCGCATTGCCGGCAGCCTCGCGCCGTGGCAGTTCGTGGGGATCGTGCTCGCGTTCTGGGCCTATGCGACGCTGTCCGCCGTGCTCTACGCCTACAGCATGGGCAGCACCCTCGCCGCCTTCACCACCGAAGCCGTGTTTGCGTCCTGGCGCTCGCGCGTGCTGCAGCACGGGCTGCTGTTTCCCGTCCTGCTCGGCTGCTACGCGCTGTCGCTGCGCCTGGACTGGAAGCCGCTGTGGTGGAAGCTTCCCGTGCAGCTGCTGCTCGGGCTGGGCTTCGCGCTGCT
>JAYTNX010000232.1:0-12666 GCA_043748075.1 Pseudomonadota bacterium
GTACGGTGCGAACGGGTGAAGACCACGGCGGTGTTGCCGCCCGTGAGGTAGAAGCCCTTCAGGTAGATGCGATTGCGTTCCTGGTTGCCCTTGAATTTCCTCGCGCTCTCGACGAACGCGGCATAGTCGACGGGGTTCGCGGTGCCGAACGGGAACGACAGCATTTTCTTCGACACCGCATCGACATACGGCTGCATCGTGCCTCGGGCCCGCCCCGCGTAGATCCTCCCCTCCATGGCCCAGATTTCCTCGAGGGCGGTTTCTGCCGAGGTTGCGACGGAGGTCGCCACGGGGGTCGCCGCGGGGGTCGGCGTGGGGCCCGAGGCGAAGAGCAAGATCGACAGAGTGGAAAACACGGCGGTCGCAAGGCGCATGGCGGCACTCCGAATGAGATGACTGCGAGAGTGTAAGCGCCGCCCGCCTCCGGCTGCAGCGCGGGCGATGGTTTCGCGGACCAGGTCGGCCAGACGGTCCGGCTGCTCGATCTGCGGCAGGTGGCCGCAGTCTTCGATCACGGCGGACCGCGCGCCGCGGAACTCAGCGCCGCGCCAGGTCGGTGTAGACGCGCTGCACCCACGCATCCGGCGGGGTGCCGGCTCTCGCATAGCGCGAATCGAATTCGGCCGTCGGGCGCGACTCGACCACCTGCTGCTGCGTGCGTCCCTGACGAATCGCGGCCGCGACACGCTTCCGCACGGTCACCAGCATGTCGTGATACGCCAGCAGGTCCGCGCGCGTCGCGAGCGCGCCATGCCCGGGGATGATCCTCGTCGCCGGTCCGGTGCGCGCCAGCACCGCGGCGCAGCCGGCGATCACGCCGTCGATCGAGCCGCCTGTGCCGAGGTCGATGAACGGGTACAAGCCGAGCACGAACACGTCCCCGGTGTGCACGACGTCGGCCTTGGCGAAGTACAGCACCGCGTCGCTGTCGGTGTGGGCGTGAGGCAGGTGCTCCACCGAAATGTCCTCGCCGTTCAGATGCAGCTGCACCGACTGGTCGAAGGTGATCACCGGCAGCGCGACGGCCGGTGCCGGCGGCACCTCCAGCTTGAAGAGGTCGACCAGTTGTTTCGTCGACATCCGTATCCGGGTGTTGCGGTGCGCGACAATCACCGCGCCGGTGCCGCCGAAGGACTCGTTGCCGCCCGTGTGGTCGGAGTGCCAGTGCGTGTTGATCACGAAGCGCACCGGCCGCTCCGTCAGCAGCGCGACGGCGGCGCGGATCTTCGGCGCCAGGGGCGCGAACTGGTCGTCGACCAGCACGGCACCGTCGTCGCCGGTGAGCAGCGCCATGTTGCCGCCCGCACCCGTCACCATGTAGAGGTGGTCGGCCAGCCGCTGCGTCTTCACCTCGACCTTGGAGAAGTCGGGCCCTTGCTGCGCGGTGGCGAGCGCGCCGAGGCTGCAGATTACGATCAGCAGGAATCGTTTCATGTCGGCGATCGTACGCCGGACGTGGCGGCGCGCACGAGTTCGGCCAGCTCCGCCGCGGTGCCGGGTCGTGATTGCCCGGGTCGCAGGTCGCGCGGCAGCATCACGCTGCCGAAGCGGATCCGGGTCAGGCGGCTCACCTCGTGCCCAACCTCGTTCCAGATGCGCCGCACCTCGCGGTTGCGCCCCTCGTGCAGCGTAACGCGAAACCAGCCGTGGCCCTCGCTGCCAGGCTCCTGCACGATCCGGTCGAAACGCGCCCAGCCGTCCTCCAGCATCACGCCTTCGCGCAAGCGTGCGAGCACCGCAGGCGTCGGCTGCTCCCGTACCCTCACCAGGTATTCGCGTGGCACCTCGCTGGAGGGGTGCATCAGCCGGTGCGCCAGCTCACCGTCGTTGGTGAACAGCAGCAGACCCGAGGTGTTGACGTCGAGCCGCCCCACCACGATCCAGCGTCCGCCCCGCGCCGGCGGCAAGCGTTCGAACACCGTCGGACGCCCCTGCGGGTCGCTGCGCGTGGTCATCTCGCCGACCGGCTTGTGATAGACCAGCAACGCCGGCAGGACGGCAGCGGAGGGCTGCAGGATCACCGCGCGACCATCCACCTCGACCCGGTCCTCTGGCCCCGCCCGGTCGCCGACCTGGGCCATGGCGCCGTTGACCGTCACCCGGCCCAGGCGTATCCAGTCCTCGATGGTCCGTCGCGACGCGAGCCCGGCTCCTGCCAGAAGTTTTTGTAATCTTTCCCCGCGCGCGTCGGGCGTAGTCTCCGTCATAACGGTCCGTTATCTCCTGATGCCCGATCCTTGGCTACCGTATACCCCAGAAGGAATAGGCTTCGCCCATGATCTACGACAGCATCCTGCAGACCATCGGCCGCACGCCGATCGTCCGCATCAACCGCCTCGCACCGGGTCACGTCACGATGTACGTGAAGTGCGAGTTCTTCAACCCGATGGCCTCGGTCAAGGATCGCCTGGCCATCGCGATCATCGAAGACGCCGAGAATCGCGGCACGCTGAAGCCCGGCCAGACCGTGGTCGAAGCTACCTCCGGCAACACCGGCATCGCGCTCGCGATGGTCTGCGCCGCCAAGGGCTATCCCTTCGTCGCGACCATGGTCGAAACCTTCTCGGTCGAGCGCCGCAAGATCATGCGCGCACTGGGCGCGAAGGTCATCCTGACACCGGCTGCGGAGCGCGGCACGGGCATGGTGCGCAAGGCCGAGGAACTGGCGAAGAAGCACGGCTGGTTCCTGGCACGGCAGTTCGAGAACGAAGCGAACCCCGCCTACCACCGCAATACCACCGGCCCCGAGATCCTCAGCGACTTCGCAGGTCGTCGCCTGGATTTCTTCGTTTCCGGCTGGGGCACTGGCGGCACGCTCACCGGCGCGGGCCAGATACTCAAACTCGCCCGTCCGGACATCCGGATCATCGCGACGGAGCCCGAGGGCGCGCAGCTGCTCGCCGGCAAGCCCTTCACGCCGCACAAGATCCAGGGCTGGACGCCGGACTTCGTGCCGGCCGTGCTCGATCGCACGGTCGCCGACCAGATCCTGCCGGTCACCGACACTGAGGCGATGGAGACCGCGCGGGCGCTGGCAAAGCAGGAAGGCATTTTCTGCGGCATCTCCTGCGGTGGCACGTTCGCCGCGGCGTTGAAGGTCGCCAAGGATGCGGCGCCGGGGTCGGTGATCCTCGCGATGCTGCCCGACACGGGCGAGCGCTATCTCTCGACGGCCCTGTTCGCCGACATTCCGGAAGGTAGCGACCCCGAACCATGAGCGTTGCTCCGCTGCCGGAGCCGTTCGTGTTCGAGCACGGTGGCGAATTGCGCGGCGGCGTCGTCGCCTACGAAACCTGGGGGGCACTGAACGCGCGGCGCGACAACGCGGTGTTGCTGTTCACCGGTCTCTCGCCGTCGGCGCATGCCTGCAGCTCCGCCGACGACCCCGCCGAGGGCTGGTGGGAGGCCATGGTCGGCCCCGGCAAGGCGATCGACACCACGCGCTCGTTCGTCGTCTGCGTCAATTCGCTCGGCAGCTGCTTCGGCTCGAGTGGCCCGGCGTCGATCGACTCGGGCAATGGTGAACGCTGGCGGCTGCGCTTTCCGGAAGTCTCGGTCGGCGACATTGCGCGCGGCGGCCGCGAAACTCTGCGCCACCTCGGCATCGAGCGTGTCGCCGCGGTGATCGGCCCGTCCCTCGGCGGCATGGTCGTACTGGCTTTTGTCGCGCGCTTCCCGGGCGTCGCGCGCGGCCTGATCAGCATCTCCGGTTCCGCCGGCGCCTCGCCGGTGGCGATCGCGCTGCGGTCGGTGCAGCGCGAGGCGATCCTGCGCGACCCGGCCTGGCGCGGCGGCGACTACGCCCCGGATTCCCCACCCCGCACCGGCATGCGTCTGGCGCGCAAGCTCGGCACCATCACCTATCGATCGGCCGCCGAGTGGAACGAGCGTTTCGGCCGCCAGCGCATCGACCGCCACGGCGCCCCGGTTCGCGACAATGCGTTCGCGCCCGAATTCGCGATCGAGGGCTATCTCGAAGCCCAGGCGGAAAAATTCGTGCGCGCATTCGACGCGAACTGCTATCTCTATCTGTCGCGCGCGATGGACCGCTTCGATCTGGTCGAGCACGAACGCGACCTGGTACCGACGCTGGCGCGCAGCGGGCTCGAGTGCGCGTTGGTGATCGGCGTCGAAACCGACTTCCTGTTCGCAATCGGCGAGCAGCAGAAAATCGCGCAGTCCCTGCAGGCCGCCGGCGTCGAGACGCGTTTCGAACGGCTCGACAGCCGCGAAGGCCACGACGCCTTCCTGGTCGACATCGACGGCTTCGACCCATTGATCCGGCGATTTCTGGCGAAGCTCTGACGCTCGGAGCCCGCGCTCGCGACACCCGCCACCCCGCCCGGCCGCGTTAAGATCCCGCCCCGCCTTCCGGAGATTTCCCCATGCGACCCGAGACCATCGCCGTTCACGGCGGCTATTCGCCCGACCCCACCACCAAGTCGGTGGCGGTGCCGATCTACCAGACCACCTCCTATGCGTTCGACAGCGCCCAGCACGGCGCCGACCTGTTCGACTTGAAGGTGCAGGGCAACATCTACACCCGCATCATGAACCCGACCAGCGACGTGCTCGAAAAGCGCGTCGCCGAGCTCGAGGGCGGCATCGGTGGCCTCGCGCTCGCCTCGGGCAGCGCGGCGGTGACCTATTCGATCATGACGATCACCGAACAGGGCGACAACATCGTCAGCGCCGCCGCACTCTACGGCGGCACCTACAACCTGTTTGCCCACACGCTGCCGCAGTTCGGCATCGAGGCACGCTTCGCCGATCACCGCGACCCGTCGAGTTTCGAGAAGCTGATCGACGGCCGCACGCGCGCGGTGTTCTGCGAGTCGATCGGCAACCCGCTCGGCAACGTCACCGACTTCGGCGCGCTGGCCGAGATCGCGCACCGCCATGGCGTACCACTGATTGTCGACAACACCGTGCCCACGCCCTACCTCTGCCGGCCGTTCGATTTCGGCGCCGACATCGTGGTCCATTCGCTGACGAAGTATCTCGGCGGCCACGGCAACAGCATCGGCGGCGTGCTGATCGATTCGGGCAAGTTCCCGTGGGCGACGCACAAGGACCGCTTCCGTCGCCTCAACGAGCCGGACGTGTCGTACCACGGTGTCGTCTACACCGAAGCGTTGGGCGCTGCGGCCTACATCGGCCGCGCCCGGGTGGTCCCGCTGCGCAACATGGGCGCGGCGATCTCGCCGTTCAATTCGTTCCTGATCCTGCAGGGTATCGAGACGCTGCCGGTGCGCATGGACCGCATCTGCGACAACACGCAGGCGATCGCGCAGTTCCTGGCCGCTCATCCGCAGGTCAGCTGGGTGAACTACGCGGGCCTGCCCGAGCACCCGAGCCATGCGCTGGTGAAGAAGTACATGAAGGGCCGCGCCTCGGGCATCCTCACCTTCGGCGTGAAGGGCGGGCGCGCCGGGGGCGAGAAGTTCCTCGATGCACTGAACCTCGTGATCCGGCTGGTCAACATCGGCGACGCCCGCTCGCTGGCGACGCACCCGGCCTCCACCACCCACCGCCAGCTCTCGCCCGAGGAACTGAAGAAGGCCGGCGTGTCGGAGGACATGGTGAGGCTGTCGATCGGCCTCGAGCACATCGAGGACCTCAAGGAAGACATCGACCAGGCGCTTCGCGGGAGCTGAGCGCCGCTTTCACGCAGCGTCGGAGCCCGGGTCGGCGCGAAAGCCGGCCGCCGCGATCGCGCCCGGCCCGATCGCCCGAGGCAGCAGCGGCGGCAACGGGCACTGCAGCACGGCGCATACCGTGCGCAGCAGTTCGGCCTCGGCCACTGTCAACTGCTCATCTTGCGAAATCGTGAGCACGACCGCCTCGACGAGCTGGCGCTTGGCTTGGGGCTGAAGCGCCTGCAGACGGGTCAGTGCCGTCCACAGGCGTCGCGGCCAGCCGCTCGAAACGTCGAGCTCGGGACGACGCGGCCCCGGCAGCACATGTCCAATGCCGGCGTCGTAGGCGCGCTGCGCGGCCGCGAGCCCCGCCGCATCCGGCGGCGGCGCGCCGCGAGCGCCCGCAGCGCCTTCCACGGTAACCGCGTGACCCGCGGTGCCCGAGACACCGCGCAACGCCAGCACCGAGAACAGCACGCCGAGCGGGTTGAACGAGGTTGCGAGCGAGCCGCTGCCGTGGCTACCGCGTGCCTCGAGCTCATCGACCAGCGCGTCATAGACCGCGCGCTGCAGGCAAAACTCGAACACGTCCACGTCGCCGTCGACCTCGGCGAGTTTCGCCACCAGCCCGATCAGCTGGATGCGCTCCTCGCGGGCCAGCCGTCGCAGCGCCGGAAACAATCCACAGACCGCCGGCAGGCGCAGCAGTGGCGGCAGCGCATCCGCGACCGGGGTAGCCGCCTCGGCCGCCGCCGCCGCAAGTGGCCCGACGGCCGACTCGATGGCAGCACGCTGCACCCGCCGATGCACCGGGTCGCGTGAGATCAGGGTGGCGAGCAGCAGCGCGCGCGCCTGGGGCGGCGACTCGGCACAGGCGTCATAGCCGGAAGGCAGGGCCAGTCGCAACTCGTGGGCGAGCGCGATCTGCACGGTGTCGGGATTGCCCACCTGGGCAGCAACGTCGATCGCGTTGGCCGGCAGCAGCAGGGACCCGAGGCGCCGCGCCGCGTCCTGCGATCCGGCGCCAGTCTCCCCGGCGGGCGCCGCGACGCGCGCCGCCTCGAGTCGCTCCCAGGACTTCAGGTATTCCGCCGCGACCGTGGCGAAGCGTTCGGGACGAATACCCGGATCCAGCGCGGCGACGCGTTCTTCGAGCGGCGGATGCGTCGCGAACCAGCCCCTCAGGCCCGGCGCGAACAGCATGTGCGCGACTTCGTCCGCGCGCGCCGTGCCGAGCCGACCCCCGCCGGGCCGCGCAGCGACCTTCAGCAGCGCACCCTTCAGGCCCGCCGGATTGCGCGTGAACTGCACGGCCGATGCATCGGCCAGGCGTTCGCGCTGGCGCGACACGCTCGCCTGGATCAGGCGACCGAGAATGCGACCCAGCGAACCCAGCACGAACAGCGCAATGCCCAGCACCGCGACGCCCGCCGCGCCCTTGCGGCCGTTCGGCGCGAGCCGCAGCAGCGTGCGGCCCATCAGCGCGATGACCATCAGGCCGAACAGCCAGCCGATCATGCGGATGTTGAGGCGCATGTCGCCGTTGAGGATGTGGCTGAACTCATGGGCGATCACGCCCTGCAGTTCCTCGCGGGTCAGCGTCATCAGCGTCCCGCGGGTCACGGCGACGGCAGCGTTCGCCGGGCTGTGACCGGCGGCGAACGCGTTGATGCCGTACTCGGTGTCGAGCACGTAGAGATCGGGCACGGGCACACCGGAAGCGATCGCCATTTCCTCGACGACGTTGCGCAGCCGACGCAGGTCCGGATCGGTGGTGCTGCGATCGACGCGAGTGCCCCCGAGCGTGCGCGCCACGGACCCGCCACCTTCGCGCAATGCAAGGCTGCGGTAGACGCTCGCGCCCATGATCACCAGCAGCCAGAACAGCGCAACCGACAGGACCAGCAGCGGTTCCTCGGACAGCAGTTCACCGGCAGCGCGACCGTCATTGCCGAGCCCGAGCAGCAGCACGACGACGGTCAGCACGCCCACCACGATGGCGATCGCCACGATGAAGGCGCCGACCAGCCAGCGAGACTGACGGCGCGCCGCAGCCTGACGCTCGTAGAAATTCACGATCGCGCCGCCCGAGTGGGTGGGGTGGTGGTGCGGGTGCGCCGCGGCGCCCCGCGCTCAGCCGAAGCTGACCTTGGGCGCCTCGCGCGCCTCCGGCTTCGCAATCTCCAGCAGCGTCGCCGGCACGAACGAGAAATTGTTGGCGATCAGGCTGCCCGGGAACATCTCGCGCTGGTTGTTGTAGCCCATCACCGCATCGTTGTAGGCCTGGCGCGAGAACGACACCTTGTTCTCGGTGGAGGTCAGCTCCTCCGACAGCTGCATCATCGTCTGGTTGGCCTTCAGGTCCGGATAGGCCTCCGCCACCGCCATCAGCCGACCGAGCGCGCCGCCGAGCGCATTCTCCGCACCCTGAAGCTGCAGCATGGCCGCCGCATTGCCCGGGTCGGCCGAGGCCGCCTTCAGGCCGGCGAAGGCCTGGTTGCGCGCCTGGATCACGGCCTCGAGCGTCTCGCGCTCATGCTTGAGATAGCCCTTGGCCACTTCGACCAGGTTGGGGATCAGGTCGTAGCGACGCGTCAGCTGCACGTCGATCTGCGCGAACGCGTTCTTGAACGCATTGCGCGCCGCGACCAGCCGGTTGTAGATCCCGACGATCCACAACACCACGCCGACCAACACCAGCAATATTACGAGCAACATCATGTTGAGCCTCCGGGAAAGACCAAAGACGGGATCGCGCCGGCTAGCGGCGAGACGGCCGGCGCATGCCGGTGACGCCGGGTTTCGCGGCCGGGCGAGACCGGGCGCCAGCGGACTTCGCTCGCGGGCGGCCCGCGACCATTTTGCCCCGCGACGTGGCAGCCGTGGATTTCTCCTTGGCGCCGCGGGCACCGAACAAGGCTGGCCGACCTGACGGCTTGTCACTCGCTTTCGCGGGCTTCGCAGCGGCGCGCTCGACCTGCTCCTGCAGAATGCGGAACAGGTTGTCGATGAACTCCTTGCGATCGGCCGCGAGGCGCGTCTCCTGCTCGGCAGTGAACTCGTAGCCGTCCACTTCGTCGCCGACCAGATGGCCGCGCTGCACCTGGATCGCCTCGACCGCCGCCAGGCGCTCGCGCAGCGCCCACACCTCGCTGCCGAGCGTGACGACCATGTTCAGCACCTTGTCGATGGCCGGGTCGCTGAAGAAGAACGAACGACCTCCGCGGATGGTCCGGCGCAGCGGCTTCCTGTCGTTGCCCGCATTCATCCATGCACTCCATCGCGCCACGTTCCATCGAACCTCATTTCCAGGCACCGAAGCTGTACCAGCGCAGACCCTCGGTCAGGCGACCGGTCTTGTCGCTGTCGACCGCGAGTTCACTGGTCGCGGCGTCGCGCCAGACCTGCTCGCCAAACCAGCCGATCGAGGGCGTGACGAACTGCACGTACTTCTTCGGATCGAAGCCGGCGCGCCGACAGAGTTCCTCGGGGCGCAGGTCGCGGAAGGGTTTGTAGAACGGCTCGTTATTGTAATAGCTGTCCCAGTCGAGATAGAACGCGTCATAGGGCGAGAGCTGCGAATTCGGCGGCAGTTCCATGTGCAGCATCAGGCCGCCCGGCCGCAGCAGCCGGTACGCTTCGGCGAACACCTTCTCGATGCCCTTGCGCGGCACCTCGTGGAGGAACATCGACGAGAACACGACGTCGAAGCTCGCATCGGGGAAGTCGGTCTGCTCCGCATTCATCTGCTGGAAATGAATGGCGCGGCCCTGCGCCTGTGCGCGCGCGTGCCCGTACCGCAGGCAGGGCGCCGCGACATCGATCGCATGCACCTCGGCTGCCGGGAAGGTGTCCTTCCAGGCGCCGGTGTTGTGACCGACCGTGCAGCCGAGGTCGAGGATTTTCTTCGGCTTGAAGTCGGGAAACTTCAGCCGCACGAAGCCCGCGATCGACTGGCCGATGTCGTCGAGGTTCTGGCCCATCAACCCGAACGAGAACACGGCCAGGCCGTTGTCGTAGAGCGCGCCCGCGACCAGGTCATCGTTGTCGTACTCGCCGTCGTAGTTGCCGGCCATCAGGTGCACGTCGACCGCCGAGACCGTGCGCGGCACCTCGAACCCGGGCTTCAGTGTCAGGGAGCCAAGCCTCGAGCGCTGTTTCAGTGATTCGGCTTTCTTCTTGAGCTCGTCGCGCTGCCGGTCGAGCGGCGGGAACACCGACTGCCACACCATGTCCTGGGCGGTCACGCGCAGGCTCGAGTAGAACTTGAAGTATTCGTTCGGCCTGATCGCGTCGTGCACCTCGGGGCCGTCCTTGGGCGCCCGCTCGAGGCTGCGTCGGAACGCCGGCTCGACGTCCGCATCGAACACCGCGCGCATGCCGTTGGCCATGTCGTTGAGGACGTAGCTGCGCAGGCCCGAAACGAAGTTCATCCGCGCCTTCTCGTCGCGCGTCTTGGCGAGCTTCAGGTCGTGCTTGAGATCGAGCATCGGGACACCTCAATGGATCGGCAACGACTATGCCACAGGGTCCGCGGAACCGGCCCGGCAGGCCGTTGCCGGGACTGCGTCGATTATGTCGCAGCTTCGCTGAGAAGTGCATCACGACCCAGTGCCGACGGTCGGCCGCCGAGTGCCGCTCGTCGGATGCCGGGGTAAGCCGGTTGCGCCGCCGCCAGCATGTCGGCCCATGAAGACACGCCAGTCAGGCTTCACGCTGTTCGAGCTGATGGTCGGGATTTCCATCATGGGGATCCTGGTCAGTCTCGCCGTACCCTCCTTCCAGGAATACGGCCGCAACACGCGGGTAGTCGCCGCCCAGAACGACCTCGTCACCGCATTCAACTACGCGCGCAGCGAGGCAATCCGGCGTTCCAGCCCGGTCAGCGTCTGCGCATCGTCCAACCTGACGACCTGCGCCAGCAGCACGTTCTGGGTCAGCGGCTGGGTTGCGTTCCTCGACGTGTCTGGCGTGGCGGGCGTACTCGATGGCACCGACACCCTGTTGCAGGTGTGGCGCGGTCCCGGCGCGGAGAACGTCGGCTTCGCCGCCACGGGGACGGATTCCCAGTGGATCCAGTTCACCGCCACGGGGCTGGTGAATCCGAGCACCACCACCAAGACCTACGAGATCCAGTCCAATTCCTGCGCCTCTGGTGAGTCGCTGCGCCGTCGAATCCGGGTCAGCGGTATCGGCGCGATTCTCAACGAACGCGTCGCCTGTCTGTGAGCGCGATGGAGACCCCGCCGACGCGCAATCGCCTCCGCTCCCGCGGCCTCGCCTGCGCGTCTCGCTCGCGGGGCGTCGGCGGCTTCACGCTGATCGAAGCGCTGGTCGCGCTGCTGGTGTTGTCCATCGGCCTGCTCGGGGTCGCCGCCATGCAGCTCGCGAGCCTGCAGGCGAACAACGGCGCCTTCCAGCGCACCCAGGCGACGTTCCTCGCCCAGGACATCGCGGACCGGATGCGGGCCAATCGCGGCGCGGCGATCGCGGAGCAATACGACTTCGACCTGGGCGATGCCACGCCGGTGGCGCCGGCCACCGTGGCGGAACAGGACATCGTCGCCTGGAAGGCTCGACTGGTCGCCACGCTGCCGCAGGGCGAAAGCGAGCCGCCGGATGCCGCCGTCGACGTCGATCCTCTCACCGGCGTCGCGCTGATCACGATCCGGTGGGACGACTCGAAGGGTGCGGAAAACATGATGGAGTTCGACATGAGGACGCGCCTGTGACGCCACAACCTCGCCAGTACGGCTTCAGCGTGGTCGAGCTGATGGTCTCGATGACCATCAGCCTGTTGCTGCTCGCCGGGGTGCTGTCGGTGATGTACAGCTCGCGGATCACCTACGACGAGAATGCGCGGGTCTCGCGCCTGCAGGAATACGCGCGCGCCAGCGTCGAACTGGTTCTCCGCGACCTGCGCAGTGCCGGCAACCAGGGTTGCGCCCGCCCCATTCGGCCCGAGCGCTTTCGCAACGCACTGACGACACCGACCGAGCTGCGCTACAACTTCGGTCGCCCCGTCGAGGGCATCGAGGGCACCGACGGCACCTGGGCGCCGGCACTCGACGCGGCGATCACCGCGCCCACCGTCGGCAACGACATCCTCGTCGTGCGTTCCCTGGTCACCACCCTGCCGCCATTTCGAACCAGCGCGGCCTTCGCCGGCGGCGCCGGCTCGATCCCGCTCGAAAAGCCCGCCGGCACCGGCATTCCCCAGGGCACGCCGCTGGTGATCAGCGATTGTGAGTACGCCAACGTGTTCACGAACACGTCGGCCGTGCCTTCGGGCGGCACGACGGCGAACGTGGCCCGCACGACGGCCGCCATCTCTCCCCTGCCCAGCGGCGCGATCGTCGTGCCGCGAAACATCGCCGTGAACTTCCCGACCTACCGCGTCGGCTCGATGGTGACGGCCGTCGAGACGATCGTGTACTACGTCAGCCCGAGCGCGAGCGGTCGCGGCCCCGCGCTGTGGCGCATCGTCGGCAACGGCGCCCCGCAGGAACTGGTCGAGGGCGTCGAACGCCTCGAGGTGCAATACGGCGAGGACACCAACGACGACCTGCTGGTCGACGTGTACCGCGACGCCGATGCGGTCGTGAACTGGCCCTCGGTGATCGCGGTGTCGATCGCCGTGCTGCTGCGTTCGCCGGAGGAAGGCCTCGACGAGGCCGGTGGGCAGACCTGGGACATGCTCGGCACCGTAGTCGGTCCCTTCGTCGACCGGCGCCCGCGCATTCTCTTCACCACGACGGCCACGGTGCGCAATCGCGCCGTGGCTGGAAACTAGTCGGAAGGAATCTGACATGAACGTCGTCCAATCCGCTTGCCCGGTTGTCCACCGTCAACGCGGCGCGATCCTCGTCAGCTCGCTGCTGATGCTGCTCGTGCTCACCGTGATCGGTGTCTCCGTGATGCAGCTCACCCGCATGCAGGAACGCATGGCCGGCAATACCCGCGACCTGAACCTCGCGTTCCAGGGCGCCGAGGCGGCCCTGCGCGATGCCGAACAGTTCCTCTGGAA
>JAYTNX010000233.1:0-2323 GCA_043748075.1 Pseudomonadota bacterium
CGCGCGCTCAACAACTGCGGCCTGAAGATCACCAGCATTTCGGACGTCACGCCTATTCCGCACAACGGCTGCCGTCCGCCGAAGAAGCGTCGCGTCTGACGCGCTGACGCAAGAGGATATTCCATGGCGAAGTACACCGGCCCCAAGTGCAAGCTCGCGCGACGCGAGGGCACCGACCTATTCCTCAAGAGCGGCGTCAAGCCCCTCGAGAGCAAGTGCAAGTTCCAGGTGCCGCCGGGTGGCATCAAGGGCGAGCGCCGCACGCGCCTCTCCGAGTACGGCTCGCAGCTGCGCGAGAAGCAGAAGCTGCGCCGCATGTACGGCGTGCTCGAACGCCAGTTCGCGAACTACTACACCGAGGCGGCCCGCCGCGCCGGCGCCACGGGTGAGAACCTGCTGAAGCTGCTCGAATGCCGGCTCGACAACGTGGTCTACCGCATGGGCTTCGCCTCGACGCGCGCCGAGGCCCGCCAGCTCGTCAGCCACAAGGGCATCGAGGTCAATGGCGACGTGGTCACGATTGCCTCGTACCAGGTGAAGGCCGGCGACGTCGTGCAGATCCGTGAAAAGGCCCGCAAGCAGCTGCGCATCCAGAGCGCGTTGCAGATCGCCTCGCAGGTCGGGCTGCCGGAGTGGGTCGAGGTGAGCGACAAGGACTTCAAGGGTGTCTTCAAGCAGGTTCCGGCCCGCGACGACATCCTGCCGGACATCAACGAGAACCTCGTCATCGAGTTGTACTCGAAGTAAGCGCCGGTCGGGATCGACCCCGGTCGGGATCACACAAGTACGAAATTTTCACGGTCCGGAATACTCCGGCCTGGATCGAGTTTCAGAGGAAACGACTATGCAAGGATCTGTCACGGAGTTCCTCAAGCCCCGCGTGGTGAAGGTGACGCCGGTCGCGCCTCGTCAGGCGCGGGTCGTCATTGAGCCGTTCGAGCGCGGCTTCGGTCACACGCTCGGCAACGCGCTGCGGCGGGTGCTGCTGTCCTCCATGCCCGGGGCGGCGATCACCGAGGCAGAGATCGACGGCGTGCTGCACGAGTACACCAGCATCGAGGGTGTCCAGGAAGACGTGGTCGACATCCTGCTGAACCTGAAGCAGGTGGCGATCCGCATGCACACCCGCGATTCCTCCGAGCTGCGGCTGTCGAAGAAGGGCCCTGGCCCGGTCACCGCGGGCGACATCCAGACCGACCACGACGTCGAGGTCGTGAACCCGGAGCTGGTCATCGCGAACCTGACGAAGGCCGGTGAACTGAACATGGTGCTGCGCGTCGAGCGCGGCCGCGGCTACCGCCCGGCCTCGCAGCGCGCGGCGTTCGAGGAGCAGACGCGCCCGATCGGGCGCCTGCAGCTCGACGCGTCGTTCAGCCCGATCCGCCGCGTCACGTATTCCGTGGATGCCGCGCGCGTCGAACAGCGCACCGACCTCGACAAGCTGATCCTCGACATCGAGACCAACGGCACGATCGATTCGGAAGAGGCCATCCGCCGCGCCGGCTCGATCCTCAAGGATCAGCTGTCGGTGTTCGTCGACCTGCAGGGCGAGGAAGAGGCCGGCCAGAAGACGGAAGCGATGCAGTTCGATCCGATCCTGCTGCGCCCCGTCGACGAACTGGAACTGACGGTCCGCAGCGCGAACTGCCTGAAGGCCGAGAACATCCACTACATCGGCGACCTGGTGCAGCGCACCGAGGTCGAGCTGCTGCGTACCCCGAACCTCGGCAAGAAGTCCCTCACCGAAATCAAGGAAGTGCTGCAGAGCCATGGTCTGATGCTCGGCATGCGTCTCGACGGCTGGCCGCCTGCGGGCCTGCGGCACGAGGAAGAGCGCAGCAGCGGGTTGATGTAAGTCACCCGCCGCATCTTTCGAATCGAGGTCTTTTATGCGTCATAGACTTTCAGGGCGTCAGCTGTCGCGCAATGCGCCGCACCGGCACGCCCTCCTGCGCAACATGAGCGTCTCCTTGCTGCGCCACGAGACGATTCGCACCACGCTGCCCAAGGCGAAGGAGCTGCGCCGCGTCGTCGAGCCGTTGATCACGCTGGGGAAGACCGATACCGACGCGCACCGGCGCCTGGCGTTCGCGCGCCTGCGCGACCCGGCGGTCGTCGAGAAGCTGTTCGGCGATCTCGGCCCGCGCTTCAAGGCGCGTGCCGGCGGCTACACGCGGATCCTGCGGATGATGCCGCGCGTCGGTGACTCGGCGCCGATGGCGCTGATGCAGCTGGTCGACCGGCCTGCCGCGGTGGAGGCCCCGGCCGCCGACGATGCGCCCGCCAAGAAGCCGCGCAAGAAGGCTGCCAGGCCGGCGGCTGC
>JAYTNX010000234.1:0-7183 GCA_043748075.1 Pseudomonadota bacterium
CATCCCGCGCCGCTCCGCGTCCTCGATCAGGCCGCGCGCGGCGCGGTCCTTCACCGACCCGCCGGGGTTCATGAACTCGGCCTTGCCGAGGATGTCGCAGCCGGTTTCGCGACTCAGGGTCTCCAGGCGTATCAGCGGCGTGTGGCCGATGGCATCGACGAATCCTTTCCGATAGCGCATAGGGCGCGGACGATGCCGCCCCGCGGGCCGGATGTCCAGAACGTCCCGATGGCGTAAGGTTGCGGTCATGAAGCTCCAGCAACTGCGCTACCTGGTCGCGATCGTCGACAGCGGCCTGAACATCTCGGCGGCCGCGGAAAAGCTGCATACCTCGCAGCCCGGCGTGAGCCGCCAGATCAAGCTGCTCGAGGACGAACTCGGCTTCGAGTTGTTCCTGCGCGAGGGTCGGGCGCTCACGCGACTCACGCAATCGGGCACGCGGGTGGTGGAGCGCGCGCAGCGCATCCTGCGCGAGGCGCAGGCGATCAAGGGCATGTCGCTCGACGTGCGCGACGAACAGCGTGGCACGCTGTCGATCGCCACCACGCACACGCAGGCACGCTACGTGCTGCCGCCGGTGATCGCGAAGTTCCGCCAGAAGTACCCGAAGGTGCGCCTGCACCTGCACCAGGGCACCTCCGACCAGATCGGCGAGATGCTGAACTCGGAACACGTCGACATCGCGATCGCGACCGGGTCGCGCGAGCAGTTTCCGAACTGCGTGCTGCTGCCGTGCTACGAGTGGTACCGGCGCATCGTCGTGCCGAAGGACCATCCGCTGGCGCGAGCCCGCAGCGTCAGCATCGAGAAACTCGCCGGCTACCCGATCGTCACCTATGTCTTCAGCCTCACCGGTCCTTCGTCGCTGCCGGCGGCGTTCGCGCGCGCGGGCCTGGAGCCGGACGTCGCGCTGACCGCGCGCGACGCCGACGTGGTCAAGACCTACGTGCGGCTCGGCCTCGGCGTCGGCATCGTCGCCGCGATGGCGATCGACCCCGTCGAAGACGCCGACCTGGTCTCGATCGACGCCAGCCACCTGTTCCCGCGCCACCTCACCTGGATCGGCTTCCGTCGCGGTATCTTCCTGCGCCGCTACGCCTACGAGTTCATGCAGCTGCTCGCGCCGCACCTCGATCGGGTGCGGGTCTCCCGCGCCGCGAGCGCGCCGACCCAGGATGACGTCGACGCGCTGTTCGCAGACGCCCGGATGCCGCTGTTCGCCTGAAGTCGCGCGGCTACTGCGGGTCAGGCTCGCGGGTCTCGCGCATCAAACGCAAGGCCATCGCCCCGAGCGCCAGCACTCCACCCGCGAGAACGGCCCAGAGTATCGCGCTGCGCCAAGGGAACGGCGGCGCCGGCGCACGCCGTCGGGACTCGCCGCCGAGCACGCGTTCGGGCCCGAGTGCGGCGGCAGCGACTGCGATACGCAAGCCGTCGTCGCCGCGACGCACCGCCGCCAGCATCGAATCGAGCGGCGTATCGGCCGGTTGCGCCGTGGCGCTGCCGTAGGCCAACAGGAACGGCCCGGCGCCGCGGGCGACAAACCAGACCTCGTCCGCAGGCCAGGCCGCCTCGAGCACGGGCGGCGCGGTGCCGAGGCCGGCGCCGGCGGACGGCAGCCGCAGCTGCCAGTAGCGCCGCGGCGTCGGGTCGATCTCGCGTGCCGCGTTGCGCAGCTCGCGACCGTCGCTCGTCAGCCGGTAGAGCGCGAGATCCGGCACGAGCGTCGACCAGGACTGCGCGGGCAGCGCCCGTGTCGCCAGCGCACCCTGCACCACCGTGTTGGTTTCGGGCAGCGCGACATTGATGCGCTCGACCGGCAGCGCGGCGCCGAGATCGAAGTCGTACTCGCCCGGGCGTCCGGGCGCCGGCACGCCGGTCGCGGCCGTGTTCGCTCTGGCGATTTCGGGCCGCTCGCCCGCGGGACGTGCGCTCACGCCCTCGAGTACGAACGGTGCCGCGGCGCCGGACCACGACAGCCGCCAGAATCGCGAGGCCGTCGGCGGCAGCTCGATGCGATTCTCGACCAGCCGTGCCGCGCCGGCCGTGAGGTTCGCGATCGAGCCGGAGGCGACACGGCGCCAGCGGCCGAGATCCTCGCTGGCCTCGATCTCGAGTTGGCCGGCGAACTGTGCCTCGGTGGCGACCCAGCGCAACTCGAACGCATCGAGCGGCGATTTCACGCTGCGACCATCGACGATATAGGCCGCAATCGGCGGTGACGCGCCGGCAGCGACGGCCGGAGTCGCCACACTGACACTGGCACCGCCCGACTCGATGCGCACCCGTACGTCGCGCAGGGCCTGCGCCGCGTCGCCGCGCAACGCGAACAACGGCAGCGCGACGGCCGCGGTGCCCACCACGGACGGTGCCTGCGGGCGACGCCACTGGTAGGGCACCACTTCGCCGCGTCCGTTGAACACGCGAAGGTCGCCGCGATCGGCGCGCACCAGCGCGCGATAGACCTCCAGTGGCAGCGACACCCGCCACGCCGGCGAGTCCGCGCCGACCGCGAGCATGATGGGCATGCCGCGCGCGAAGTCCTCGGGACGCAAACCTGCCGGTGCGCCCGCCAACTTCGCGGCGTCGGCCCCGACCCGCGGCGCATCCGCCGCGAGCGCGAGGCCGAACGCTACCGCGCAGGCCAGTGCGCCAGGGAGCCACCGCGCCCCACGCGGCACCCGGCGCGGGTTGCCCGAGGTCACAGCCTGCGCGCTCACGAGGCCGGCCCCGGCGCGCGGTCAGCCGTCGGCGTGGACGCCGGCGGCAAAGGCGAGAAATATCCGATCACGAGCATCAGGCCTCCAACCACCAGGAACGACACGATGCGCTCGATGGAGCCGATGCGCGACAGGTCGACCAGGAACAACTTGACCACCACGACCGCGAGCAGCGTCGCGCCCACCAGCCAGCCGGTGCGGTAGGCTCGCCGCGTCGCGAGCAGCATCGCGCCGAGGGCGAGAACCGTCCAGAAGATCGACAGCGCCACCTGCACGAGCGTCGAGCCGATCAGGGCGCCGGCGTCGTACGGCACGCCGCCGATCTGATGGACCGCCCGCAGCAGCGCGCCGTTGAGCCAGACGAAACCGAGCGCCGCCAGCAAGCCGTATACCGCGCGATCGTTGCGGCCGTCGGACACGCCCGGCAGGGTCGCCCGCAACACGCGCCAGTGACGCAGCAACGCGAACACGATCAGGCCGGAGACCAGGTCGAGCGGATTCAGCAATGGCACGTAGGGCAACGGTTCCGCGTCGCCGCCCGCGCGCAGCTGCGCGCCGACCAGCCACAGCACCAGATACAGCGAGACGCCGCCGGCGAACACGCCGAGGTAGGCGAAATCGTGCCGCGCCAATGGCCAGGGAAAACGCTCACGCATCGCAGGCAGCGCCAACAACACGACGAGACCCGGCAGCGCGCGCGTCACGGCGGACCAGTCCGCGCCTCCCGCAACGAGGCGCTGCACCTGCCAGGCGAGTTCCGTCGTCAGCAGCGCGAGCGCGAGCCAGCCACCGAGGGCGTGCAGGACCGTCGCCCCGACCGCCGCAGGACTCGCCGCACCCAGCGTCGTCGCGAATTCGTCGGCGCCCGCCCGCGGCAGCGCGGCATCGACATCACGGCGAAGCAGCCCATAGAGCACGGCGAGTGCGACCGGCCAGCCCCACCAGCCGGCGTTGGCCAGGGGATGCTCCGCCCCACCCAGCGTCCAGAGCGCGACGAGCGCCAGCGCGGGCGCGAGCAGTAGCCCCGGCCATTGCGCGAGCGGCATCGCGACCCGTCGCCGCAGTTCGCTGCTGAGCGCCGCCGTGGTTGCCAGGAACAGCGCCGACGCGGCCGGCCAGAACGGCGCCGGCACCCGGCGCTGCATTTCGGCGAACCCCGACAACAGCCACCAGCCGAGTCCCCAGACGAACATCATTCCCGCGACCGGTCGCTCGTAGTCGCGCAGCGCGGGCTGCGCACGCTGCAACAGCACCGCAGACAGCCCCGCCGCCGCGGCGACCATCGCCCCGCCCAGCCAGCCGCTGTTGAGCAGCGGCCAGGCGTCTGCCGGCACGTCGAGGCTGCGCCAGAAGATCAGTCCGGCAGCCCATTGGAGCAGCACGCCGCTGGCGCGCGGCAGGCGGCGATCCTGTCGGCATCCGACCCAGACCAGGGCGGCACCCTCGAGCGCCCAGGTTGCGGCGGTCCAGTGACCGTCGATCGCCAGCGGGATGGCCAATGTCAGGAACGCAATGCCGAGCGCAAGGAAGGATTCGACCAGCAACCGCAGACTCCCGCGATGGCGGCGCCACAGCAGTCCAGCGAGTCCGACGTACAGGCCGCCGACGCACAACGCGCTGAACGCGAGCTGGAAGCGCTGGTCGTGCAGCATCGCCGACTGCAACCCGAACGCGGCGACCGGCGGGCCGAACACCAGCGTGCCGTCGACATAGCCCTTGAGGTCCGGTGGCTGGCGCAGCGCGAACAGCACGGCGATCGCCAGATAGGCGAGGAAGAACAGCACCAGGAATGGCTCGGTGCTCGCGTACAGGTCGGCGCGGTAGCGCAGCACGCCCCAGGCGGTCGCGACGCCGAAGGTGGCGAGGAAGCCCAACAGCATCAGCGGGCGCCAGGCCTTGAACCAGGCGACGGCGACGAGCCCGGTGGTGAGCACGAGGTAGTAACCGAACAGCAGGACGTGATCGCCCTGCCCGCTCGACACGAGGATCGGAGCGAGGAAGGCCGCAGCGGCCGACAGCAACGCAAAGGGCAGCGAATCCTGCAATATCGCGAGCATCACCGCGAACACGGTGATCAACACCAGCAGCGGGAAGGCCGCTTGGGGCGCAAGCAGCGCGTACAGGCGCAGCGCGGCGAAGACGGTCAGGTAGAGGATGCCCACGGCGGCGCCCTGCAGCGTCAGTGCGTAGCCCACTCGTCGCCGGCGCAAGCGCCAGCCCAGACCCAGCAGCACGACCGCTCCGAGTGCCACGCCGGCGAGACGGAACTCGATCGGCAGTTCGGTGCGCTCGGCGACGTAGCGCAGCAGGAACGCGACGCCCAGGAACAGCACGACCACACCGACGCGCACCAGCGTGTTGCCGCCGGTGAACCAATCACGAATTCGGCCCAGCAGCTCGAACTCCGGCCGCGCGGGCGGCGACGGCGGCGCACGCCACGCGGAGGGCGACGCCGGGGCCGACGGCACCGCAGTGGTCACAGCCGTCGTCACTGCCAGTGACGTCGTCGCGCTCGCAGTCACGACACTCGGCGCAATGGCAGGCGTCGGCGCTGCGGGGGTGATGGCCACGGGAGGGGCTTGCGCCTCGCTCGTCGTCGCACTCGATGACCCGGGTTTCGCCATACCCTCCGCTGCGGTTTCGCGGGCTCGCAACCGGGCAAGCTCGGCCTCGCGTGCTTCCAGCGAGCGTTGCATCGCGTCGAGCCGCTCGTCGAGTTGCTGGAGTCGATGCGCGCCCCACAGCGCGAGCACGCCGACCACCACGCCCAACAGGCTGCCGCCGCCGGCACCCAGCACGCCGCCGACCGCCATCGCGGCGAGTATCGCCAGCACGGTTTTCATGGTCGCCACTATGCCCTGCGCCTGCCACAAGGTCGACGTTGCGGCTCACACTGCACCTGTCCGGATGTCGGGAGCGCGCCCGGGACCGTTCGACAACCCCGACGGGTCCACCCTAGTGTCGAACCCTCCCGTCACCCCGGAGCCCGGCCTATGCCGCAGAATCGTTACAGCGCAACGCAGCTCGAGACATTCCGCGAGGTATACCGCAGCGACGGCGCCGTGCACCTGCCGGGGCTGCTGACGCCGGCATGGACCGGGCGACTCACGGTCGCGCTGCGTCGCGCGCGCGAAACGCTGACCGCGCGCACCGGGTCCGCGGTGAACCCGATGCAGGGACGCATCCCGTCACCGACGCCCGCCGCAGGCGACGTCTATCCCACCGCCGAGTACAGCCAGGCGCCGGGGCGCCTGACGATCCGCTGGTTGTGGCGGGACGACGCGGCGGTACGCAGCTTCTTCACCGATTCCGGCGTCGCGGACGTGGTGGGCGCCGTGATCGGCGCGCAGCGGCTGCAGTACTGGTACGACCTGACGTTCTTCCACGATCCGGGCGCGGATGGCGCCGGCACGCCCTGGCACCACGACATCGCGTCGTTCCCCTGCAAGGGCACGCAGATTCCGTCACTGTGGATCGCCATGAACGACATCTCGGAGGACATGTCGCCGCTGCAATGCATCCGTGGCAGTCATCGCAATCCCACGCAGTTCCGTCCGCCGGTCTACATCGAGCCGGGCACCGCGCTGCCCGAAGGCTACGGCGACATGCCCGATGTCGAGGCGAAGCTCGCCTGCGGCGAGTACCAGCGCCTGAGCTGGGACATCCGCGCCGGCGACGCGCTGCTGATCCACCCCTACACCCTGCATGGTGCGCCGCCGAACCGCTCGGACCAGGCTCGAGTCGCGTTCACGACGCGCTGGGCCGGGGACGATGTCACCTGGCAGCCTGACTCGTTCAGCATGAAGGTGCCCGGAGTCGATCTGTCCCGCGTTACAGTCGGCCAGCGGCCGGACGGCCCGTTGTTCCCGTTCGTCCGCTGACGCCTCCGCAGCTGCCGGGAGTCCCCGCATGATCCGCCCTTCGCGACGCCAGTTCCTTGCCGCCTCTTCTGCGACGCTGGCCGCGGCCGCCTGGCCGATGCGGCGCACGCGTGCCGCTGGCACCACCTCGCCCGCAACTCGCAGCGCCGACGTGCTGATCCTCGGCGCAGGCATCGCCGGCCTGTATGCGGCGCGGTTGCTGCGGGACGCGGGTATCGACGCGCTGGTGCTGGAGGGCAGCGGTCGCGTGGGTGGGCGCTGCTGGACGGGCCACGGCCTTCCAGGACGCCCCGAGTTCGGCGCCGTGCAGATCGGCCATGGGTATGCGCGCGTCCGCGACCAGATCCGCCAGCTCGGCGTCGCGCTCACGCCGCCCGGCGCGAACTCCTTCGCCGAGACCCGTCTGCCCGGTACCGCCGTCAGCCTCGCAGGCCGACCGATCTCGAAGACCTCCTGGCCAGGCATCGCCGCGGCGAAGCTCGCGCCGGAAGAGCTGAAGCTCAGCCCGCTGCAGATCCAGGGCCACTACCTGCGACCCCACAATCCGCTGCAGCAGTTCGACGACTGGATGCAGCCGAAGTC